>FR902207.1 GCA_000438415.1 Clostridium sp. CAG:628
TTTTATTAATGTCTACTATTTGGGGTTCACATCAATTTTAGGTAATCTTTTTTCTATTATTTAATTATATTTTTAGTTTTAATGTTACTTCTTTATCTATATTTAATTGTCTATATTTTACTCCACACATGTCAAATAGTTGTTTAGACGCAATTGTTTCTTCAGTATTAGCATATTTATCTGATAAATATATTACTTCTTTTATACCTGACTGAATTATTTCTTTAGCACATTCATTACATGGGAATAAGTCTACATATATTTTTGCATTTTGAAAGTCTGTTCTGTTACCTAAATAGTTTAGTATTGCATTTCTTTCAGCATGTACTACAAATAGATACTTAGTTTCTAGTTTAGGTCCGATTCTTTTCCATGGGAACCTTATATCATCATAGTTATTTGGACTTCCATTATATCCAATTGAAAGTATTCTGTTATCTTTACTTACTACTACTGCACCCACTTGGGTATTTGGGTCTTTACTTCTCATAGATGTTAGTTTTGCAACAGACATAAAGTATTCATCCCATGACAAGTTATCAGTTCTTTGACTTTCATATATTTGATGTATGTTTTTCCATTTATTAAATTCTTCTAAGTCAGAAAGAGTTTCTATTTCTTCATGATAATAATGACGAGTAAATTCTCCACATGAAGCACCTATTTCTTTACCAGGTGGGGTGTAGGTTTTTACTTTGATATTATGACTACTTAATTCTTCACACCATTTATTTTCTTCTAGACTTATTTTCATTTCTTCTTTTGGATTAAATCTAATAAATTTAATAGTAATATTTTTATCAGTTAGTAGATTAACTAATTCATTTAGTTCTATAGAAGTATCATTTATTCCTTTAATTAATGTATAATGTATTTCTACTAAGTCATTACTTTTATGATGTAATTTATGTTTATTCATAATAGCTTCGTTTTTACTTATTATATCACTATAGTTTTTTAATAAGTCTAATGCTTTGGAAACAGTTACTTTTGTAAATGGTATTAAAGCCTTTCTTTTTTCATCTATTGGTGAATGCAGACTAAAATGTATTTTTAAAGGCATGTTGTTGGTGTTTACAAATTCAGTTAACCCTTTTAATTCCTCATTTGGCATCATTGTACTTAATGCATAGGCAACACTTTCATAACCCAAGTTTTCTTTTATTAAACTTTCATATTTATAAACTTTTTTTATTAAATTTATATTTAAAAGAGGTTCTCCTACTCCCATAAAACTAATTAGTAATCTTTTTTTATTAGTTCTTTTAGTATTAGTTTCTTGAACTCTTAAGCTATACATTAGGCTCTCTAAAAAGTTTTCTATAGTTATTCCAACCATGTTTTTATTAAGTTTGTTATTAGTTAAATGACACATTTTACATCCTAAGTTACAGAAGTGATGTGTTGGAACACATATTATATCTTCATATTCTTTATTTTGTAAAAGAGTCATTTCTATTATTTCATTGTTTTCAGTTTTGAAAACACTTTTTATGCTATCATCATTAAAATCTTTAAATACTCCTATATTTTTAACCATAAAACCCTCCTGTTTTTTAATTGTTTATTTTACTTTCCATAATGCTAATTATTTTATCTCTACCTACTTTTGTTATTTTACTAAAGTATATTATTTCATCTCCCATTGCAACATCTATTGTGTTTTCAATTATTTTGTTTTGTTTATCTTTTAGAGATTTTTTTACTTTATCATATTTAGTACATACTACTGTTACTGGTAGGTTATAATATTTTAGAAAGTCATACATGATAAGATCGTTCTCTGTTGGTTTATGTCTATAGTCAATAAGCAAGAAAACATGTTTTAAGTTTGGTCTATTCATTATATATTCTTCAATCATAAGACCAAATTTTTCTTGTTTAGCATTTGATACTGCAGCATAACCATAACCTGGTACGTCTACTATATAACACATATCATCTATATTATAAAAATTAAGTGTTTGTGTTTTTCCTGGTTTAGCACTTGTTCTTGCCAAGCTTTTTCTATTAACTAGTGTATTTATAAAACTACTTTTTCCAACATTACTTCTACCTACAATTAGAAATTCTGGTAAGTTATCAGTTGGATATTGAGTAGTTCTAACTGCTACACTAGAAAGTTCTACTTTTTGAAAATTCATAAAATCTTCTCCTTCATTAATATTATACTAAAAACAGGTCACATTAGCAACCTGTTTCT
>FR902208.1 GCA_000438415.1 Clostridium sp. CAG:628
TTTTTTTGTATACAAAAAAATAGTAATTATGGTCGAAATACATACATAATCAACCATAATTATGGTCATAAAAAAACGGATCAAATCCGCTTAATTATTATTCTTAATATTATATAAAATATCCATAACTTCATTATAAACTTCGTTTCCATTTTCGGCAGTACCACTGCTTTGAAAATGTTTTACAAAATCATCTATCTCACTTAATACTAAATCGATGTTTTCTTTGTTAATTTTATCCTCAATTATTTTTAAACTTGTATTTCTATATCCTCTAATGGCCACACCAGCTAAAGACTTATAATAAGATTTTTCTGGTAAATTTGATTTTAAATAAAACTTCATTGCCAATTCATCAGTTACAGGTCTAGGATTTATTAATACTATTTTATTACTTCTAAATACTCCATGAGGTGCTGATTTGCTTGGACAATCAATCACTTCTGCATCTTCAGGAATTATTACATCATAAATTGTATCACCACGGACTAACCATCTTAATATTTTATCTTCAGTTGAAAAATTAAAACCTCCCATTTGTTCTGGATCATATGTATTTGGATTCCAAGTATCAGCAATATTTACTTTATCAATCTTGTATTCAAAATTTACTTCTTTATTTCCAAACATAACTTTTATAAACTTTGGTTTATTATATAATTCATTTATTATTAAACTGGTTTTATAATTTTTCAAAAGATTACTATGTTCTTTATTTGTTATCATAATCTATTTTCTCCTGACCTTTTATCCACTTCACTAATTAAAGAATTGTCAATCATTTCAATTAAAGAATCACAATCAATACCTAATTCTTGCGAATGTTTTATAAAATTTTCACTTTGTTCTATCTTGTGTTTTTCATTTAGAATAGAATTTTTTAATGTTTCCATATTCATTGTCTTTAATTGAATATCTTCAATTGCATTAATATCATTTATAATTTCAGCTAATAATTTGTTTATAATGACCTTTGAAAAATATTTTTCTCTCAAATAATTATGTGGATATCTTAAACCCATTCTATTATTTTCAAAATCAACAACAATTCTTGTTAATAAAGCTGGCTTGTGTGTTTGATAAAATTCTTCAACCATTTTATTAATCTTAAATAATTCAGATACAGCACATTTTTCTCTATTAATTTTTACAATAGGAATATCAAAATCTTGAGCAGCCTTTAATGATATTCCTTTTATTCTTTCTTGTTCACTTAGTAATTGTTTTGTTTCTTCATCTAATTCTTGATTATTAACATCATTATCAATCAATTCTTCAAACATTACAACATAATCTGGATTTTTCTTATAATGTTCTCTAGTTGAAGATAAATCCCTTCTTTCAAACACCAGCTCATTATAATCACTTCGTGTGTTATCTATTAAAGAATTTGCACTCATAAATTTTCCAAAGTGATCTTGAGAATTAATTTGTCTACTTGTAGGTGTAGAGTTTAAATCATTTGATCCTGACAATAACAACATCCCATCTTCAAAGTTTGAAAATCCTAAACAAATATTTCTAATGGTTGCAGTTGATAAATTGTTATTTGCAATTAAACTACAACAATTACCATGTGATCTAATTGAATTGCTATTCCAATATTGTGAATAATTTAATTGTGTTTCCATTTCAGGTTTATATGCTCCTACAGAAGTTAATATAACTTTAAAATCTGTTCCAGCATCAAATATTTTTACGCCGTCTTGAATTTCATAATTATTACCATCACATTTAAATGTAGAACTAGTTAAGTGCCTTAAGAATATATCTCTCATTCCATTTTCAAATAATGATATTGTCATATAATCTAAACTAAATTCGCAATTATTAGAAATGTTATCATATATTGTAAATAATTTATTGACATCTGTTTCATTAACAACATTATAAATACTTCTGTACATAGAAATATAATTATTATCTTTATCAAATTCTATTCCATTTAAATTAAACTTTTCAAGTATTGATTTTGCATAATCTAGTTGAATACCAAAGCTTCTCATTAGTATTGTAGATTTAATATTATTTATATCATCGGGAGAATATCCACTTTGATTTTTAAAGTTATTCATTGATTCATTTACAAAATCAAGCAATTCATTTTCAAAACCTCTAAGATCAGAAATACTATTAACATTAAAATCAAAATTATTATTTGAAAAGATAAATATCAATAAGTCTAAATCATGTTCCGTTAATTGTTCATTTTGAAAAGCTAAAGATAAATTACTAAAACTTTGATTTTTCTTTCTAAACATTCCACCATTATAGTTTTGAAATGTCATTAAACTAGCTGTAACTGAGGTTCCTATTAAACCAAGAATTCTTGATATATAAGGAATTGCATTGCTAGTTTCTTTATCAATTTTTTCATACATTTTTGAGAATAGGTTTAAACTATTATCATCTAAACTTAAAATCAATTGTTGAATTCTAATATCAGTTGTTATAAAATCCATATACTTATCCAAAAAAGAATATTTGTCATCTAACATAAGTGGATTCATTGTTTCATACCAGGCATTATTATTTGATTTTATTTTTTCAAACCTTTTAAATTGACTTTCTGATAAAGAAATTTTTTGTAATTCTTCCTTTACTAAATCATAATCCATCCATTCTTGTCCTAATATAACTTTAGTTAAAGGATCTGTTATATTATATTTAGAAATATATTGTTGCAAATTTTTAGCTTTTTTACATAATACTTGATAATATTCTTCATTATAATAATCATCATTATCATATATTTCATCATTAATTTTCTCAATTAAGTCATAGTCTATTCTCATATAATCACAACCTTACATTATTATTATACCATGTGTTTTTACTATTTCCTACATCAATTTTAAAATCCCACAAATGTGACATACTGGCCCATAAATTGTGAAATTAATTGAACAATTTAGCAAGAGCATAAGTGATTGATATCATCACATTAAATAAACCCTTATTACATAAGACTTTTGTGAGATGCATAAATTAAATATCTACCTAATCCAATATCATCACTTGGCAAATAATTATGAATAGTGAAGAATATTGTAGAAACCAGTGTTAGCTCGTTATACCAAGAACTCTTTTTGATTTCTTTAATCAAATTAATATATGGTGTTTTATCATCATAAACTAAATCGGGACATTCTGAATCATCAAAGTTTTCAGCTGCTTTATAATGGATTTTCTGTGATATATAGTCTTGAAAGCTATCAGTATAATTTTGTCCAACAATTTTTTCTTGGCTATTTGTTTCTAGTTCAGACAATCTTTCATCTACAAATTTAATAATTTCATCATCTAACTGTAATTCAAATATTCTTTTATTTATTTCTGCTTTTGTCATTTTATAACCATCTTTAATTTATCAACATTTTCTAAAAATTTATTTAATGATTTATACCACTCAAACATACCAAGTTTTCTATTTTGATATCTAGTTAGTTCTTCTTCATTATAGTTTTTACTTATTTCTTTCCATCTATTACTACTCTCTTATAACACTCTTCTATAGAAGTTATTATAATTATTATTTTCCCTTTTTATTTAATTTATCTTTAGCAATTTGTTCTCCCTCAATTGAAAGAGAAGACTTTTCATTTTGCAATTGTAGATTGTCTTTATTAAAAGTGTTATTAACTTTCATTGGATTTGAATGCCTTATTAAATAGACTTGTATTCATTTTTAATTAATTCTCCTTCTATATATTATAAAACTTTTTTAATAATCGCATATTGCACATAAATTATACATATTTTATATATTATTTTATACTAAGTTCTTTATTAATGGTTAGATTTCCTATATTAATAAACTCTTTCATTACTTGATTAATACCTATTTCACTTTTATACCATTCTGTTTTACTTATATTTCTATTATCTACTACTCCATAAAAATCGCATTTATCAATAGGAAAATTATAGTTACTAGCATTCATAAACCATCTTCTAGCAACAAAATCTTTTGCTATTCTAAGTATTCTATTATAACTATTTATATCTACTAATTTATCTATATTTTTTAATATTTCAGGATTACTAATATATTTATCAGATATAATCATTTTATTATTTATATTTTCTTTATTTAAATATTCTATTAATATATTAGCACTACTTCTATTATTATTTGGTTGATGTCCTTCACATACTATAAACACTGTGTTATCATCTATAATGTTTTTATCTTTCATTATTCTTATATCTTTAGATAATTGTTCTTCAACCCAATCAGCATTTATTATTAACAGATCATAATGAGATAATTCTTCTAAAGATTTACCAACAAAAATAAAATTTGTTATATCTTCAATTGTTTTTGTCATTATATGTATTCCTCCTTATAGCTATCATAATTTTTGAATCAATATTTACTTAAGCATCTATTATTAAATTATATTAAATTTCTTTTTCTACAATATGTTCTAATTTATTTGAATTAATTAGTTTTATTGTTGATTTTGGATAGAATTTGTAATTCTTTAAATTATCAATATCTATCCAATAAAAGTATTGATTATTATTATCTTTACAAACAAATCTATCATTGGAAATAACACCATCATAAATTCCTTTATAGCAAAAACAAAATTGTGTTATTTTCTTATCGTTTTTTGTTATAAAATTTTCCTGTATAGAGCAAAAATTAAAATCAATAGTATATCCTAATTCTTCTACAACTTCTCTTTTAATAGCACTTAAACTATCTTCATATAATTCAATTCTTCCACCTGGTAATAAAAAATAATCTCTACCATCTTCAATTTTAAATAATAAAATTTTATTTTTTTCTTTATTTAAAATAATTGCTGAAACTCTAGCATTAAATTTGTAATTATCTCTTTCAAAATCAATGTTCATAAATATCTTCTCCTAAAAAAATTATATCACATATTTAGCTATTCATTGAAAAAACTATACACATTTTACAATTTTCATGGTATTTTATATATAGAGATTAGTTATTTACTAATTTGCTCTGAGAGTTTCAAATACCCTTTGGTATTGCTCCAGAAACAATAATCTTCGCACCGAAGCGATGTTAATGATTTAATCAATTACTTGTTTTTCTTTTTCTAGTGTCAACAAGTCCCATTTCTTCAACTCTTTTAACTATTTTAGGTGGATAGTCATAAATAATGTCTAATGGATTTTTACTACTTTGTACCATAAAATATGTATATAATACCAAACTAACTATAATTTCTAAAAAAAGAATCATTTACATCCTACCTTTCAAATGTATATTCATCATTAGTAACATTTCCATCTCCACTTACTAATACAGTTTCACCACTATATTTAGATTTAACTTTAAGAAGACTTTTAACAAAATCTTTATCTCTTGCAAGTATTTCTCTTACCTCTCTTAAAGCTTGACCATTATAATGAATATCTTCTGCACTTACTCCATATGCTTCTATTCCAAGACTTCTTGCTATAAAAATTGCCCTGTAAAGATGATATTTTTGCGTTACAATTACAACTTTTTTAACACCAAATATTTCTTTTAATCTATATATACTATCATATGTTGATATTCCAGCATGGTCCATAAATACATCTGAAGAATTAATGTTGTTATTTATCGCATACTTTTTCATAACATTTACTTCATCATGTTCTTCACTTACATGGTCTCCACTCATTAATAGTTTTCCACTTACATTATTTTTATAAAGTTCTATTCCTTTGTCTAATCTATCTTTTAACATAGGACTAGGTTCATCATCCCAAATGCCAGCACCTAGTATTAAAATGCAGTCAACATTTTTTAATTCACTATAATCGTTTTTAATATATTGTTTTGAAGTAAATATAACATCTATATCAATAATAAATACAAAACTAATTAACAAAAATATGGTTGCTATTAATAATTTAATTAACTTTTTCATAATATCACATTTATATTATAACATTTTTTAATAAGTTATATTTATAAATTTTAAGTTATGTGTAAAGAAAAAAGTTATGAATTAACATAAACTTTCTTTATCTATTTTTTTAACTATAAATTTTGTTAAACTATTTAGTCTATCAAACACGTGTACACTTGCAATTGCAAATAATATGTAAAGTAAAATTGTGTTGAATGTAATTTGTGATAAATCAAAGAAACTATACCAGAACATTAAAGCATATACAAATAAACCAATTAGAATAGTTATCATACTTGCTCTTAATACATTAAATGGTTTACACAACCTAAACAAGAATATAAATCCTGTAGTACCTGTCATAATAACTATTAGTGTACTAGCTAAATTTCCATCTATATTAAATGCATTTTTATATAAAGTTATTAATATTACATTGAATACAACAGTTAAAGCCGCAGGTATACTTTTAGATATAACTTTTAACATGAATTTTCCTTTTACTCTTTCGTTATTAGGTTCAAGTGCTAAAATAAATGATGGAATACTTATTGTACAAGTAGTTATTAAACTAAGATGTATTGGTAAATAGAAGTATTCGCTTTTCATAAATAAACAAATTATGACTAATATACAAGTGAATATTGTTTTTATTAGTAATAGACTTGCACTTCTTTCAACATTGTTAATTGTTCTTCTTCCTTCTAATACAACTTTAGGCATACTTTCAAAATTTGAATCCATTAGAATTATTTGACTTACACTTTTGGCAGCATCAGATGCATTTGCTACAGTTATTGAACAGTCTGCTTGTTTTAAGGCTAAGCAGTCATTAACACCATCCCCAGTCATTGCAACTACATGTTTATTCTTTTGTAAAGAGAGAATTATCTCTTTCTTTTGTTCTGGTTTTACTCTTCCAAATACATTGTATTTTTCTACGTATTCATCAATATTACTTTCATTTAAATTAGAAGCATCTATTCCTACAACATTTGCTAATCCTGCTTTTTTTGCAATGCTTTCAACTGTTTTATAGTTGTCTCCACTTATTATTTTAACTTCCACACCTTGGTCCATAAAGTATTTTAGTGTACTTGGAGCAGACGTCCTTACTTTATCTTCAAGCAAAATAAAACCTAAAACTTTTATATTATGTGGACTCACTTCAATATCACTATAACTTTTTGCTAATAATAGTACTCTTTTATCTGAGTATTCATTTAAATATTTTTCTATTATATTAATATTATTACCAAGTATATATTCACTAGCACCTATATAATATGTACCTTTTTCATAAAATGTAACCGCACTATATTTTCTAGTTGATGAAAATTCTAAAGTGTTTTTAACTGTCCAAGTTCCTTTTAAAGGATATTTTTCTTTTATTGCTTGCATTGTTTGATTAGTATCATTAAATGCATATACTATATTACTTAGTGCTTCATTTATTTCACTATCTAAGGTATCTTTAAATGGTTTGATACTACTTACTTCCATAATACCTTCTGTAATAGTACCTGTTTTATCTAAGCAAATAGTGTCAACTCTTGCAAGTGTTTCTATACAATATAGTTGTTGAACTAATACTTTTTGTTTGCCTAGTCTAATAACACTAACAGCCATTACTGAACTGGTAAGTAAAAGTAATCCATCTGGTATCATTCCTATTAAAGCACCTACTGTGTTAAATACTGATGTAGTAAAGTTTCCTGTTATTTTAAATTGATTATACATAAGAATAATTCCAACTGGTACTATAACTATACTAAGTACTTTAAGTATTTTTTCAAATGAAGACATAATTATTGAATTAACTTTTTTATTATATTTGGCTTCTATACTTATTTTAGAAATATAATTATCTTTTCCAATATGGTCAACTTTAGCATAACATAAACCACTTACTATAAAACTTCCACTAAGTAAGGTATCACCTTCAGTTTTAACAATAGGTTCGACTTCTCCAGTAATAAATGATTCATTAACTTCTACAGTTCCTTTTTTTATAATACTATCACATACTACTTGACTTCCTAAAGCTAAAACTGTTATATCATCAAGTACTACACTATTAATATCTATTTCTATTGGTGTACTATTTCTTACAACTTTAACTTTAGATGATGATAATACTGTTAATTTATCTACAACTTTTTTTGACATCATTTCTTGTATAGTGCTAATAATTGTATTAAATATTAATACACCCATAAATGTGGAGTTTTTAAGTGCTTCAAATAATTGTAATCCAATAATACCAGCAATAATCATTAATATACAAAGTATACTATTAACTATGTTAAAATAAGTAAATATGTTATCTTTTAATATTTGTTTAGTAGTTTTAGTAGTGGGTTCACAATTAAAGTTAACTAAATTTTCTTCTATTCTTTTATTAACTTGTTCGCTATTTAATCCTTCATTATAATTAGGTTCATATCTCATACTTCTTCACCCTTTATTCTATATATATTTTACCAAATTTTAATCAAAAATAAAAGAGTATTTCTACTCTTCATTTTGTACTTCAAATTTTATAAAATCTTCCCCTTTATATGTAAGTATACCTTTTTCACCTACATTATGTTTGTTGTAGACTTTTTTACTTACATCAAATGGTATATTGTCTCCATTTATATCAAATCTGAGTACGTTTTCTATTCTACTTCCTCCACCAGAAACTACTCTTTCGTACCTTTTAAATAATATTTTAGTTTTAATTGTTTTTATTTTAGCTTTTTCTTCTTCTATTTCCTCTTTAACTATATATCCAAAAAGTGCAAAAACTATAATTCCCAATATAATAATAGTAAAAACCATAACTAGACCTCCAAATTTATTTTAACATATTGATTAGTAATTATATTTTTTATGTCTAAAGTGTATGATATTTTGTCTAATCTGGTATATTTGGATGAGTTACCATGTTTTTTAATAATTAAATACTATTTGATTATCGCTATTACTTTCTACTACTTTTTTTACTGGAGAAGATACTCCTTTACCTGTGTTAGGCTTGAATGTTGAAGTGTATACAAAGTCAACTAAGTAAGAAGTTATTAATATAATACATATTATTTTTGTTACTTTGGGTGTTAACTTTTTAAATAAGTTATCAAGTAGGGGCGCTAATAAATAGGTAAATACCATGCCACCTAATCCAAACAATATTAATCCTTCTAAGCATACCCTTCCTTTTATGTTTAAGAAGTATCCATTATAATTCCAGTATCTTAAATGTTTAAATGTTTCTAAATACCATGCTGTTGAATACTCGATTATTCCACATGTTAAGAATGACATGAAAAATAATTTCCATGGTTTTTTTCTAAAACTTTTTAATAGAATTAGAATTGTTAAACCTCCCCAACCATAAATAGGTAACCATGGTCCATGCATAGTACCACGATTAACAAATACTCCATTATTTACTAAATGTAATATTACTTCCCACATCCATCCAATAATACTAAATGTGAAAAATAAGAGTATGTATGAAGTTAAGGAGTAATTTTTGTCATAATCAATGTGTAATAAAGATGAAGTTCTTTCTTCTTTAGGATAACTAGTGTCTTTTATTTCATTAATATTTAATAATTCATCATTAAGTAAGTAACCTAGATCTAAATTATCTTTTTTGTTGTTTCTTAAGTTAATATATATTTCACTATATATAGTTTCTTTATATATATTAGTATAGAAAATATTTAATAAGTTAAAAGTAAATAAACCAAGTATTTTATATACAAGTAATGTTAAATCTATTTTAAACATATTAAATTTTTGATTATTAGTTAACTCTTTAGACAAAGTAAATGCATCTTTACTGGAAATATTAGGATTTTCTGCAAGTATGTATGGTATCATACTGTATTCATAAAGTTTTATAAAGAAACCAATTATTGTAAATGACCATAAAAATAAGTATATTTCTTTTTTTAGTAAAATTAAAGACATCTTAAAATTCTTTTTCTTTTTATAAGGATATAAACAACTATCTAATTCTACTTTATATCTTCTTTCTTCTAAGAAATATCTATTTTTCCCTACTTCTACTACTTTTAAAAAGAATACTCTAATTAATATTATTAAAATATTTGCTAGTATTATGATAATTGCAGCACTAATTTTTCCTCCTAGAATTTTATTTATTCCATTTAACAAAGTAAATACTGGAGAATTTGTTTTTGTTACTTCATTTAATATTTTAGAAATAACTCCATGTGTATAATTATTACTTATGTATTCTTCATACTTTTTTTCTTTATCAGACTTAGATAATAATTCATCTAATATTTCACTATTTTCTTTGTAATTATTAACTTTTTCAACATTGTTTTTGTTTCTTAAATCTACTTCTAAAATATTCTTAGTTGCTAAATTAAGTCCTCCATATAATAATATTGAACATAAAAAAACTACTAGTACATTTTTAAAGTAATTTCTTTTTAAATTCTTTTTAGACTCGATTTTAATATTCTTATAATTCATAATATTACCTACTTACAAATATATATTATCAAAGAAAAAAGAATACTTCAAGAGTTATTTAAAGTATTCTTTTAACTTATCCATGTTATTTTCTGTTAAATTATAATTATATTTTGTATTACCATAATGTATTTCATTAAATTCAAAATCAATAGTTTCATTTTTAGTATATATTTGTAGTAGATGGTTGTATCCAATAGCATTTGAGTTTTCAACGTACTCTCCGGTTTTTAATATATCAGTTATATTTTTAAGTATTTCTTTATCAGTAATAGTTTTTACTATTTCATATGTTCCAGGTACTGTAGTAGTAACATATTGTTTATCATTTTTTTCTCCATCAAATACTCTTATTGCAAGAGTTATTCCTTCAATGTTATCTAACTTATTTAAGATACTATTTACTTCTAACCTATTCAAATTTGTACAATATTTTTTATCACTTTTAAATAAACTTACTATATGTAGTGGTTCGTTTTCGTATCTATTACAATTAATTACTTTAAATGATAATGTTTTATAAATTGAAGTACTTATATTATTTTTTATGCTATACTTTAAAACAGGTAATTCATTATTAATTTGTACATTCAAGTAATCTATAAAATTTAAAAATATAACTAAACTTACAAAACTAATTATAGTTACTTTTTTATTAGTGATTTTATTTAAATTAAATAGTATTATAATTAGAGAAATAAGTATTAGTATAAAACTAAATATACTTTTTGAATTAATTATAAATACTAGTATAATTATTGTTAAACTTATTAAAGAGGGTATTAGTTTTTTAATATCTAAATTATTTTTTAAATCCATTCCATTTATTAATTCATTTGTAGTTATATTTAAAATTTTACATATATCATTATATAAGGATAAGTCTGGTAAATTTTTACCATTTTCCCAATTTGATACAGTTCTTTCTGTAACACCTAATATGTTAGCGAATTCACTTTGAGTAAGATTCTTTTTTAATCTTTTTTCTTTTATAAACTTTCCAATTTTTTCTTGTTTCATTCTCTTCACCTATTTAAAATTTATCATAAAAGTAATATTTTTACCACGAAACGTTATTTCAGGTTTTAAATATTTGATAAAAAACATAAATTATCTTAACTTTAGTCTTCCACAATTTCTAAATGTATTATCTTTATAACTAAATTTTTTATTATTCATATTTTTTGGTAATTCTACTACAAAAAGTGTCCAGTTTTTAATGCTTACTAATAATGAAGTATTGTCTTTTTTAACTAAGTAGTAAGGAGATAAATCACTTACATCTTTAATTAAGTTATAGTCTCCTCCAGTAAATAAGTCTAATACTTTTTCGATTATGTTTAGTTTTTTACTCACAGAAAGCACATAAATTTCCCATGGTTCAGAATAATACTCTTTTAACACTTTAGAGTATGCATCTACTTTATTTTTATATTTTGTCTTATCTAATTCTTTTTGATAAACTAACTTTGGTAAATCTTCTTCACTTAATAACTCATCAATTGTAACATTAAACGTTTTTGATATAGTTTCCAAGTTTGATATATCAGGCATTCCTATGTCACTTTCCCATTTAGTTATAGCTTGACGAGATACATTAATCAAACTTGCCATTTTCTCTTGACTTATATTAAACCTACTTCTTATTTCTTTTAGTTTTTGACCGAGCGACATATTTTCACTTCCTTTGTGATTTAATTATATTATAAAAATTTAAAAATTGATAGTTTTTGTCTATACATTATTCTTTACTTTCTTCTAAATACCTTTTATACATTTCATCCATACTTGATACATATTCTTTATCTTGCTTTATTCTAAACTTTTCATATTCATTTAAGGCTTTTTGAAGAGCTTGTTCATGAGATATTTTACCTGAACTAGTTAAGACTTTCTTTTTTCTATATTTTAATAAATCATCTGCAACTTCAATCCAGTCTTTCATAAACATAACCTTTTGCTCTTTTGCTTCTGTTTCTGCTACATCTAGAAAAAGATTTGTTAAATCATTTAGTTTATCTAACTCTTCTTTTTCTAAATAATTTTTAGCAATACTAATATCATATTTCATTATTTTACCATTTGGACTATTTTTCCAACTAGTAAGTCCCATATGTATTTTTTCGCTATCAACTCTTTCGTAAATAAGTTCAGCAGCAGTTTTACCTGTAATAGCATAGTGCAACTTATTTTGAACTATTTTAAAGAATGTATATGCTTCCTCAGAATCTTTGTTATAATCAATACTTGTAGTTTCAAATACATCCGTAATTTTTTGGTACAGCCTTCTTTCACTCAGTCTAATTTCTTTTATAGTTTGTAACAATTCTTCATAATAGTCTTTTCCAAACTTAGGTCCATTTTTCATTTTTTCTACATCTATTACAAAACCTTTAATCATATAATCTTTTAATATCTTTGTAGCCCAAATTCTAAATTTAGTTGCTTTTTTAGAATTAACTCTATATCCGACTGCAATAATAGCATCTAAATTATAAAATTCTAATTCCCTATTAACATTACGATTTCCCTCTTTACGAACTATTTCCATTTTGGAAACAGTTGAATTTTTATCAAGTTCTTTCTCTTCATATATATTATTTAAATGCTTATTAATTGCAGGAACATTAACATCAAAAAGTTCACTCATACTCTTTTGAGTTAACCATATTGTTTCATCTTTCAATATTACATCTACATTAATTTTACCATCATCAGTTTCATATAGTAGTATGTTACTTTCATTCATATATCTCACATCCTTTTACTATTATTTTATAAATTATAATGAAGTAGTATTTATAAAAAACTTATTTAAATATAATCTCTTCATCTTTAAGTATAACTGTAACTACATCTTAATTTTAACATATATATGTTCGCTCGTCAATTAAATATTTAACATTTCTAAAAAATGTTATAGTTCAGTCAAAATATTAAAAAAATAAGTAAGTTTTACTCACTTAAAATGTAGATATATTTTCCAACTTATTTTAAAATTTTCTTTCTAACACACAGAACGTCTCAACGGT
>FR902209.1 GCA_000438415.1 Clostridium sp. CAG:628
ATAGCAGCCTTAACATTTATTGTCTGTGTGCACTTTTTTTTAAAAGGAGAAATAGTATGAATGAAAGTTATCAACATATTTTATATAAACTTTCTATGAAGGCTTATAGAAAAAATGAAATTCCAGTAGCGGCTATTGTTGTTAGAAATGGAAAAATTATATCTAAATCTTATAATAAGAGAAATACAACTAATAATCCATTACATCATGCTGAAATTATATGCCTTGTTAAAGCTTCTAAAAAATTAAAAACTTGGAAGTTATCTGACTGCGATATGTATGTTACTCTAGAACCTTGTCCAATGTGCAAATCTGTTATTAATGAGTCTAGAATTAAAAATGTTTACTTTTTATCTTCAAAAAGTAAAAACATTCATTATAAAACTAAATATTCGTTATGCTATATTTTTGAGTTTTCTGATTTATTAACATCTTTTTTTAAAAAATTAAGGCCTAATAACAAACAATAGTATGTTTTTGTTGACTAATTATATTGGTTGTGATATATTATTTAAGTAAATGGAGGTATGTTTTATGGCTTATACTGCTTTGTATAGAAAATATAGACCAACAAATTTTTCGAGTATTGTTGGACAAGATGTTATTGTAGATATTTTAAAAAATTCAATTATTAACAATAAAGTTAGTCATGCTTATTTATTTACTGGCCCTCGAGGTACTGGTAAAACAAGTACTGCTAAGATTTTGGCTCATGCTGTTAATTGTCTTAATTTTACTAATGATATTTGTGGTGAATGTTCTATTTGTAAATCTTTGGATTTAAATGACAACGATATTGTTGAGATAGATGCTGCTAGTAATAACGGAGTAGATGAAATTCGTTCTTTGAGGGATAACGTTAATTTGATGCCTGCTTTTTGTAAGTATAAAATATATATTATTGATGAAGTTCATATGCTTTCTACTGGTGCTTTTAATGCACTTTTGAAAACTTTAGAAGAACCTCCAAGTCATGTTATTTTTATTTTAGCCACTACTGAACCTAATAAAATTCCTTTAACAATTTTGTCTAGATGTCAGAGATTTGACTTTAATAAAATTAATATGAATGATTTAGTTTCACGCCTTAAATATATAGTAAACGAGGAAGGCAGAGTTGTTAGTGATAATATATTAGAACAAATTGCTAAAATATCTGATGGTGGACTTAGAGATGCTATTAATTTGTTAGATCAATTATTATCTTTACCTGATGAGAATATTAACATAGATGAAGTAGAAAAGTTATCTGGAAAAATTTCTACACAGTCAGTTTATGAATTGTTTTCATATATTATTAATAATGATTTAGTTTCTATTTTGAATTTTTCTACTTATATGTTTGACAATGGAAAGAATTATAAGGATTTAGCTGATTCTATGTTGTCTTTTTTGAGAGATATAAGTATTAATACGGAAGTACCTAATTATTTTGATAAATCTTATTCTGAACTTTTATCGAAAATTACTATTTCTTTTAATAATCTTATCAAAATGTCTTCTATAATTAATGAACTTTTGAAGGAATTAAAGAATTCTAATAATCAAAAAATGTTGTTTGAAATATATGTATTTCAAATGTGTAATATTCTAAATTGTGTTGATAAAGTAGAAGTTATTAACACATCAATGAATAATAAAAAAAATGTTAACATAAAAAATGATAAAAATGAAAATATTAACATTGAAACAAATCAAAACTTGATTGATAGCGATTTAAAGGATATACGTATTAATAATGTATTTGCAGGTGCAAATAAAGAAATTTTAAATAGTGTTAATAGTAAATATTACTTAATAAATGATTATATTTCTAATAAAAAATATAATATGGTATCTATTTTACTTTCTAGTGGAAGAATAGTAGTTGCATCTGATAAATATTTATTATTTTCATTTGAAAATAAATCTGATGTACTTAAATTTGATTCTATTTATAAACAAATTGAACAATTTTTAAAGAAAATTTATGATGAATCGTATAAAATAGTTGCAGTAAGTGATAAAGAATGGGAAGAAATGAAAAATAATTATATAAATAATATAAAAAATAAAATTTCTTATGTATTTATTGAAGAAAATGATGTAAAATTAGAAATGAGTGAGAATTCTAATGCTTTAGAAAATTCTGCACTTAATATATTTGGTGAGGACACAATAAGTGTTAAATAGGAGGAAATAATGAATATTCAAAATTTAATGGCACAAGCTCAAAGAGTGCAAAAGGAATTAGAAAGAGCTAATAACGAGATAGAAAATACTTCTTTTGAAGGTAATAATGGAGCAGTTAAAGTTATCTTATCTGGTAAAAATGAGATTACAAGTGTAGAAATACTTGATGATTCTGTTTTAAGTGATAAAGAAATGTTACAAGATATGATAATGCTAGCTGTTAATGATGGTCTTAGTAAAATAGCAAAAATGAAACAGGATAAATTAGGAAAGTATACTGGTGGACTTGGGGGTTTATTTTAGTAAATGATTTATCCTGAAGAATTTGAAAAATTAAAAGAAAGTTTTGAAATTTTGCCTGGTGTAGGTGAAAAATCGGCTGAAAGATATGTTTATTCTGTTTATGATATTGATGATGATAAAATTGAAGAATTTGCTCATAATTTAAAGAATTTTAAAAGAAATATTAGAGTATGTTCTGTTTGTGGTCATTTAACTAATATGGATGTATGTTCTATATGTAGTGATACAAATAGAGATAAGAGTACAATTTGTGTAGTAGAGGATTCTAAAAGTGTTTTTATGTTTGAAAAAACTCATAAATTTAACGGAGTTTATCATGTATTAGGTGGACTTATTTCTCCAATTGATGAAGTTAATCCGGATGATATTAATATTGTCTCATTAGTGAATAATAGAATTACTGAAGATGTGAAGGAAGTTATAATTGCATTAAATCCTTCAGTCGAAGGTGAAATGACTAGTTTATATATTCAAAAATTACTTGAAACTAAAAATGTTAAAGTGTCAAGATTATCTTATGGTATACCTATGGGAGCAGATATTGAATATTTAGATCCTTTAACTATCATTAGAGCAATTGATGATAGAAAGTTTTTATCATAATGTTTGTTTTTTAAAATACTATTATTAATGGAGGAATATCATGCATATAATAGTATTTATTGTTAAAAGATTAGTAATGGCTTTGTGTATGCTTTATGCTATTGATTTGATTACATCTAGTGCTGGTTTTATAATTCCTATTAACTTAGTTTCTATAATTAGTGTTACATTATTAGGAATTCCGGCAATTATTGGGTTAGCATTTTTAGACCATTATATTTAGGAAGTGGGAGTTATGAATGGTAAGTTATTAACATATTTTGAAAAAGCAGCTATTTCTAATAAAATTAGCCATGCTTTTTTGGTGTGTAACACTTCTTTTGACAAAATTAAATTAGATTTAGAAAGTGTGTTAAATAATTATTTTTTTAAGGAAAATATTGATTTAAGTAACTCGTTGGATGTTTTAATAGTCAATCCTCAAAAAGATAAAATTACTAAGGAACAGATAATTGATATTCAAATGGAACTTGCTAATAAATCTCAAATAAATAATAATAGAGTTTATATAATTACTGAAGCAAATAAAATGAATGATTATGCTGCTAATTCACTACTTAAATTTTTGGAAGAGCCACAAGAAAATGTCTATGCTTTTTTAATTACTAATAATGTTGATAAGGTGTTACCAACAATTAAAAGCAGATGTCAAATTATATATGTAGATAATGTAGAAGAAAATTGTTTAGATTTATATTCAACAGATGATATTATATGTACCCTTAATTTAATTGATTTAATTGAAAAGAAAAAGTATTTTTGTTTTCCGTACATTTATGATATAATTAGTAAGAAGGAAGAAAAAGAAAAGTTAGTAAAAATTATGACTATTATGGAGTATTTCTATTATGATGTATTTATTTATATATCATTAGGAAAAGTAAATTGTTTTAATAATTATATTTCGAAAGTTGAAGAAATAGCTTTTTTAAATAATAATAAAGAAGTTGTACGTAAATTAATGGTTATAAACAAAGCATTAAGTATGTTACAATATAATTTGAATATTAATTTATTTATTGATAAATTGATCATTGATTTGGTGGGTGAGTTAAATGAATAATGTAGTCGCAGTTAATTTTAAAGAAAATGAAAAGTTGTATTTTTTTAGAGGAAATAATTTAATTATTAAAGATAATGATTTTGTTATTGTTGATACTGATAGGGGATTACAAGTTGGTAAAGTAGTTGTTTCTAATATTATTAATAAAGAAAATGTTAGTGATATGAAAAGTGTTATTAGATTAGCAACTCAAAAAGATCTGATGATTTACAATAATAATTTAAAAGATGCCATGGAAGCATTAAATATGGCTAAAAAAATTGCTGTTAAGTATAATTTAAATATGAATTTAATAGAAGCAAATTATACATTTGAAAGAAACCAACTATTATTTTTCTTTTTATCTGATCAAAGAATTGATTTTAGAGAAATGGCTCGAGAATTAGCTTCAATTTATAAAACTAGAATTGAATTAAGACAAATTGGTGTTAGAGACAAGGCTAAAGAAATATCTGGAATTGGTCAATGCGGTAGAGTATTATGCTGTGCTAGTTATATGAAAAATTTTGCTGAATCAGTTTCTATTAATATGGCAAAAAATCAAAATTTAGCACTTAATCCTAGTAAAATCAATGGTCAATGTGGTAGATTGCTTTGCTGTTTAACTTATGAAGATCAAGTATATACAGAAAATAGAGATGGAATGCCTTCTATAGGAGATAATGTTCAAACTAATAAAGGTAGAGGAAATGTTGTTTCTATAAATGTTTTAAATCGCAGTTATATAGTAGATGTTCCAAATGAAGGTAAAGTAGAAGTAGTATTAAAAAGTAAGTGTGATGAATGTGGAAAATGTAATAAATGATTTAGTAGGTTATGACAATTTAAAAATAGTGCAAAATAGTAATTATTTTAATTTCAGCTTGGAGTCAGTGATGATCCCAAGATTTTGTGTGTTAAAAAATAATATGAAAATAATAGATTTTTGTACTGGAAATGCACCTATACCTATGATTTTATCTACTTTAACCGATTCTAATATAATTGGTGTGGAACTTCAAAAAGAAATTTATAATTTGGCTGTTCAGTCAATTAAGATTAATAACTTAGAAGATAGGATTACTTTACTAAATATGAATGTTCTTGATATTTTCAATGTTTATGAAACAGATAGTTTTGATTTAATTACGTGTAATCCTCCTTATTTTAGAGTAAATGAGTTTAGTAATTTAAATAATAATATGATTAAAAGTATTGCAAGACATGAAATTGAAATTAAATTGGAAGATATCTGTAGGATTAGTAAAAAACTTCTTAAAAATAATGGAAGTTTGGTGTTAGTACATAGAACAGACAGGTTGAGTGAAATAATTAATATGTTATTAAAGTATAATCTTCAACCAAAAAGGATAAGATTTTTGTATTCAAAAGAACAGGAAAACTCTAATTTGGTTTTAATAGATGCTAGGAAGAATGGAAATATAGGTTTAAAAGTGTTGCCACCACTTATTTGCCATAATATGGATGGTAGTTATACTAAAGAAGTGTTAGATATGTTTAGGAGGTAAGTTATGATTCAAAAAAGTTATGAAAATGATAAAGCTAGTTGTTATATTGTACCAACTCCAATTGGAAATATGAAGGATATGACAGAAAGAGGAAAAGAAGTGTTAGAAATGGTTGATGCAATTTTTGCAGAAGATACAAGAGTTACACAAGTTTTGTTAAATCTTTTGGGAATTAAAAAAAAGTTATATCAAAGTCAAAAATTCAATGAAGCTCAAGCTAGTTTAACTGCTCTTAAATATTTAAAAGAAGGTAAAAATATAGCTATTGTGACCGACAGAGGAACTCCACTTATAAGTGATCCTGGAAGTTTAGTTGTTGATAATATTATAAAAAGTGGATTTAATGTCATTGCATTACCAGGCGCATGTGCCTTTGTTCCTGCTTTGAATATGTCTAATATTAATCAAGAAAAATTTTTGTTTTATGGTTTTTTAAGCTCCAAAGAAAGTCAGGCGGTTAAAGAATTAGAAGAGTTAAAAAATATCAACTTTACAATAGTTTTATACGAAGCACCTCATAGACTTTATAAAACTTTACAAAATATATTAAAAATTCTGGGAAATATTAATATAAGTATTTCCCGGGAAATAACTAAGATGCATGAAGAGGTGTTTAGAGGTACTGTTTCTGAGGCAATTGATTATTATAGAAACGTTAAAGGTGAAATAGTTATTGTACTTGATAATAATTTTGTAAAAGTAGATTATTTTAAATATTTGACTGAAGTAAAAGAATTAATTAGTTTAGGAGTAAAACCTAATGATTCTATAAAATACATTTCTAAAAAATATTTAGTAAGTAGGAATATTTTATATGATATGTTTGAGGAGGAAAAGTGATGAAGGCTATATTTGGTTTAGGTAATCCTGATAAATCTTATGATAAAACAAGACATAATGCTGGATTTATGTCACTTAATAATTATATTGATGAAAAGGAATTTAAGAAAAAGGATAACTATTTAATTGCTGAAAAGTTTATTAATGGTGAAAAAGTTCTTTTTGTTAAACCTTTAACTTATATGAATAATAGTGGTGAAGCTGTTAAAAACGTTATTAATTACTATAATATAGATATTAATGATATTCTTGTTATTTATGATGATATGGACTTTGATGTTGGAAAGTTTAAGATAAAAGCAAGTGGTTCAAGTGGTGGACATAATGGTATTAAAAGTATTATTAAGTATTTAGGTACAGAAGATTTTAAAAGAATAAGAATAGGAATTTCTAAATCTTCTTATGATGTAGTTGATTATGTTTTAGGAAAATTTAGTAAAGAAGATATGAATAAACTTAAAGAAGTTTTTAATACTATAAATGATGTTATTGATGATTTTGTTAGTTTACCTTTTGAAAAATTAATGAGTAAGTATAATTAGGTGACTAACTATTAAAAGTCAATAGGAAAAT
>FR902210.1 GCA_000438415.1 Clostridium sp. CAG:628
ATTTTCCTATTGACTTTTAATAGTTAGTCACCTCTTATAAATCAAACACCTTATAAACTAAAACACTATTAATAATTAATAAAACTAAACCTATTACCAAATGCACTTCATTCATAGGAAATTTACTAACTTCATATAAAACACTAACTATACTAGAAAGAACAAATCCTATAATAGCATAATATGTTTCTTTCTTATAATGTTTTAAACACCAATCAATTATTTTAGAAACAAACACAATACCAAGTACAACACCTAGCATAAATACACACATTAAAATAATATTAGTACTTAAATTTTTAAATGCTGTAATCTCATTTACCATATTTAAAACTGGTTCATAATAACCTATCAACATAAGAGTAAAAGAACCGCTTATACCAGGAACAACCATTGTAACTGCAGCTAACATACCTACAAAAAATAAAATAACATATCCATACATATTTATATTATCAAAAGTAACCAAATTACTGCTTTTATGAAATATTAACATACTAAGAACTATTAACATTCCAACTAACATAAGAGAAATATCTTTTATAGTAATTTTATATCCCTTAACATTCTTACAAAGTGAAGGAATACCACCAATAATCATACCCAAGAATATCAAAATAGTTATAATAGGAGCCTTATCTAAACCAAACTTAATAATTCTAGCAAAAACACTAACAGAAAAAACTACTCCAAGCCCTATTGGTAACAAATACATAAAATACTTTTTAAAATCATTAACACTTTTATAAAAATTACTAGCTGCTTCAATTAACTCTTCATAAATTCCCATTAAAACAGCAAGTGTACCACCACTTACTCCAGGAATAACAAAAGATATTCCTAAAATTATACCTTTAATAAATAAAAATATTTTCTCTTTCATATATTCTCCTTTTTAAAATAATTAATAAACATAAATAAAACAATTAAACCAACTAAATATCCAGCACATACATCAGATAAATAATGTACTCCCAAGTACAACCTAGATACTCCTATTAATATTATTATAATAACTAAAAATATAGTAAATAATACTTTTTTTAATCCTTTAATATCACTATTACTAAGTAAATAAATTAAAATTCCATAAAAAACAATACTACATGCAGTATGTCCACTTGGAAATGATGGATCCCATGGAACATTTATTAAACTTGTAAGTGGCCTTTCTCTATTAATAATAAACTTAATAATTAAATTAATCAAATAAACTGTCAATAAAGAACAACTAAGTGTAATAATATTTTTTTTATTTTTATAAACAACAAATAAAATTATTAAAGTAGTTATATAAAAGTATACACTTCCCATATTAGTAATAATTTTAAAAAAAATAGTTAAACCATTATTCACTAAATTATCTAATATATAATCATGTATAAACATATCAAATGTTAATAACTCATAACTAAAGTATCTTTTTACTTGAATAAATGTTAATAACATTAAAATAATTGTTAATAAATAATACTTATTCACTTTTAAAAAATTTTTCATATTAACCACATAAAAATTATACAACAAAAAAACTATATTGTAAACTAAAACAATATAGTTATAAGCATTAATATAATACCACATAAAATTCCCATATTAACCATTTTCTTATCCTTACTATCTTTAATTAAAGGTAAAAATTCAAAACAAGCAATATACATAATCATACCAAAAGTAAATGATAAAAGTGTTCCAATAATAAATGCATTCAAAGTAAACTTATATAAAACTAAAGCACCAAATAAATAAGATATTCCAATACCTATCATACATAACAAAGTTTTACTTTTACCATATAATTCATTAAACGTACTTGATAAAGTAAACCCAAGGGGTAAATTATGAAGTGCAATTCCAAGAGTTAAAATAACAGCAGTATCATAACTAGTTAAAACAGTACTATAAAGTGTCATTCCTTCTATAAAATTATGAATAACTAAAAACACACAAGTAATAAAAGATATATGTTTATAAGCACTCTTTTCTTCATGATGATGATGTCCACCTAAAACATCTAGTACGATTACTACTGCAAATCCAATAATTATAAAGAAGCAAGTAAATAGTATACTCTTAAATGTATCAAATCCTTCTTTATAAAATAGATAAGCATCAGGTATTAAATGAAATAACCCCAAAAGAATTAAAACAATAAACCCAAGAGCCACACTGAAAGTCATAACTTTCTTATTATTCTTTGTAGAAAAAACAATTAAAGACCCAATTAATAAAGAAAACACTTCAAATATACTTAATACTAAAACTACAAATAAATCCATAATTCCTCCTATATATCCATATATTTTTTATATTTAGGTAAATCACCTTGTTTAATACCACTAATACTTGGTTTAACTTGAAACACTCCAGGATACTGATTTCCTTCTATTACAATAAATTCACCTTTATCATTTAAAACAACATCCCAACCAACATATCTAATACTTGGTACAACCTTACTTAAAGTGCTTATAAAGTTTTCTAACTCATTATAACGTGGTACTTTAAACCCTACAATATCACATCCACTACTTGGATGTTTATAATAAATATTTCCTTTTTCATCTATCGCAGGTACATAAACAGTTCCTAAATCATTAACAAAAGTATACATTCCACCACTACTAAAATTATCAACATTTCCATTATTACCAATTCTCAAAATAGTATTTAAAATATGAGTAACCCCTTTATCATCAACAAAAGAAAGCACTCTGAGAGTATTAACACTTCCCTTATATAACTTACTAAAACTTTCGTGTTGATAAATAAACTCTTCAATAATAAACTCTTCTTTTTTCATAATAGAATTATATAACTTTAAAACATTATATTCATTCCTAAACATATTTCTATCTATATTAATAATCTCTAATCCTTTACCACCACAATTATTAACTTGTTTACAAACTATTTTTTCTTTATCAAAAATATAATCCTTAAATTCTTTAAAAGAAGCATCCCTTAAATCAATAAAACTTCTACCTAAATAATTCTTAAATAACTTATTAAATTCTCCCTTATCATCAAGTAAATGCCAGTCTTCTTTTTTATTATACTTTTTAACTATATCATTATTATATTTACCAGTTAAATAAGTACTTCTTTCTTTACTATTTAAAAGATAAAACTCAAACTCAAAATAATCCATATACCCACTTCCATATAAAAGTGCACATTTAGCCATATCAAAAAGTACATAAAAGGTACTTTTATTTATTTTACCACCAACTATTTTTGCATGATTAACATATTCTTTAAATTTCATATTTTTTAATTTTTTAAATACATAACTTATTTTCATAATTAACACCTATTAAAATTATAGTAAACTTTTTTGAAAAAGTCTACTACTTAAAAATATTTATCTACTTTTATTTTTAAAACTGATATTATTTTTTCTAATATTTCTAATCATCTAACGTGAAACCAATTGATACGTTTTGTTCAATATTTTCTTTTTTTAATGAATCTCAAATACTTAATTTTCCACTTTCAGTTATGTCAAAAATATAATTAATTTTATTTTCACATATATCTAAATTCAAATTTTGCTAGTTTTTATAATTATTAATTTTTATATTTAATCACATTATTTACTACAGTTCAGTTAAATCTCCCTGTATTTTTCATTTTTATAGTTAACATCACTAAAACCACACACTTTTTTACAATCATGACACACAAGAGCGATTATATCATCACCATTCATTATCTTACCATCACCTTTTTGGAAACTTACATAATCAGAACCGCAAACATGACAATGAGTATTTTTAAACGATATATCCTTTTTACTTAATGCATCTTTTACCATTTCAAAACCGTCAGTAGTTATTTCTGCTAATTTTATAAAATGAGATAATTCTTCAAAGTCTTCTTTATTTCCTATTCTTCTTAAATATTCACGTCCACCATCTACGGCGACCGCACCGCAAGAACACCATTTAAAATCGTGAACATCAATAGACTCAATTATATCCCCACATTTTTTACATTTAATTTTGTTAGTTCTTATTCGTTCTATTGTTCTTATCAATATCAATCACCTACTTACTGTCTTAAGTACTATTACATTAATAATCTTTTCTAAACAAATTAATATTTCATCAAAATCTATATTTCTTGCATACTCATATCTTTTTTGATAACTTTTCCATCTTTCTTTCAATATATCACTAGCCATAATTAAATCTAAGGCAAGTAATGGCTCACTAACATATTCTCTTTTATAAAATGTTTTTTCTATTGCTTTAACAAAATCTTCTAAATTAACGTTATCCCAATCTTTTGTATAAATTAAATAGATATCATAAAAATCTCTCATTCTTCCATTCAATTCTACTCTACTTAAAATTGTTTCTATCTTTTCTGCCAGTACTATTTCAATATTGTATGCCCATAATTTTACATATCTATCATCTAGAATTGGTTTATATTTATAATTAATTTCTTTTGGAGTAATTGGATCACCTGTAACTATATCAATATGAAATTTTTCTTTAATTTTATCTATTTGAATTTGAATATCAGCTCTAAAACCACCATACTCATCTTCATCTCTTATTGGTGATATTCCTAAATAACTAAGTTTTGCATTATCGTCCATTTCTATTGATACTATTTCTTTAATCATTTTAACTATTGTTTCTTCATTAAAATTTGCATTCCTAAAGGCAGTATCAATATCCATAGTAGTTCTATTTTCTACTCCGAACAATGTACTTAAATAAAATCCACCTTTTAATATGAAATTATCTTTATATTTACTAACTGATAGTCTTTCTATAAATCTATCATACATATAAAGTCTAAGTAATGCATAAAAACTATATTTTTTTCTTTTGAAATATTATATTACTGTGGATTAAGGCGTGGAGAGCTTAGAGGATTACAATGGAAAGATATTAATTTTAAAGATAGAACTTTAAGTATAACAAAGCAAATTAATGACCGCTGTGGATCCGTTAAAAATTGGTGATTCTCGGTTCCAGAAACTAAAAGTAGTATAAGAAATATTAAAGATGCCACAAGTCCTCACAAACGACCTTAAAGCGATGAAAAACGAGGCAGAAAAGATACATAGATTTAATGATAATTTCTTTGTAGCTGGAGATATGCTTCCTGTATGTAGTAATACACTTACTAATCATAAAAATGTTGACTGTAAATTAGCTAATGTTAAACAGATCCGATTACATGATTTCAGACATTCTTGTGCATTTCTTCTGGTTAATAAAGGTGCTAATGTTCAAGTTGTAGCAAAATACTTAGGCCATACAAAAGTTGAAGAAACATTAAAAACTTATTCACACCTATTTACAAGTACCTTAGATGAAGTAGTTGCCGTAATAGATAATTTAGATAATAATTAAACCGATGATAATTAGTCATTGGCCTTTTTATTTTCGAGTTTGTATTTAGTTTCATCTTTTATTATACTCTTATCTCTTTTATTCTTTTCGATTTGATATAGTGTTTTAAATCTCTTAACTTCTTTAGTTACAAACTCTTTTACTTTCTTATTTTTTGGTTTAAGGGATTTAAAGAATAAGCTTTTGCCATTAAATGCGTTTGCAATACCATATTCACCAGATACAACACCGGTATTGAAAAGTAGACAATCTATTTCATTTAATATTTTATCACTTTCATCAACCTTAGATATAATAAATTCAAAAATTTTCCAGCAGGATGTTGAAACATCAAATAATCTACATAAATCAATCACTTTAGTATAAGTTTCATAATTATCATTTTCATTCAAATATTTTAATATATCACTACCCAATTTATCATTATATTCGCCTATCAAATAATGGATATAATTTGATATTTTATAGTAATCATTTTCTTTTAAGATATCCATGCACAATGATAAATTATTATATCTTTCTTCACTATAATTACTGCAGTCGGTTAAATTAATGTGACTATACGAATTGTATAGATTAGTATTTGGATTATCAGCAATTTTACTTCTAAGAAGTTTTCTTAAATCTTCAGGATACATTTCAAATAAATCGTTTAAAAAATATTCATCCAATCTGTTAAATTCACTATATCTAAAATTAACAAGTAATATTCTTAAGTCATCATAACTATACTCCTCAATAATCTTTTTTTCTGTGTGAGGATTATATAACAGTTCTCCCATAATTCCTTTATTGTGATCATTATATTCTTTAACTTTATTTAAGAAGTATTTTTTATATTCTTCATTATTTACTAAATCATTATTATTAACAATTAGTTTCAATATACTTAATATCAGTTTTTCGTTTTTATCTTTCTCTGCATATTTTATTATTCTATCTAATACTTTTAAATCTATATTCCCAGTTCTAAGCATAGATTGAATAATTTTATCTGCTTTCATCTCACCGTCAATTTCATACTTATAATTTTTATCTTGTTTAACAATTCCAAGAAATACATATTCATTCCATTTGATTTTAATTATTTCTTTTCCATATTTTTTTAATGATCCAATATCAATTAAAAATCTTCCTGCATTGTATATATTTGAATTACAAGTTTCTTCATTGTCCATTGTATTCAATATAGCAATTATTTCCTCAACATTATCCTCTTTAAAATCTTTAATATATTTATCCAGATATTGTTTTCTAAACTCTTTTTTTTCATTGTACTTGGCACCTGGTATTTCATCGATAGAAAAATTAAATATCATTGCATATAGTTTTTGCACTTTATCTGCTTTTAATTTTTTATAAAATTTACTATCTTTTAATTGCGTATTTTTCCAAACACATACAGATTTATATAATTCATTTTTACTAAAAATATCTATTTTATCGTAATTGATATTAAAAAAATCGTATATTGGATTATAGTCGAATATATCAGTATTTCTTTCTAAATCACAATTAATATTAATCAATGCACATAAAGCTTCCTTTGAATGATTATTTAAAAATATATTTAATAATTCATCTATTGATCTATATATTTTTATTTTATAATTATCATTAGGATTTGTTTTATTACTTACAAAACTAATTTTATTCTTCTCAACTTCTTCACAATAATTATAGTTTATATCACAAAAGTATTCAGCAAGCTTTATCTTAATATATTCATCTACTTCTTTATCAATTATTAAAGAATATGCCATCTCATGGACATTATAATGTCCATATCCTCTGCTAGAATCAGCTTTGTCTGAAACTATTAAATTTTCTAAAAATTTATCAAATTTGTCATTAATATTATTATTAACAGATATTCCATATAAAATTGAAATTATATTTTTAAAGTCATCAAGCCATAAATATTTATAATATTGTAAAAATTCTAATAATTTACCATATTTATATTCATATGTATCATAATTCAAAAAGTTAGCTGTTTCTACAGGCAATTCACTAAACTTTTTCACTATGGAATATATTATTCCTGAATCATAAATATTTTTATACTTTTCTTCATATTCATTAACTAATGGAATAATTTCAACCATTTTATTAATAATATTTTCCAACTCATTTAAAGTTTTTACTTCTTGAAGCTTCTTATTAAAATCTTTATCTAACAATAATTCTATGTTTTTAGCACCTGTTTTTATGCTATCTACGCGTCTGTTAATAAATTCTAAACTGGCTACAACATTTAATATATCTTTTCTTGATTTTTCGAATATCTTCTTTATTCTTTCATACTCTTTGCTATCCTTTGATTGTAATTCATCTACATCCTTATAAATTATATTATGTCCAAATTCATTCATTGCATGAGACAATACTGTTGTCAATTGAATTTCACATAACATTCCCTTAAACTTATTTACATCCTTTTTTAGTGAAACCGTGATATTGGTTCCATCATATTTCATAATATCTTCAGATGGTCTATATGATTCAATATTAAATTCACTGTAGATAATATCATTAAATCTTTTTAAATCTTCTTCATTATAAAAAATAACTCTTACACCACTAAGATCATTTAAATTCTTAATATTACCACAAACCCCATTAATTATTTTTCCCGTCAGTTTATTTTCCAGCGAATCATAAGATTTAACACGACTATTTAATGATTGATATTTAATTCCATTTTCAATAAGAATATTTTTTACTTTATTCTCAATATAAGATGTGAACTCAATATATGATAATTGAGATGATAAATATTCTTTTAACATTTGATCTTTAGCCTTTTTTAATTTTTCAGACTCCATATGTTATCCTCCTTATAAAATAAAAAATTCTATACTTTAATTGTATAGAAATTTATAATTACATTATACTACTTTATCTCTTAAATGTCAGCAATAATCATGCAATTTTAACAAAACTTTTCCCAAGTTGTTCCCAAGAATTGTTATCAATTTTACATATGTCCGCAAACCTTTATAAACATTGGCTTAAATCAATTCTAATTTTTCATTGGATGTGTCAAAAGGGAGGGTGAACTAGACACAAACCTAGTTTTTCTTTTGTTTAAATCTAATATCAAAATTAGGAAATGCTTTTATAACTCTCCTAGTAAGTTTACCCTTACTAAGAAGAATTTCCTTAACTTTAGCATTAATTTCTTCAGTACTATCTTTAAATACTACTTTACCAACATTCTTAATTTTACTAGTAACACTAAACGAAACAAAGAAATCAATAACAAATAATACCATCAAAATTGAAACAACACATTTTAATAATATAGGATCTATCTTATTTAAAATACCTATTAAGAATGGATTAATTAAATAAACCATAACTAACCCCATAATACCAAATACTATTAAATTAGATAAACATATTCTCCCATTAATATTAAACTTTTTATTAGAATAATCCCACCATCTAGTTTTAAATATTTTTTCCATAACATAACTAGTTAAATATTCAAGTATTGAACAAACTATAACAGCCATACAGAAAAGTACAATTGGATCACTCTGGTACTTTGTTAAAAGAATAGTTATTAATATACCACCAGTACCATAAATAGGTACTACTGGTCCAATTAAGAAACCTCTATTAACAAATTTATGATCTTGAATTAGAAAAGCACTCACTTCAACTATCCACCCAATAAATGAATATATTAAAAATAATGCTATTAAAATAAATGTCTTATACATATAAATACCTCATTTTTTAATAAATTACTCTGTTCTAAGAGCTATTACTGGATCCTTTTTACTAGCCATATTTGCAGGTATAGCACCACCTATAAGTGTTAAAGTTGTACTAATAACTATTAAAAGTAAAGCATGTAATGGATCTAATATTGCAACATTACTCAAACCAGTTAAATCTTTTAAAATAATATTAACAGGAATTATCAATAATCTTGCAATTAATACACCAATTAAACCACTTAGCACACCAACAATAAAAGTTTCGGCGTTAAATACTCTACTAACATCTTTCTTTCTAGCACCTAAGCTCCTTAAAACACCAATTTCCTTAGTTCTCTCTAAAACACTTATATAAGTAATAATACCTATCATAATAGAACTAACAACTAAACTAACTGCACTAAAAGCAATCAACACTACTGTAATCGCATCCATTATTTTAGAACCAAAACTAATAAATGTACTAGCTAAATCATTATAAACAATTTTATTCTCATCATTTTTATCAATATTATATTTATCCAAATATTCTATAATTTTATCTTTACTCTCAAAATCTTTAGGATAAATATTTATCATAAATGGTTCATCCTTACTACCCAAGTATAGTAACATATTCTCTTTACTATCACTATCTAACTTTTCTCCAGTAAAAACACTATTATCACTTTTACTTTGACTTAAAACAATATCACTATTACTATTAACACTAATAACTTTTTCTACTAAATCATTCTTATACAAAATAGAACCAATATTATTACTACTCATCATACTACTAGTATCAGTAATATTTCCTAAACTATTCATACTTGTTGCTATCTGTCCTAAATAATTATCTTCTTTACTTCTTACAATACCAACTATTTTTAAAGTAAGATTTTCTTTATTATAATAAACATCATCTAAGTTAGAATTAGGTATAAACATATTCATATATTTAGTATAATACTGATTATTAAAAACCAACTTAATTTCTTTACCTAAAACTTCTTTAAAATCAATTTTATCTTTATCTCTAAGTCCTAAAGCTTTTAATATCTTAGTATCTACCCTATTTTTAGAATCAACCACAAGTACTATATCAGTAATATTTTTAGGATAATCTCCATCTAATAAATCAAATGCTTCCATCATAAAATCTTCTTTATCAAGTTCTTTAGGAATAACACCCATATTTAATTCATTAGAGCTTACACTTTTAACATCTTCTCCATTTTTAACAAGTAAATTTAAATTTGTTGCCCTTGTAAAACTAATACCACTAATTAAAGAATCATCTAACTTTTCTATATATTCAATATACTCCTTAGTTATATTATTAGTATGTAACATATCATAAGAATTAATATCAAAAGAATAAATTACTTTATCTTTAGGATAATCTCCTTCACCTGGCATCATACTTCCCATCATTTCTTCCATTTGTTTTTCATCCATACTCATTGTACTCTTACTTATTGTTATAGGAAAATTACTAAGAGTATTCTTTTGATATATATCAACTTGTTTATCAAATCCATTACTTAAACTAAGTATAATGCTTATTCCAATAATACCAATACTAGAAGCAAAAGCAGTTAAAAATGTTCTACCTTTCTTAGTCCTAATATTATTAAAACTTAACTTTAAAGCTGTTAATAAACTCATCTTAGTTTTCTTAATCTCTATATTATTTTTATCTTTATACTTTTCTTTAGGTAAACTATCACTTATAACTTCTCCATCTTTTACTTCAATAATTCTAGTTGCATACTTTTTAGCTAAATCTGGATTATGTGTTACCATAATAACTAATTTTTCTTTAGAAATCTCTTTAATAAGTTCCATTATTTGTTTACTAGTTTTAGTATCTAACGCCCCAGTAGGTTCATCAGCTAATATTACTTCTGGATCATTTACTATTGCTCTAGCAATAGCAACTCTTTGCATTTGACCACCACTAAGTTGATTAGGTTTCTTATAAGCATGATCTTTAAGTCCTACCCTATCTAGTGCACTAAGTGCTTTATCTTTTTTATTTTTTACTCCACTTAAAGTTAGACTCATTTCTACATTTTCTAATACAGACAAATGTCCAATCAAATTATAACTTTGAAATATAAAACCAACACAATTATTTCTATAAGCATCCCATAAATTATCATTAAACTTTTTAGTACTCATATTATTAATAATTAAATCTCCTGAGTCATATCTATCAAGCCCTCCAATAATATTAAGAAGTGTAGTTTTACCACTTCCACTAGCACCTAATATACAAACAAACTCATTCCTATCAAAAGTAAGGCTAACACCTTTAAGAGCATGTTGTACAAATTCACCAGTCTTATAACTTTTTTTAATATTTTTTAACTCTAACATTTTTTATCTCCTTCCAACATATCATTAAATTTTACTAATCTATTATAAAAACCACTCCATACTTCATTATCAACATTTCCTAATATTTCTTTCTTCAAAATATTAAATTCATTAATTAGTTTTTTAGAAAGAATAACACCACTCTTAGTTAAAGAAATACCCTTAATACTATTATTAACTAATTTCTTGCATTTTAAACTAATCAAAACTTTAGTAGTCATTCCTTTATCAAAGTCAGCCATTTTAGTTAAATCTTTAAAACTAATTAAAGGATGTTCATTAATAATAAGTAAATAAATAACTTCAGTAACATTTACATTATATTCTTTTATTCTAGAATTAATTAATTTATATATTTTCTTCTTAATAGAACCAAATATTAAAAATAATTTATCCTCTTCACACATATCACACCTCTGTTGACTATTCAACAAAATAATAATACTACACTCACTTTCCATTGTCAAATATTTTTTAATTAAAAGTATAAATTATTTAAAAGATAAAAATTAAAATCTCAAAACAAAAATAAATTACTTAAAAGCTAACATAAAAAATTTATTACTTACCATAAATTTCTAGGATATTCTCCTTTTTTAATCAACTCATTAATTTTACTGACCAATAACTCTTTATCTTCTTTATAAGTAATCCCAAACCATTTACTAGTAGTTTCAAGTACTTTCACTTTAACCAAATCTTTACTTAAATACCTACTTACTTCTACTGGTATTAAATATTCAAGTGTCATAATATCATTAGTCTCTAAAAACTCTTTAAAATTACTTTCAATTAAATCAAATATTCTAGGAGTAAATCCAAACATATTCATAGACACTGGAGTACTATCATTTACTTTTACTTCCTCACAAGTAAATAAACTACTTGCTTCATACACTCCATCAGCAAACTCTATTTTACTTTCAACTATTTCATTTAAGTATCCATCACTTATATAACATACTCCTCTTTTAACACTACCATTACTTGATAAAGTTGCTCCTAGTTTATAACTTACTATTCCAAAATCATTTTTAGTATTTTTTAAAAACTCACTTAATTGTTTAAATGAATCATATCCGTAAAAATCATCTGCATTAATAATAGCAAAATTTTCCTTAACAACATTTTTACAACACAATATTGCATGTGCAGTTCCTAAAGGTCTAGTTCTTTCTTTAGGAATACTTATTGGTACATTTTCATTACTTTGAAAAACATATTCCACTTTAATCTTTTTTTCAATTCTCTTACCAATAGTTTCTTTAAAAATATCATAATTTTCCTTTTTAATAATAAATACAACTTTATTAAATCCACTTCTTATAGCATCATAAATTGAATAATCAATAATAAATTCCCCATTTGGTCCAACTGGTTCAATTTGCTTTAATCCACCAAATCTACTACCAATACCAGCAGCCATAATTACTAATGTCATATTTCACTACCCTTCATAATAATTGTACCAAAGAAATATTAAAAATACTATACATTTATTAATTAATACAAACAAAAAAGTCCAATATTGGACTTATATACTAATTGGAGGATCCGGCCGGAGTCGAACCGGCGCTCGCGGAGTTGCAGTCCGATGCCTTAGCCTCTTGGCTACGGATCCAACACAAAGTAATTATATTATATCAAACAATATGTGTTTTTTAAAGAGAAAATTACACTTTTTTATACAAATTGATATAATTCATGCACATTTAGACGTAATTAATATAAAAAATATATAAATTTATTAATAAATACAAAATAAAAATTACCACCTAATTAAGTTAGTAATTTTTATTCAATATAATTAATACAAATTTATCAAAAATTGATTATTTCTTACTATTAATACCAAATCTATAGAAGAACTATTAGTAATTTCTCTAGGTACTTCTATATAAACATTATTAGTATTAATATCAAGTGAAATAACATTAATAACAGGATTTTTAACATATCCATCTATATTATAACTAATATTTCCAAAATACTTTATAAAATCACTATTGGTTTTAAGATATTTATTAATATACAAACTCTCATCTATCTTCTTATCCAAAGTAAGTTTCAAAATAGTCCTATCATTTTTAGCCATTACATCAGGTTTAATAATTTTTTTACCATCATAAGTTTTACCATTAACTGTATACTTGTAATTTTCTACAAAACTATCATTAATCTCATAAGAAATTACACTTACTTCACTATTCTTTAAAGTAGTATTTTTTAAACTAATAACATCATTCATCTTATAAACATTAACTTCTTTATCAAGAAATAACTCTTTAACATCCAAATTAACTTCTTTATACTTACTAGCTATATCTCCATTAATAATACTAACATCTTGAAGTAATCTAAATTTAGCATTATTAAAAGTTAAATTACTAGGTATTTCAAAAACAACTATATACTCATAACTATGTCCTGCTAACAAAACTGTATTTTTAGTAAAATTTTCTCCCAAATCAACTAAGAAATCTCCCTTACTATAAACTGGATTATATATATTATCATCAAGAACTAATCTTATTTTTTCCACATCCACACTAGTCTTTAAAGAATTAGTATTTTCCATATTCACTTTAACAACTATATATCTTTTATTCTTTAAAATATTATTACCACCATAATCTATATCAGTAACATAAGAAGCATCTACTTTAAAAACTATACCATCTACACTAAACGTAGTATTTTCTTTATAAGTTTTATTAAACACCGATACTCTTAAATAAACAAGAAAGAAGACAACTAATGATAGTACACCACATATTGTACCAAAGAAGAATTTATTTTCTAAAACATAATATTTAAATTCTCTTAACATTTTTCTAATAGTTCTTTTATATTTATAAGCATTACTTCCTAAAGTAACTTCTATTTCTTCTTGATCTTCTTCTGCTATATCAAGTTCTTCTAAGTCTTTTTTAAAATCAAACTTTTTTATATCAAAACCTACCGCACGAATTACATGAAAAGCCAAAAGTATATACTGAGGAACATATGCTATAATTATAATATCCCTATAAGCCCTTATACCCCTTACATTAATTTGATTTAAACTAATATTACTAAATACATTAAAATATATTATAAAAAGAATAAATAAAACAAAATAAAATCCAATAGTAAATATATATAAATTTCTACTTTTATTTTTCCATTTCATTAACAAATACACGAAAGCACTTATCACAATAATAAGAATAATAGAAATAAACATATAAAAATTAATATATGACCCACTATTTAATGTATAATAACCATTCTTAACATACTCATTAAAAAAACTAACAATACTACTAGTTTTACTAATTAAAAATACCATTAATAAAGATAAAATAACATGTATTAATCTAAAGTGCTTTATCATAAAAGCATAAGGTTTTTTAATAATCACACTACCCAACTCCTATTCTAATAATATTATAAAATAAAAGGAAGTAAATTTCAAGATTACTCCCTATAAAAAATCATCTGACCTGGTAATAAATATATAGTTTTATTTTGCTTAACAATATCACTTTCATTTGCACCAAACACCTTAGAAACCAAATTCAATGTATCATCATCCTTAGTAATATAATACTGTATACCCTTTTTAGGTATAATAAGTGTTTGATTAGGATAAATATATTCTTCTACCTTTAAACCATTTAACTCACTAACCAATTTAGGATTAACATTAAACTTTTTACTTATACTATAAAGAGTATCTCCTTTACTAACAGTATAATAAGTATAATACTCTGTATCCATTACCTTTCTAAATTCTTCCATTAAATCACCTATACTAATATATGAAAAAAAACTAATTATGTTAATTAACAAACTAGTTTCTTTACTTATTATAAACAAAAACATTGCTATTTTTATTAAAATTAAATTCAAAATAATGTCCTAAATAATTTATCTTTCCTTCATAATAATTATATAAATTATCCTTATATATAAAATATATTCTATCATTTATATAGTCAACAATATTCACTTCTTCATAATTAAAATACTTAGTAAATAACTCTTCATCATACTTATAACTTAACATATTACCTTTAACATTTAAAACATTAGAAGTTTTATCAAAAAAATTAATCTTTTCACTTTCATATTCACTCATTTTAACATAAACTTTTTTATTTTTAACATATTTAAATACTCCAGTAAAACTATCTCCTACTATTTTAACTTTATTCTTTTTATAATTAATTTCAACTAACTCACTATTCTTTTTATCATACATATATATTTTATTTTTATGTACCCCAGCATAATAAGATTCATAACTAAACTTATAATCAGTATCTATTATTTTATATTTACCAGTTGTCATATCTAAAACAATAAAACCACTAAACATATACTCATCATCATATTTAGGGAAAATTAAATATTCACTTATTTTTATCATTAAATCATTAGAATATCTATCTTTATTAAAAATATTAATACTCTTATACCCATTACTATTTAAATAATAAAATCCATCATATTTCCAAATAAGTACATATTCTCCATCACTAAATTTATTATTAAAAACAAAATCTTTCTCATTACTTTCATACTCAAATTTATTAGATAATACATCCTTAGTAACTAAATAATCTTTCTCACTACATAAAGTATAAAATCCGTTTGGACTAACACACTCACCATTAACTTTAATAGATTTAACTACTTTTCTAAACAAACTCCTATTTTTCTTTATAACATAATTATATTTACCATCTTTATTAGTTAAAACTAAATAATAATACCCATCACTATACTTTTCCCTAACATCAAAGTTATCAATTTTATAAGACACTTCATAATCACTCACAAAAAACTTAATAAAAAGAATAATACTTATAAAACATATAATTAATAACACTTTTTTCTTCATAATACTCCTATAAATAAAGATTAATGTTTCCATTAATCTTCACTATCACTTTTAATAACACCATTTTCTTTCAAGAATGTAATTAACTCATCTTTAGGCATTTCACCTCTTTGATAGTCAGCAACAAATTCTCCATTATTAGTAATAAAGATATAAGGTGTACCAAAACTAGAATAAATATCATATGTATTAGTAAGCATAGTATATGATTTACTACTTACTTGATCAAGTTCAAACCAATATAACTTAAATCCATACTCTTTTTGAACACTATTCATAATTGGTTTAAAATTAAGACAATGACTACAAGTAGTTTGTGCTAAAACTGTAACAACAACTCCACCCTCTTTAGTAGTACTATACCATTCAGTTACCTTCTCATCATTTTTATTTTTAATATCACTATCTTTTACTAAAAGACTTAATACTATAAATAAAACTGCAAGAAAACCAATTATAATATAAACTTTATTCTTTTCTAAAAATTTCTTAAATTTTTTCATATCCTCACTCCTCATAATAATTGTATAATATCTTCCAAAAAAAAACAAGTTTTTTAATAAAATTTCACTTATTTCTTATTCTATCAAACTCTAAATAACTAATGAATAATATAAAACTATATATAATACTCTTTAAAATCTTTGAACTAATTAAAATTTTGCTAAAATAGTTCTCACTAATTTCAGTATAACCAAATACTATAGTTTTACTACTCACATAAAAACTAGCCATAAATCCGAAAGCTACAATAATTATATTAAACAAAATACGTTTTCTAACATTAGTCTTTTTAACAGAAGTAGAAACTAAAAATAACATAAACAAAATAACAAAGTTAATTAATAAATATAGTAATCCAACAAAACTACTAGAACTTATTAAATAAACTATAACTTCAAAAATAGTTAATAAACTAAATAAAACAAGCACTAATTTATAAACATTATTTTTCATACTACATCACAATTCAATTATATTATATAGAATTTAAAAAGTCTATAGTATATTTTAAAAGAAAAAGAAAATATTATAAATGGTGATATTATGAATGAAAACAAAGAATTATTAGTACTTATACATGACAATACAAAAATGGGTTTAACTAGTACTCAAAAATTACTTACTCTAATTAAAGACAAAAATAACAAAACTAAAAATATTCTAGAAAATGAATTAAAAGAGTACACAGCATACTATAAAGAATGTAAACGTCTTATGAAAAAAAACAAAATTAAAATTGAACACACAGAATTTTTAAAAAATTTAACTAGTACAGTTGCAATGAAAATGGAAGTTAATAAAGATAACTCTGACTCTAAAATTGCAAACATATTAATACGTGGATTTAATATGGGAAACATAGACATAGAAGCGAGAATAAAAAATTACAAAAAAGAAGTTGACAAAGATATATTAAAACTTGCTAAAGACATATTAACTTTTGGAGAAACTGAAATAAACAAATTAAAAGCCTACTTGTAGGTCTTTTTTTATTTTATAGAAAATATACTTAACTGGTGACATATATGTTTGATATTAAAGGTCTTACTAAAGAAGAAGTTTTAAATAATAGAAAACTCTATGGAAGTAACAAAATAACAGAAAAAAAGAAAACTACTATACTAAGCTTAATTATCGAATCATTAAATGACCCAATTATAAAAATATTATTAATCGCTTTAGGAATAAAAATATTATTTTTCATTAATGATAGTGATATATATGAAACAATAGGAATAATTGTTGCTATAATTTTAGCAACAGTAATAAGTAGTTTAAGTGAATATGGTAGTGAAAAAGCTTTTCAAAAACTTAGTAACACTACTAATAATATATTAGTAAAAGCTTATAGAAATAATTTAATAACAAATATAAAAATAGAAGAAATTGTAGTTAATGATTACATATATTTAGAAAGTGGAGATAAAATTCCAGCAGATGGTATACTTTATACCGGAAACATATCAGTTGATGAAAGCATGTTGTCAGGAGAAACTAAAGAACAAAATAAAACTTTTATGAGTCCTCTTTATAGAGGAAGTGTAATAACTAACGGAACAGGTGTTTTATTAGTAAAAAAAGTAGGTAATAACACATACTATGGTAAAATAGCAAAAGACATACAAGAAAAGACTCCAACAAGTCCACTTAAAAATCGTCTTCGAGTACTTGCCTCATTCATAAGTAAAATAGGTTACATCTGTGCATTCCTAGTAATACTGTCTTACCTATTTAATGTAATAGTAGTTAAAAATAATTTTGATATAAATAGAATAAAAACAATGCTAACGTCTTTTAACACATTAGTTCCTCACTTATTATATAGTCTAACTCTTGGTATTACCATAATAGTAGTTGCAGTTCCAGAAGGATTACCGATGATGATAACTTTGGTATTATCTAGTAATATGAAAAGACTACTAAAAGAAAATGTTCTTGTAAGAAAATTAGTTGGAATTGAAAGTAGTGGAAGTTTAAATATACTATTTACAGACAAAACAGGAACTCTTACTAAAGGTGAATTAGAAATGGTAGGATTTGTAACATTTGATAACATAATATATAAAAACATTGAAGAAATAAAAAAAACAAAATTAAAAGAAATAACTCTTTTAAGCTTACAATATAACACAAACAGCACTTATATAAATAATGAAATAATAGGTGGAAACATAACAGACCGTGCCATAACTAAATTTACTGGTCCCATTAAAGAAAATAAATATAAAATTTTAAACAAAGAAGAATTTAATAGCAAAAAAAAATATAGCAAAGTTACTCTTAACTATGAAACAAAAACTGAGTTTTACAAAGGAGCATATGAATTAATTATAGATAAATGTTCTTATTTTTATAAAAGTGATGGAACAAAATCAATTATTAAAAACAAACAAGAACTAATTAACTTAGGTAACTCTTATACAGAAAAAGGTTACAGAGTACTAGCGTGTTCTACCTCTAATAATTTAACAAATGGAGTATTTTTAGGTTTTATATTAATAAAAGATGAAATAAGACCAACCACAATTGAAGGAATAAAAAAAGTAACAGAGTCAGGAATACAAACAGTAATGATTACAGGAGACAATAAATTAACAGCAATAAGTATAGCAAAAGAAATAGGACTTTTAACTAAAGAAAATGATATAGTTTTAACTAGTGAAGAATTAAATAAAATGAATGATATCGAGGTCAAAAAAATAATACCAAAATTAAAAGTCGTTGCAAGAAGTCTGCCTGAAGACAAAAAGAGACTAGTAATACTTAGCCAAGAATTAGGTTTAGTTACTGGAATGACTGGAGACGGAATAAATGATGCTCCAGCCTTAAAACGAGCAGATGTTGGTTTTGCAATGGGAAGTGGTACAGAAGTTTCAAAAGAAACCAGTGACATAATCATATTAGATAATAATTTTATAAGTATAGTAAAAACAATTCTTTTTGGTAGAACAATATTTAAAAGTATAAGAAAATTCATAATTTTCCAACTAACAGTTAATTTAACAGCAGTAAGTTTAAGTGTAATTGGACCATTTTTCGGAATAATTGCACCAGTAACAGTTATACAAATGCTTTGGATTAACATGGTAATGGATACTCTTGCAGGAGTAGCATATAGTTACGAACCACCACTAGACAGTTACATGTTAGAGCCACCCAAAAAGAAAGATGAAAAAATAATGAATAAATATATGATAAACGAAATACTTATAACCGGTTCATATATGAGCATACTTTGTATGGTATTTTTAAAAAGCAAATTCATTCATAGCCTATATAGAGTTGGAGAAAATGATAAATATGTAATGAGTGCATTCTTTGGACTATTTATATTCATGACTATATTTAATGCATTTAATGCAAGAAGTAATAGATTAAACATATTTGCAAACTTAAGAAAAAATAAAGTATTTCTATTCATTGTAACATTCATACTAGTAGTTCAATTAATAATGATTTACTTTGGAGGAAGTATATTTAGAACAACAGGATTAACCTTATTAGAATTAGATATAACTCTATTACTAGCATTCACTGTAATCCCTTTCGACTTTCTAAGAAAACAAATAATAAAAAAACTAGGATTGTCAAACAATATTTAAAAAGAAGAGACATTTTGAAATGCACCCCTTAAAGTAGACATTAATAAAA
>FR902211.1 GCA_000438415.1 Clostridium sp. CAG:628
GAAGAAGGCACGATAGAAATATGGAAGTAACTATAACAAAATTAAATCATGAAGGAAAAGGTATTACTAAAATAGATAATAAAATTACATTTATTCCAAATATACTTGTTAAAGAAGTGGCAGATATTGAAATAACTAAGGAATATAAAAAGTTTAATCTAGGAAAAGTTACTAAATATATAAGTACTTCAGATAGTCGTGTAGTTCCTGCTTGTCCATATTATGGAGTGTGTGGAGGATGTAATATAATGCATATGTCTTATTGTGCTCAACTAGATTTTAAAAAAGATAAAGTAAAAAACATATTAGAAAAATATGCAGGAATAGTAACTGACTTAGAAATCGTACCAAGTGATAAAGTACTAAACTATAGAAATAAAGTAACTTTACATATTAGTAATAATAAAGTAGGTTATATGAAAGAAGGGACAAACGAAGTTATTAATATTGAAAAGTGTTTACTACTTGACAATAGATTAAATGAAGAAATAGATAATATATGTGATAAAACAAGCGATAGTTATGTAATCAGGACAAACGGGAGTGATGTAATCAGTAATGAAAAGAATGACTATTTGATAATGAATATCAATGATTATAAATTTAGAATAGATATTAAAAGTTTCTTTCAAGTAAATTCTTATATTTGTGGACTTTTATTTAAAGAATTAGAAAGTAATTTAGATACTACTAACAATGTGCTTGACTTATATTCAGGTGTCGGAACACTTAGTATTGTATCTTCTAAAAAGGCAAAAAAAGTATTGTCTATTGAAGTAAACAAGAACTCTTATATGAATGCAGTTGCAAATCTAGAGTTAAATAACATTGATAATGTCGACTTCATGTGTGGAAAAGTTGAAGATTTAATAGATAAAATTAGTGATAAACCTGACGTAATTATAACTGACCCACCTAGAAGTGGAATGGATAAAAAGACAATAAATGTAATTAAAGAATTTTTACCAAATAAGATTATCTATATTTCATGTGAACCAATGACACTTGCAAGAGATATTAAATTGCTTAGTGAAAACTACACTTTAAATAAAGTAAAATGTTTTGATATGTTTCCAAATACTTATCATGTTGAGACGGTAGTACTGCTT
>FR902212.1 GCA_000438415.1 Clostridium sp. CAG:628
ACTCTATATTAATTTTACAATAAATAATTAATAAAGTAAATATAAAAAATAAAAGAAACTCACAAATAAGTTTCTTTTTACATAGTATATATTATGAAGAAGTTAAATGAAATTAAAAATATGTATAAAAATAATAGACATTTATTTAATATAATAGTATTAATAGTAAATATTGTTTTAATATTTTGGCAAACTATATTTACTTTAATAGTACCTAGTAGAGGTAATACTTTAGTTTTACTTGTTTTAATTATTGCTTTCGTTTACCAACTCTTTAAAGACTCCTAAGTTTATAAAGTTACTTGTTCTATAAGTATAATCTAAAATAGACTTTACTTCTACTACTTTTTTGTATTCATTATTAGTTATATTGATAGTACTAGGCATGCTTATCATTACATTAAATAAACTTATTTCTTCTTTAGTTAATTTATTTATTTCTATATACTTCTTAAATATGGATTCCATATCCATATTTTTATATTCGTTTCTATATAATTTATATAAATCAAGGATAGGTGTATCAACCAAATAATTGTCCCAACCAGTTAATATGTTTTTACTACTCATTAAAAAATTATCTTTTTTTAAGTTATTATGTATAATACATACTCTTTCTTTAGTTTTATCTTTTACTAAGTTATACCATTTATTTAATTCTTTTTCTATATAATAAAAGTTTTTTAGTATTACACTGTAATTTCTTGCTAGTAAGTAATTACTAGGAGACATGTATACTTCATTATCAATGTTTTCTATTAATTTGTTATAGTAGTCTTTTAGATAATCTATATTGTCTATGAGTGTGTTATAGATATCTTTATATTTTTTTCTACTTACTTCTTTATAGTATATAGTTTTATAATGAAGTAATGCCACTGATGAAATGAATTCTATGTCTTTTTCAGGAGGGTCATGTTTTAACTTATCATAATACTTATATTTAATAGTTCTATCACTAGTACTTATTATATCAGGAAAACAAAAGTATTCTCTAGTACTAAGGTATTCAAATAAATCATTTAAGTCTTTTTTCTTTTCTTTTATTACTTCAGTAAAACTATCTCCTTCTAGAATCTTTACTTTACCTTTACGAATTATTTTTTTAATCTTGTTCATTTTTATTATAAGGTATTACTATTTTACTACCTATATTAATGTTATCAATATCATTATATTCTTTTATTTCATCCATAGTAACATTATATTTTACAAGTATACTTTCTAGTGTATCTTCACTTCTCATTATATATACTTTATATTTAGAAAAATTACTTTCTTTTACTTCATTAAATATAGTATTAAAGTTTTTTTCACTAACATTTTCTTTTACTTCTTCTTTAGAATCTATAACATTATCTAACATTACTTCGTTATGAAATTCACTTGGACTTTTTATATTATTAGTACTATCTTTATCTATTAAATCATTAATCATATTATCAATTTCCTCATTATCCTTTGTATCTTCTTTTATTTCTATTTCTTGATAATCCATATCTAAAAACATTTTTAAATGTAATACATCTTTTTCTACACTATAGTTAAAGTCAGATAGTTTTAAATCAATTGTGTCTTTATCTATAAGTGAAGATAAGGCTATAGTAAAAGGTATTGTAAACATGAAGCTTTCTGTTTCTACACTAGACATTGTTACTTTATAAGAACCTGTTACATCAAAATATCCTTCAATAGTGTCATCTAGTATTTTATAGTCATGTGTTAGGGATATATCTGTTATACTAGATACATAAGTTTTTAACATACAATCTTTTTTAAATTCAATCTTTTGATTCATAATAAAACACTCCTTTCATTTAAATTTATGTTGGAGTGTTTTAAATATTACTATTTTTTTAATACTTTTTTATAACCTAAATTAACTAATTCGTTAACTTTTTCTTCTGTTTTTATTCCAATTATACCTAAGTTTAAAAGAGTATTATATTCATCATTAAGTTTTATATATATTCTTAGAAATGTAGTATTATTATCTTTAGTTACTTCTTCATATAATAATTCTTCTATTTCACCTTTATATAGATTTTTTATTTCTTTTATTCTTTTTGTTTCTAACATTTTCTTCACTTCCTTTAAATAAATCATTATATATTTCTATATAGTTTTTTACAAATACAAAATTTATTTTATCTTTTATTTCTTTATCTAAACTAGATACTTCTCTTTTATTCATAACAGATACATATATTTTATTTATACCATTTTTTATTGCAGAACAAGATTTTTCTCTTAAGCCTCCAACTGGTAAAATGTCTCCAAGAAGCGTCATTTCTCCAGTAGAGCTAACATTTGGTGGTACTTCTTTACCTAATAAATAACTTAGTATACTTGAAGTTATTACTGTTCCTGCAGAAGGTCCATCTTTTGGAATAGAAGTCTCCCTGAAGTTTATATGTATTGTTTTATTAAAAACACTATCATTTATGTTAAATAGGGTTTTATTAGACTTAATGTAACCGATAGATACTAGGATACTCTCTTTTAGGGTAACACCCAGTGAGCCACTTGTTACAAAACTCTCTTTTCCATCATAACTAGATACTTCTATACTAAGTACTTCTCCACCATATGGAGTATATGCTAGTGCTTTTGCATATCCTGGTTTATTAATATTACACTCATTTACTTGATATTTTTCTACACCAAGATATTTTTTAATATCGCTCTCTTTTATATGAGTTTCTGTAATACTTGTATTATTTAATTTATGTTCAGTTATTATTTTTCTAATTATCCTATCAATTAGTCTATCTAATTCACGAACACCACTTTCTTTAGTATAGGAGTCTATTATTTTTGTTATTGCTTTTTTATCAAATTTTATTAAGTTAGTTTCTAAACCATTTCTTTTTAATGAGTTATTTATTAAATAGTTTTCAGTAATATTTATTTTTTCATAATTAAGATATGAATTTAAGTTAATTATGTCTAACCTATCTTGAAGTACTAGAGGTATTTCATTTTTATCATTAGCAGTAAGTATCCAAGTAATATTACTTAAGTCTATTTTTTCTTCTAAATAGTTATCTGTAAAATTTTTATTTTGTTTATTATCTAGTATATCTAAAAGAGTGTTTACTGGGTCACCCTTATAATCTTTACTCATTTTATCTACTTCATCTAATAATATTATTGGGTTAGTTACACCACTTTTAATTAGGGAAGTAACTATTTTACCTGGTGCACTACCGATATAGGTTTTTCTGTGTCCAAGTAGTTCTGCTGGGTCATTTATTCCGCCCAAACTGATTTTAACGAATTTCTTATTTAAAGATGAAGCAATGCTTTCAGCAAATGTTGTTTTACCTACTCCAGGAGGTCCTACTAGACATATAACTGGACGAAGGGCATCTTTATTTGTAGATACTGCTACATACTCAATTATTCTTTCTTTTGCTTCAGTTAGTCCATAATGAGTTTTATTAAGAGAAGTACTAACTTTATTTAAGTCAGTTTCATCTATTCCTACTTTACCAAAAGGTAAGCTAAGTAATGTGTCTATATATGTTTTAATTACACCTAACTCTGGACTAGTTTCTAAAGTACTTTCATACTTATTTAATTCGAGAATTAATCTATTTCTTATGTTATCTGGAATATGTCTATTATTTAGCTCTTGTCTAGCCTTAGATAAATAAACTGTTTTTGTGTCTTGTTCACCTAATTCCTCTTTTATTATCTTCATCTTTTCTTTAAGAATTAAATCTTTTTGCATATCATCTAAGTTTTGTTTTAATTCTTGATCTATTTTATTTTCTAAAGCAAGTACAGCAAGTTCAATATTTATTTCAGTAATTAGTTTTTTAGCACGATTTATTCTACTAGGTTCTTGCATTAGAGATAATTTCTTTTCTAAACTAAGAGGTATGAAACTAGTAACCATATCAGTAAGTTTTTCTAGTTCATTAACACCTTTTACTTTATTTAATATAGCATTAGATATAAATGGATTATTACTTATATATAGTTCTAACTCTTTATTAAGTTTTCTAAATAAACTTATTTCTTCTACTTCGTTATATACTGTTTCAGGAAAATCTATATATATACTACTCAAGATATCTTTATTTTTTTGATACATAGAATATTTTAATACTCTTACTCTTTTTATACCTTGTAAAACTATTCTAGTGTTTCCACTAGGTAAATCTATTCTACTACTTATTTTGGCTATTACACCAGTTCTTGGTAAGTCTGAAGTATCTGGCACTTGTTCTAGAGTATTTACTGGGTATACTATAAGTATTTCATCGTTAAAATATTTTTTAGATATATCAATTATTTTCTTAGTTACATCATTATTTAATTCTATTCTAGCTTCTTCAAGAGGGAGTAATACAAGGTTCTTCAGTAGTAATACTGGTAAGTTACTTTTAGACATGTATTTCACCTCCATTTGATTAATTATTATAATGATTTTTATCTAATATGTCCACTAATTTTTTAAATTTTTTTAATTATTTTGTTAGTTGTATTTTATAATGTTCATTTAAACTAAAAATACACACAAGTAAGTAGTATTGTGTATATTTAGTTTAATTATAATTCTATAAAGAAGGCTTCTAAACCTTTGTATCTATCAACTTCTCCAGTTTTTATTTTATAGTCTAAATAAAATAATTTATTTAATTCACTAACTAGTTCATTAATTGTACTTTTATATGCATTATTAAGGGCTAGTTTTATACGGTAAGGGTGTTCTTTTAACTTAGAAGCAATACTTGTTTCACTCATTTTTTCTTCATATAATAACTTAGTTTGTAGAATAAGCCTTATATTATTTGCTAGTAATACTATTATTACAGAAGGCTCTACTTTATCATTTATTATCTTTTTATATATAGTAAATATTCTTTTTTTATCTTTATTAATTACTGCATCTACTAATTTAAAAATATTATCTTCTTCATATTTAATTATTACTTTTTTAACATCTTCTAAAGTTATTTCTTTAGAATTATATTTATACATTTCTAGTTTACTTAATTCACTATAAAGTACACTAGTATTAGTTAGTAGTCTAGACTTTATTTCACTTACTGCATCCATATTTATTTTATAATCAATATTATTAAAATAATCTTTTATAGCAGTATCTATATTAGTTTTATCTATACTTTTAAACTCTTTAACTATACTTTTACTTTTTAACTCTTTTACTAGTTTTTTTCTTTCATCTAATTTATCACTATTTACAGTAAATACTAAATAAGTATTAGGGTTAGGACTAGTTATATAATTATTAAATCTTTCACTCTCTAAGGAAGACTTGCTTGTTAAGAAAGTACTATTATTTAATACAACTAATTTTAAGTTACCAAATAAATCATTATATGATGCTTCATCAATACATTCATTAATATCACATTCTTCGTAATCATATACTATTTTTTCAGTAATACTCTTTTCTTTCATTAAATTATCAATAAACTTGTCTAGTTCAAAAGTATTTTCTCCATATAATATGTATAACATATTTACCACCTAAAAACAACTATACTATAAGTAATTTTGTTTTTCAACTATTTTATTACAATTTGACTAACTCTTTCATCTAATAAATAATTAGAATTAGTTATTTTAATACTATTGTTTATTAAATAGTATTTACCTATTATTTGATTACTTTCTAATATATCTTTTAAATTAGAATATTTTTTTACTTTGTTTACTAGAAAAGTATTATTATATACTATACTTATATATATATAGTCTCTTTCTTTAATGTTTTTAATCTTGTTATATATGTCAATTATTTCATATAAGTTATAAGTGTTAGTAGTTACTTTATTAAATATAACACTTATATTAGGATATGTTCCTAAATAACTTAGTAGTAATTTATAACTTGATATATCTTTTTTATTTAAGTTAATATATATTTTAGTATCAAATCTTTCATTTATTAAATTAAGTGTTTCTAATATATTCTTTATGTTATCTTTTAGTATATAATAATCTTTTAAGTCATACTTATTTTCTATATGTATATCTAAAGTAATACTTTCTTTTTTAGGAAATATTTCCATTAGTTCTTTATCTGTTATGTCATAGATACTCTCTTTCTGGTAAGAAGGACTTGTAGTATCTTTAAAATCATTTTCTATTATTACTACTTTAGTTATACCATCAATACTAGGAATTTCAGAATAAGCATAAGCATTACCTGATACTGGACTATATACTTTTTTATTATTATATTCACATATTATGTCATTCTTTTTAACAGTTTTAGAAGTGACAAAGACACTCTCTTTATTAGTGTATGGTAAATATATAAAATCACTCATTAAGTTTACAATTAAATAATCATTCATTTTTATCACTTCCTTTTAAACTAATTAAGTAGTCATGTAAATCACTTGCTACATTTGTTGGTAATATTTCTTCTAAATCACTTATACTAGCCTCAGTCATCTTTTTTAAACTTCCATATTTTTTTAGAAGTTCTTTTTTTCTAGTTTCACCTATTCCATTTACATTAGTTAAAACACTTTCTAAAGAACCTTTACTTCTTATTTGTCTATGATAGTTAATAGTGAATCTATGTACTTCATCACTTATTCTAGTTAGTAAGTAAAATAAGTTACTTTTTTTATTTATTTCATATGTTTCTAAAGTATCTCCATCAACTAAGGCTCTTAAAGTGTGTTTGTCATCTTTCATTAAACCACATACTTTTATTTTTATATTAAGACTATTTAAAACCTCATTACAAGCGTTTATTTGATTAATTCCACCATCTACAAGTATTAGGTCTGGCATTCTTTTATTGTTCATTAAAAGACTGTAATATCTTCTATAAATAACTTCTTTCATTGCTCCTACGTCATCGTTCTTGTCAAATGAAATTTTGAACTTTCTATAATCGTTTTTACTAGGTTTTCCATCAATAAATGTAACCATTGCACTTACTGTGTATGAACCAAAAAGATTTGAATTATCAAACGACTCAATCACACTTAGGTTTTCTATATTAAGTAACTCAGCAAGTTCCTTATTAGCAAGAATACTTCTTTCTTCATCTTTATATATCATTTCTATATTGTTATCAAGTGATATTTTAGCATTAGTTCTAGCAAGGTCAAATAGTTTTTTCTTTTTACCTTTATATGTACTAATTACTTTAGTTTCTAATATAGTACTAAGTAAAGTGGTATCTAACACAACAGGTACGATTACTTCTTTTGGTACTATATTTTTTTTGTTATAAAAGTTAACTATGTAATACTCTAATGTTTCTTTTTCTTCATCTATTAATGGAAATATATTCTTTTTATCACCTAAAAGTTTACCGTTTCTTATAAAGAATACTACTATACTAATGTAACCATTATCTACATAATAATTAAATATATCTCTATTTATTCCATCATTAAGTTCAACTTTTTGTTTTTCAAATACTACACTTATATAATCTAATTCTTTTTTTAAATCCAGTGCTACTTCATAATTTAGATTATCTGAGTTAACTTGTATTTTTTCTTTTATTTTTTGAATTAGTATATCATCTCTTCCATTTAGAATAGAAATTATTTCATTTCTTAAATTAGTTGTATCAATATTCTTATATTCACAATAACCTAAACATTCTCCAATATGGTAGTATAAACATACTTTTTTAGGCATCTTATCACATTTTTTAAGAGGATATAATCTATTAATTAAGTTTACTAATCTTCTTGCTGCACCTACATTTGGGTAAGGTCCAAATAACATTTTATTTTTTTTATTAATATTTATTTCTCTTTTTACTATTAAACTAGGATATTTATCGTTTTTAAATTCTATGTAAGGATAACTCTTATCATCTCTTAGTAAGATATTATAATGAGGGTCGTATTTCTTTATTAGATTTATTTCTAATATAAATGCTTCTAATTCACTAGATGTTACTATATAGTCAAAGTCTGCTATTTCACTTACCAGTAACTTAGTTTTACCAGTATGTGTTCTATTAAAATAACTATTTAATCTGTTTTTTAGTATTTTTGCTTTTCCTACATATATTATTACACCTTTATCATTTTTCATAAGGTAACAGCCTGGTAACATCGGTACTAACTTTAGTTTATCTTTTAACATATTCATATCTCCCACTTATAATTATACTAAAAACAAGTGGTTTTAGCAACCACTTGATGTTTCTAATATTGTATAAGGGTTATTTGCTGAGCCATTTCCTGTACTATATTTGATACAAGATTTGAGAGAAATGACAGGGCGCACACCGTCAGAGCTGTAGACGGCGTTGTAGGTCAAGCGGCCAGGGTAGGACGAATCAAGCATGCGAAACACGCTAGCATAGATGCCATTGGCTGTCCAAGTGCTAGGAGACAACAACCACCACAAGGTGGAGCCTGTAGAACTACCGTTTGAACTATTATAATAATACCATGTTGGTGCATTTATACCATATACTCCACCTGCAAACCTTACTTCGTCTGCTGTCATTAATGCTATTGGATATGTTAGTTTCCCATTTCCAGTACTTGTGTCTACTGTGAATTTGTCTTCTGTTGCTGCACAGTCATAACTTGGTGTTTTATTTGTATTTAATCTTGTGTATGCTCCAAAGTTTGTATTATCTGATGTACTTCTATCGTTACAATATACTGCTGTTGTACTTAGGTATTTACCATAATTTGTATTTAAATTATCTTTATACCAGTTATCTATTGTTGTTTTTATTGTACTGTCAGTTGTATTTTCTCTTGCGTTAGGTATACTTCCTAAACTTCCATACATATAACTTACATATGCTGTATCAGCATAACTACTATTAAATGCTGATGTTCCTATATATGCGTCTGTTGCTGTAGTACTTGTACCGTGGTAAAGAAGTCTTACACTTCCATCTGAGTTTGTTCTTATTATTCTCCAGTATAAGTCTTGATTACTTGCATTCTTTCCAAACTTTACCCAGTTATCTGTTGCATTCCCTGCAAAATAATATACTGTTTTACTGTCTTCTACTCCTGTATATAATGTTTTTGTATTATTTGTTGTTAAAACAGTACTAAAGTCTGTTCTTGCTCCTGGACGTGTTGTTTTATCAGCAAGCAGTTTATCATATAAAGTTGGTATATTTGGTTTAAATGTTATTGTACATGTTTTATTGCTTGTTATATTACTTATTGTGTATTTGTTACCAGAAAGTGTTCCATCACATGTGCTACTTTCTAGTTCTAGTTTATAACCATCATTTGGTGTTACAGTAAATGATGCAGCCCTACCACTTCCTACTGCTTGACTAGTCGGAGACACTGTTC
>FR902213.1 GCA_000438415.1 Clostridium sp. CAG:628
TTTTGAATTTTCTAATGTTTCACGTGAAACATTAGAAAACATACTAGTAAAAATTTATAAAAAAATATATGATAAATAAATTTATAAATAAAATGATAGTATTTCATAAAAATTTCTAATTATGAATTATTAAATAATATACTAAATGCTTATAAAATTTTAAAAATAAATTTATTTATGAAATGTTTCACGTGAAACATTGTTATATTAAAAGATTTTATAAAGATTAAAAAAATTAATAAATTAAATTACAAATAAATTTTAAATCACTAGTTTTAATCTTGATAAAAAATTATAAATTAAAAAAAACATATTTATAATTTTAATGTTTCACGTGAAACATTAAAATTATACTAACAAGTATTTAAATAATAAATAAATTTAATTGTTAATAACTTGAAAAATTCAAAAAATACACAACCAAAAGACCTAATAAAATATAAAAAAAGTAATGTTTCACGTGAAACATTACTTTTCATCATTTTCAGTTTCTAAATTTTCTTCTTCGCTTTTACTTACTACAGAAATAGAAGATACAGAACTATTTTCCTTCAAATTAATAAGTCTTACCCCTTGAGTAACTCTACCCATTGTAGAAATACTCAACATATCTAGCCTAATAATAATACCTGAATTAGTAATAATCATTAAATCACAATCATTATAAACAGATTTAAATCCAACTATAATACCGTTTTTTTCAGTAATACTTAAAGTCTTAACACCTTTACTACCACGCTTTGTTTGTCTATACTCACTTACTGCAGTCTTTTTACCATAACCTTTTTCAGTAACTACTAAAACTTCTTGAGATTCACTAGCAACCTCGGTACCTACACAATAATCATTTTCTAAAGTAATTCCCCTTACTCCAGCAGCACTTCTACCCATTACTCTAACTTCATTTTCATTAAATCTTACCATTCTTCCATTTGAAGAACACATTAATACAAAATCTTCTCCTGTAGATTTCTTAACAGAATTTAATTCATCTCCATCTCTTAAAGTAATAGCTATTTTACCACTTTGACGAATATTATCAAATTCACTAATTAAAGTTCTCTTAATAACACCATCTTTAGTACCAAAAATAAAGTATTTATAAACATTTTTCCTTTTTACTTTTACAACTGCGCTGACATTTTCTCCCTTTTCAATTTGAATTAAGTTAATAATAGGTAATCCTTTACTTATTCTAGAAAATTCAGGAATTTCATAACCCTTTAATCTATAAACTTTACCTTTATTTGTGAAGAAAAGTAAATAATCATGTGTGGATAAGTTAATCATTTGCTCAACAAAATCTTCATCATTTGTGGACATTCCTTTAATTCCGACTCCACCTCTATTTTGAGTCTTATAATTATCAGTCGACATACGTTTAATATAATTCTTATTACTAATAGTAACAATTACATCTTGTTCTGGAATTAATGACTCATCTTCAATATAATCAATAGCAGTCATATCTATAGAAGTACGTCTATCATCAGAATATTTGTTCTTGATTTCTAACATTTCTCTCTTAATAATATCAAGAACTTTATTCTCATTTGCTAAAATAGACCTCAATTCATCAATTAATTTTAGTAATGTTGATAACTCTTCCTCTATTTTATTTCTCTCTAATCCAGTTAATCTCTTTAACTTTAATTCAAGAATACTATCTGCTTGAACTACACTCAAACCAAATCTGTTAATAAGTTTAGTTCTAGCCTCATCATCATCTCCAGCATTTCTAATAATGTTAACAACTTCATCAATATTATCAAGTGCTATCTTGTAACCTTCTAAAATATGAACTCTATTCTCACTCTTTGCAAGGTCAAACTTAGTTCTTCTATAAATAACTTCCTTTTGATGGTCAATATACTTACTAATAATACTCTTTAAAGGTAAAGTTTTCGGTGTCAAACCATCTAACATTAAGAAAATAATACCATAATTAATTTGAAATTGTGTATGTTTATACAAATTATTAAGAACTACCTGCGCATTTGCATCTTTCTTTAACGTAATAGTAATCTTTACTCCATCCTTTAAATCAGTATGATAATCAGTAATTCCATCAATAATTTTATTGTGAACAAGTTCAGCAACCTTATTCTTTAACTCCATAGTATTAACGCCATAAGGAACTTCAGTAATAACAATAGTAGGATGTCCCTTAATCTCTTCAATAGTTGCTCTACTTCTAATAGTAATAGTACCTCTTCCTGTTTCATATGCTTGTTTAATACCTGAATTTCCTAAAATTACACCACCTGTTGGAAAATCAGGTCCCTTAATATACTGCATTAAACCCATTGTGTCAATATCAGGATTATCTATGTAAGCAATACAACCATCAATAACTTCTCCTAAATTATGAGGAGGAATATTAGTAGCCATACCAACAGCAATACCCATTGAACCATTAACCAAGATATTAGGAAATCTCGAAGGTAAAACCTTAGGTTCTTTCTTTGTAACATCAAAGTTATCTTCCATATCTACTGTATTTTTATTAATATCACGTAACAATTCCAAACTAATTTTCGCTAATCTTGATTCAGTATAACGATATGCAGCTGCACTATCTCCCTCAATATTACCAAAGTTTCCATGTCCATCAACTAAAGTATATCTTTGATTAAAATCCTGAGCAAGTCTTACCATTGCATCATATACAGAAGTATCACCGTGTGGATGATAATGTCCTATAACATAACCAACTGTAGTAGCACACTTCTTATGAGGCTTATCTGGTGTATAACCACATTCATACATACTCCACAAAATTCTTCTATGAACAGGTTTTAAACCATCTCTTAAATCAGGTAAAGCACGTGCTTTAATAACACTCATTGAATAATCAAGAAAAGATGTCTTAACTTCATCAACTATATTATTAACTGAAAGTTTATCTCTTTCATGAAACTCTCCGCCAAAATAAGAAGTATCATCATCACTTTTACTCACAACCTCTTCATTTATATTTTCGCTAGGAGACTCTAATTCTTCATCATTTTCTAACTCATTAGCTCTTTCAAGTAATCTATCTAAATCATCATTCATATATAAACCCTCCTAAATATCTAAATTTTGTACAAATCCAGCATTTTCTTCAATAAACTTACGTCTAGGTTCGACCTCTTCACCCATAAGTTTAGTAAAAATTTGATCTGCTAGTATTGCATCATCTACACTAATCTTTCTTAATATTCTCTTGTTAATATCCATTGTAGTCTCATTTAATTCTTCAGCATCCATCTCTCCAAGACCCTTCATTCTGGCAATTTCAGCACGATTTCTAACATTCTCTGGTAAAGAAGCCAAATATCTATCTTTCTCAGCCTCATCCAAACAATACTTTCTTGTCTTGCCATGCATTACCCTAAACAAAGGTGGTTGAGCAGCATAAACATGTCCTTGTTCCAAAATAGGTTTAAAATATCTATAAAATAATGTTAATAACAAAATTCTAATATGAGAACCATCAACATCGGCATCTGTCATGATAATAATCTTATGATATCTTAACTTCTCTAAATCAAAGTCTTGTCCTATACCAGTACCAAAAGCCGTAATAATTGTTTTAATTTCTTCATTTCCCAAAGCCTTATCAAGTCTAGTCTTTTCAACATTAAGAATCTTACCTCTTAAAGGTAAAATAGCTTGAGTCATTGAATCTCTTCCCTTTTTAGCACTACCTCCGGCACTATCTCCCTCGACTATAAATAATTCACATACAGTAGGATCTTTACTCTTACAATCAGTTAACTTACCAAAGAAATTAGTAATTGTTAAATCACTCTTTCTAGTAGCCTCTCTTGCTTTTTTAGCAGCACTTCTTGCACGACTTGCAAGCATAGCCTTTTCAACAATTATCTTAGCGTCAGTAGGATGTTCCATTAAAAATCTCTCAAATCCTTCAGCAAAAACATTATCAGCTATCTTTCTAACTTCAGAGTTACCAAGTCTTCCCTTAGTTTGCCCTTCAAATTGAGGATTTGGATGTTTACAAGAAATAATCATTGTTAACCCCTCTTTAACATCATCCTGAGTTAACCCATCGTCTTTCTCCTTTAACATCTTAGTTTTTCTTGCATAATTGTTAATAACCCTAGTTAAAGCACGTCTAACACCCTCTTCATGTGTACCACCATCATGAGTATTAATATTATTCACAAATGAATAAATATTATCATTATAACTATTATTATATTGCATTGCAACTTCAAAGAAAATACCATCTTGTTCTCCTTCTAAATGAATTATATCATCATGTATTGGTGTTTTATTTTGATTTAAAAACCTGACATACTCACTTATTCCACCTTCATAAAGAAACTTTTCTCCTTGAGTATCTTCTTCATCTCTATCATCTCTTAAAGTAAGTTGTAATCCTCTATTTAAAAATGCAAGTTCCCTTACCCTTACTTTCAAAGTTTCATAATCATATATCTCAGTGTCAAATATTTCAGAATCTGGCTTAAAAGTTACAGTTGTACCAGTTCTATTTGCTGCACAAGTACCAATTATAGTTAAAGGCTGTACAGTCTTTCCACCATTTGCAAACTTACACTCATATATTTTGCCATCTTTATAAACTGTTACAGTAACTCTACTAGATAAAGCATTAACTACACTAGCACCAACTCCGTGTAAACCTCCACTTACCTTGTAGCCTCCACCGCCAAACTTTCCTCCAGCATGTAACACTGTATATACTGTTTCAACAGTTGAAATTCCAGTTTTAGGATGTTTTCCTACCGGTATACCACGTCCATCATCCTTAACCGTAATTGAATTATCTTTATTAATAATAATTTCAATATTTTTACAATATCCAGCTAACGCTTCATCAATTGAGTTATCAACAATTTCCCAAACTAAATGATGTAGACCTTTAACATCAGTAGTCCCAATATACATACCAGGACGTTTTCTAACAGCTTCCAAGCCTTCTAAGACTTGAATATCATTCTCATTATAATTATTATCGCTCATACTTTCCTCCTCCATTCAAATCAATAATTTTAGCCTTTTTAATAATGCTTTTCTTAACATTGTTAATATCTGTAGTAGTTATAAACACTTGTACATTCTTATTTAAATTATTTAAAACATTATTTTGATTATCTATATCTAATTCACTAAATAAATCATCCAAAAGCAAAATAGGTTCTTCATAATAATCATGTGACAAAACTTCTAACTCTGCAAGTTTAAAACAAAATAATATAAGTTTTTGAATTCCTTCACTACTATAATCCCTAGCATTATTTCCATTAAATAAAAACAAAAAATCATCTCTATGAATACCAGTTTTCGTTAAACTTAAATTCATCTCACTATCTCTGTTTTTCTTTAACAAACTAACTATTTCCTTTTTATCCTTATCTAAAAACTGACTAGAATATTTAACATAAACATTATCATTTCTTCTAAACTTTTGAAAATTTTTTCTTAAATATTTATTAATTTTAGAAATATATTCACTTCTAATTTTACATATTTCAGACCCTATTTCAGCTATTTTTTCATCAATAATATCTAAATATCTAGAATCCATATTAGAATTAACATACATTCTCTTTAAATATTCATTTTTATTTTTAATAAGAACATTATAATCTTTCAATAATTTCATATAAAATTTATTAATTTGAGATAAACTAACATTTAAATAATTTCTCCTAACATTTGGACTTTCTTTAATAAGTTTCATTTCATCAGGAGAAAAAAGAATAACTTTATACTGAAATATATAATCACTTATTCTTCTTTTTAAAATGTTATTAATCTTAGTTTTTTTACCATTATCAGTTAAAATATAATCTAATTTTTTAATTTTTCCATTATTTTCAATATCAACTTTTACTTTAAAAAAATCTTTATTATTATTAACCAAAACACCCTCATCATTTGATTTAAATGTTCTACAAGTACTTGCAACATATATACTCTCAAGTATAGATGTTTTTCCTATTCCATTATTACCTATAATAATATTAATGTTATCAAGATTTTCAAGTTTAATTTTTTCATAATTTCTAAAATTTGTAAGTTCTATTCTTCTGATATGCATTTTAAAACCTCTTATAACCTTCTAATTAAAAATAATAGGTATACCAGTACTCCTATACCTATTACAATTATATCACAAATAGTGCTCAACAAAAAGCATTTTTTAATTTTTTTTAATACTTCTTAAAGAATAAGATGCATATAACCTAGCTGACTTAATATATTGACTATTAAAACTATACAAAGATACCGGAACAACCATAGTAAAACCATTTTTAAACGTAACTATAGTTTCCTTTTTTGCACTTCCAGCTTTATAATCTCTAATTTGATTAAAACAAAACCACAAATTATCTTCCTTAGCATCAGCACTTACTGGAAAAAATATAGTTTTAGAACTTTCTTCGATCATAACAGGGGGTCTATATTTAGTTTTAATAAATTTATAAGTAGCTGACACTCTAGATTTATATTTGACTCCAAAATAGTCACAACTATGCTCAATAACTTTAAAAGTGTTTTCATCAAGTGGAATATTACCAGTTTTTTCAACAACCTCACATTTATTCTCTTTCATAGGAACTAATACTAAAGTTTCATCATTTATCTCATAATTCATAATTTTTCCTCCTTTCATGGTCAAATATACTAGCATAGCGAAATGTCGAAAAGCGTCGAAACATGTCGAATAAACTCTTTTTTCCAAAAAAAAACTGAAAATTTAACTTTTCAGCATATTTTTTAATAAGTTTTTATAGGTAAAATCAATTGTAATAAATCTCCATTATCATTTTCTTTAACAATAATTGGTTTAATTTCGCCATTAAAATATAATGTAACATTCTTACTATCAAAACTTTTTATAGCCTCCATCATATACTTAACACTAAAACTAATCTTAATATTTTCACCCTTTAAAACATTAATGTTCATAACTTCTTCAATTTTACCAATTTCTGGACTACTAGAAGTTAATATTAACTTATTACCTTGAGTCTCTAAACTAACAATATTTTTATCTTTAGCCTGTGCTAAAATACTTGCTCTATCCATAACATTATAAAATTCATTAGTATCAACTTCATACTCAACTTCAAAATTATTAGGAACCAATGAATCTGTATTAGGATAAGTTCCATTTAATATACTAGATTGAAATAAAATACCTTCATATTTAAATAATACTTTATTACTATATGTATATAACTCAATAGCTTTATTATCATCATCTATTAATTTAACAAATTCATTAATATTTCTAGCTGGAATAACTATATTAACATTATTCTCAACAAAATCATTAAAAATAACACATTTTTTAGCAAGTCTATAACTATCAGTCGCAACACATTCTAAAGTATTACCAGTAATTTTTATATTAATTCCTGTAAGTAATGGTTTACTTTCTTGTTGACTAGTAGCAAAAACAGTTTGATTAACAATATCTTTAAAATTACCAGCAGTTAACTTAATTGGAGTAGTACTTAATTCTAAATTTATCTTTGGAAATTCATTAACATCAAAACAATTTAAATTATACTTACTTGAATAAGTTCTAATAATTGCTTTACATCCATCTACTTCTTCAATTTCAACATCCCCTTCAGGTATCTTTCTAATAATATCAAGAATAAACTTTCCATAAATAACAATTTTACCAGAACTAACTATTTCCTTAATATTAGATTTATCAATAAATGTTTTAATAGTTATTTCATTATCAGTAGCCATTAAACTTAATCCATCTTCATTTAATTCAAACAAAATACCATTAATAACAGGAATAATATTCCTATTTGATAAAGCCCTTCCTACATTATTTAAATTTTCTAACAATACATCTTTATTAATCTTAAATTTCATTTTTCATTCCTCCTATTTTTTTTAATAAATTAATTATAATATAGATGTTGATAATGTTAATAAGTTGTCTAATCCCTTATTCTAAGCCAATTTACCTATGTTGATAACTTTACAATATTAACATTTTATTCACTCATCTTTTGTTTAAGTTCACTAATCATCTTTTCTAGCTCCCCATTACTCTTCATATCATCATTTATTTTATCATATCCATGAATAACTGTCGAGTGGTCCCTTCCACCAAACTCAAGTCCAATTCTAGGATATGTTTCATCGGTTAGTACTCTGCACAAATACATTGCTATCATTCTAGCATTTGCAATATTCTTACTTCTTTTCTTACCTTTTAAATCATCAGGTGTTAATTTAAAATATTCACTAACAACATTAATAATCTTTCCAATACTATTTTCGGTATATTGTCCCATTCCATTAACATATTCATCTAATGCTTCCATTGCATTTTCTAAACTAAGTATTTGAATACCCCAAATTGATGAATAAGCAGCAAGTCTTGTAATCATACCTTCCAAGTTTCTAACATCACTTCCACAATTAGATGCCATGAAATCAATAATCTCATCACTTAAATCTATCGCCAGGTCAGCAGTTTTTATCTTATTCTTAATAATTTTAACTTTTAAATCAAAGTCAGGAACACTTATAATTGCTTTTAATCCCCAATTAAACCTAGTCTTTAACCTATCAGCAAACATCTTTAAATCATCAACACTTCTATCAGAACAAATAATTATCTGTTTAGAATTGCTATATAAACTATTAAAAGTATTAGTAAACTCTTGCTGAGTAGCATTTGCACTACCTAAAAATTGAATATCATCAATCATTAACACATCAATATCTCTATATTTATTCTTAAAAATATCAATACCATTTAAATTATCTTCTCTATTTCCACTATCTCTTGTAATACTAATAAACTCATTCATAAACTCATCAGTAGTAACATATAGTACCTTTAAATTAGTATTCTGAATAATATAATTACCAATTGCGTGCATCAAATGTGTTTTTCCAAGTCCACTTTTACCATATAAAAATAAAGGGTTATAAAGTTTTCCAGGATTCTGCGCTACTTGTAAACAACTACTAAACGCAAATCTGTTAGTATCTCCAACAACAAAGTTGTCAAAAGTATACTTAGGATTCAAATTAGTTTTTCTAGTTTCAACGAATTCATCAATAATTCTATCATCACTAACGATGTTAACAATATTTTCTTGAACAGAATCTTTATATTCTCCATCTAAACAAAATATAATATTATGACTAGTACCAGTTATTTCTAAAAATATTTCCTCAATTATATCCATATAATTGCTTGTAATGTGATTCTTATATATAGGATATGGCACAATAATAACAATATCATTTTCATTAATTGTTAATAATCTTAATTGAACAAACCACGTATTATAAGTTACATCAGTTATTTTAGTTTTCAATTGATTAACAAATTCGTTCCAAATTTTATCTTTATCCATAAACTCACCCCACATCACAAGTTATCCACTTCCATTGTACCCCATTTTATAAAATTTTCAAAGCAAAATTTTTAAAAAATTGTTATTAACACAACTTATACACAGGTTATCTACTTTTTTTACCTTTAATTTACGAGAAAAAACAGACTTATTCACATTATCCACATTTTTTTAATTCACTCTGTTAATAAAGTTATCCACACTAATGTGAATATGTTAATAAACAAAAAGTTGACAAATAATATTCTATAGTTTATAATCTTATAAGTCAAGCAAAAAAAGTTGGGAGGAATAAAAAATGAAATTAACACCAGTTGCTAAGAAAAACAACAAAGCAAAAAAACAAGGTTTTCTTTCTAGAAGTGCAAACATTTTAAAATCTAGAAGACAAAAAGGAAGAAAAAACCTAATCAACAAATAAACTACTTGCAATGAGTAGTTTTTTTTTATAGAATATTATTTAGGTGATTTTATGAACAAGCAGTTTATTGTAAGAAAAAATGAAGAAATAGAACTAATTGTTAAAAGAGGAAGAAAAAAAGTTAGTAAATATTTTATCCTATATTATATAGATAGTGAAAAGATCTATAATCAATATTGTGTAAGTGTAAGCAAAAAATTAGGTAAAGCACATATTAGAAATAAAATAAAAAGAAGAATAAAAGACATATTAATGAAAAATAAAATGGAATTTAACAAAAAGTATGTTATAATAATTAGGAAAGAAGCCTTATTGGTTTCATATAAAGAATTAGAAGCAAATCTAATTGATTTAATAAAAGGAGCGAATTAAATGAAAAATTTAAAAAAAATAATTTTAATAACAATGTTAACATTAACATTAACAACTGGTTGTACAAAAAGTTTTAGCGATAAGGAGACAAAACAAGTTTATACAGAAAATATATTATGTAAGCCAACAAATGAAGAAACTTTAAAAGTATACGAAAAAAACGATAAAGTAAATTTAGAAAAATTACCTGAATGTAAAAATTTAAAAATAAATTCTGGAGGATATGAAGGTTTGTGGACAAGTATTCTAGTAAAACCTCTAGCATGGGTAATAGTAAAAGTTGGATTACTTGTTAAAAATTATGGTGTATCAATAATTTTATTAGGAATACTTTTAAGACTATTAGTGCTACCCCTAAGTAAACAAACAATGGACATGAGTACTAATATGCAAAAAGCAAATCCTGAATTACAAAGATTAGAAAAAAAATATAATGGTAGAACTGACCAACAATCATTAATGGCAAAACAGCAAGAAATGTTAATGATTTATAAAAAATATGATATAAAACCATTCTCAGGTTGCTTAGTATCATTAATACAATTACCTTTATTCTTCGCATTTCTAGAAGCAATACAAAGAATACCTGCAATACTAGAAGAAAAATTATTAGGTTTTGACCTTGGAACAACTCCTTGGAAGGCTATATCAAATGGACAATATTATTATATTATAATAGTTATATTAATTGGTTTATCAACTTACTTCTCATTTAAAAATACAGGTTCAATGAGTGTTAGCAAAGAACAAGAAGCACAAACAAAAATGATGACTAGAATGATGACAGTATTCATAACAGTAATGTCATTCAGTTTAAATGTAGGTATTGGAGTTTATTGGTTCTCAACAAGTGCATTTGCAATATTACAAAATATAATATTAAAGAAATTAAAAGAGAAAAAAACTAATTAGTGAAAAGGAAGTGTAGTTATGGAAAAATATATTTATAAAGGAAAAGAAGAAAAAGTTGTACTAGAAAGTGCTTTAAAAGAATTAAATATTCCAGAAAGTGAAATACTAATAAAAACCAAAGAAGAAAAAGGTGGCTTATTTTCTGGTAAAAAAGTAGTTATCGAAATAGTTAAAATAGAAGATATTAGTGAATTTGGAAAAACTATATTAGAAAACATATTAAAAGGATTTAATATTAAGGGAAACATTGAAAAACAAATAAGAGACAAACAAATATCATATAAAGTATATTCTGACAATAATGGAATTCTAATTGGTAAAAATGGAAAAACACTAGAATCAATTCAAAAATACCTAAAACAAAGCATATCTGCACAAACTGGCATGTATGTTAACATAATATTGGATATAGAAAATTATAAAGAAAAACAAAACTATTTCCTAGAAAGAGATGTAAAAAAAATTGCAAGACAAGTAACACTTTCAAAAATAGATGTTAAACTTGATCCAATGAATTCTTTCCAAAGAAGAATAGTTCATAATGCACTATCAAAATTCGATTACATTACAACAGAAAGTGTTGGAGTAGAACCAAATAGATGTGTAGTAATTAAGTATAAAGAAAAATCAAACTAGAAAAAAATAGTTTGTTTTTTTATTTCCCAAAGAAAAAATTTATTTCCCGGGAAATAAATAATTTACATATGCTTTTCAAAGTGGTATAATCTACACACGAAAGGAAGTATTTAAAAATGACTGACACTATATGTGCTATAGCAACCTCAGTAGGAACAAGCGCAATAAATATAATAAAGATAAGTGGTAAAGAAAGTATTAGTATAGTAAACAAAATATTTACAAAAGACTTACTAAAAGCAAAAACTCACACAATAACTTTTGGCTACATAAAAGACAAAGAAGAAAAAGTTGATGAAGTATTAGTTTCAGTTTTTCTAGAACCAAATACATACACAGGTGAAAACATTGTAGAAATAAATACTCATGGTGGTTTAGCAGTAACAAACAAAATCTTAGAAATGCTATTAGAACAAGGCTGTCGATTAGCCGAGCCAGGAGAATTCCTAAAAAGAGCATTTTTAAATGGTAAAAGAGACTTACTAGAAGCCGAATCAATAAGTGACTTAATAAATGCCAAAACAGAAGCATCAAGAAAAATGAGTATGAATGGTGTAACAGGAGAATTATCTAGAATAATTAAAAATCTTAGAAATAAATTATTAACAATAATAGCAAACATCGAAGTTAACATTGATTACCCAGAATATGAAGATGCTATAGTATATACAAACGAATTACTAAAAACTAACATAATAGAAATAAAAAATGAATTAAAAAAAATAGTAGATGAAAGTGAAAAAGGTTCAATTATCAAAAATGGTATAAATGTAGGAATAGTAGGAAAACCAAATGTTGGAAAAAGTAGCTTGCTAAATAGACTTATTAATGAAGATAAAGCAATAGTAACAGATGTAGAAGGAACAACAAGAGACATAGTAGAAGGTAAAATAGTAATAAATGGAATTGAAATAAACTTAATTGATACAGCAGGAATAAGACAAACATCAAACGTTGTTGAAAAAATTGGTGTAGAAAAAAGTAAAAGTATATTAGAAACTAGCGACCTTTTACTAGCAATATTTGATGGAAGTAAACCACTAACAAAAGATGATTTAGACATATTAAAAGAAATAGAAAATAAAAAATCTATAATAATCATAAACAAAGAAGACTTACCTATGCAAATAGAAAAAGAAAAATTTTCGAGATACAAAACACTTCAAATATCAATTAAAGAAAATAAAGGAATAAATGACATAATAGAAGAAATAAAATCATTATTTAATTTAAATGAATTAGAAACGCAAGACTTCACTTACTTGTCAAATGCAAGACAAATAAATCTGATCAAAAATTGCTTATCGTTAAGTGAAGAAATAAATAAACAAAATGAAAAAAATACACCAGTAGACTTAATACAAATAGATATACAAAGACTTTGGGAAAAATTAGGTGAACTAACTGGTGAATCATACAAAGACGAATTATTAGATGAAATATTTAGTAAATTTTGTTTAGGAAAATAGGAGGAAAAAATGTACGAAGTAATAGTAATTGGAGGAGGACATGCTGGATGTGAAGCCTCACTTGCATGTGCCAAAAAAGGTCATACCACATTATTAATAACAGGAAATATCAAAAACATTGCAGACATGCCATGTAACCCATCAATTGGAGGTTCCGCTAAAGGAATAGTAGTAAGAGAAATAGATGCATTAGGAGGATATATGGGATACAATGCAGACATTTCTCATTTACAAATAAAAATGCTTAATAGTAAAAAAGGTCCAGGAGTAAGAAGCTTAAGATGTCAAGCAGATAAAACAATATACCCAGAAAATATGTTAAAAGAACTTCTTAACACTCCAAATTTAACTATAAAAGAAGACTTAGTAAAAGAATTATTAATAGAAAATAATGAAGTACAAGGTATTATTACAGAAACAAATGAAAAAATATCGGCAAAAAAAATAATAATAACAACAGGTACATATCTAAATGCGGATATTTTAAGAGGACACAATAAACATAAAGGTGGACCACACGGAGAAAAACCATCTCTATACCTAAGTGAAAGTCTACAAAAACACGGAATTAAAATGAGAAGATTAAAAACAGGAACACCACCAAGAGTATTAAAGTCTTCAATTAACTATAGTGAATGTCAAGAAGAAAAAGGAGATAGTGAGTTACTAAGTTTCAGTAATTTCTATGAACCAACATATGACATAGATAAACAAGTACCATGTTATTTAACATATACTAATAAAGAAACCCACAAAATAATTTTAGACAATTTAGACAAATGCGCACTATATAGTGGTTTAATTGTAGGAATCGGACCAAGATACTGTCCATCAATTGAAGACAAAATAGTTAAATTTAAAGATAAAGATAGACATCAAATATTTCTAGAACCTGAAAGAAAAAATGGAGATGAAATATATGTTGGAGGTTTTTCAACAACCATGCCAGAAGAACTTCAAGAAAAACTAATTCATACAATGGAAGGTCTTCATAATGCAGTAATAACAAAATATGGTTATGCAATAGAATATGATGCGATAGACAGTTTAGAATTAAAAATGTCCCTAGAAAGCAAAAAAATTAAAGGTCTTTACAGTGCAGGACAAATAAATGGAACAAGTGGATACGAAGAAGCAGCCGCACAAGGTTTAATTGCTGGAATAAATGCATCACTTTCTCTTGAAAACAAAGACCCACTAATTCTAAAAAGAAACGAAGCATACATTGGTGTATTAATAGATGACTTAATAAACAAAGGAATAACTGAACCATATAGACTATTAACTAGCCGTGCAGAATTTCGTCTTCTTTTAAGACATGACAATGCTGACTTAAGACTTACTGAAATAGGAAGAAAAGTAGGACTTATTGATGATGATAAATATAAAATATTTAAAACTAAAGTAGAAAACATAAAAAAATTACAAGAACATCTAGAAAACACAAAAGTAGAACCAACAGATAAAAATAATGAATACCTAAAAAACTTATCAAGTTCTCCATTAACAGGAAAAACGTTAGCAATTGATTTATTAAAAAGACCAGAAGTATCTATAGAAGACATAGAATACTTACTTAATGAAACATTTGATAAAAAAGCAAAAGAACAAGTTAGTATTAATACAAAATATAAAGGTTACATAGCAAAAACAAATATTGAAGTAGAAAAAATGTTAAATTTAGAAAAAAAGAAAATTCCAAATGATATTGATTACAATAAAGTAAGAAACATTGCAACTGAAGCTCGTCAAAAATTAAATGAAGTAAGACCTTTAACAATTGGACAAGCAACAAGAATTTCAGGAATAAATCCTTCTGATATAACAATGTTACTCGTTTACCTAAAAAAGGAGTATCCAAATGAATAATGAAGAATTCTTAAACTCACTAAAACTCTTAGGTATAGAAGTAACAAACAAAGAACTATCAAAATTCGAAAAATATAAAGATTTACTAAAAGAATATAATCAAAAATTTAATCTAACAAGTATAACAAATGATTTAGATATCTACTTAAAACACTTTTATGACTCGCTATGCTTATTTAAAATAAAAGAAGTAAAAGAAAACAAAACATTACTAGATATAGGAACAGGTGCTGGTTTTCCAGGCATTCCCTTAGCAATAATAAATTCAAATTTAAAAGTGTACTTATTAGAATCAAACACAAAAAAATGTGAATTTCTAAAAATAATAAAACAAGAACTTAACTTAAACAACATTGAAGTAATAAATAGTCGTGCAGAAGACTTTATTAAAACTCATAAAGAAGAATTTGATCTAGCCACTTCAAGAGCAGTTTCCCATCTAAAAATACTTTCAGAATTAGAAATACCTGCATTAAAAATAAATGGCTTATTCATCCCACTTAAATCACATTATGAAGAAGAATTAAAAGAAACAGAATCATTTTTAAAAACATTAAATTCAGAATTAACAGAAATAATTACATATACTCTACCAATTGAAAATTCAAAAAGAACAATATTAAAAATAACAAAACAAAAAACAACTCCACCAATCTACCCAAGAAATTATTCTCAAATCAAAAAATCTTTAAACAAAAAACAATAAAGTTAGCATTTTTTACTAACTTTTTTTTCATTAGTACTTGCAAAATTGGAAAAAATAAAGTACAATTATATATAGAATAAAGATAAGGGGCTGTTAATATGAACCATGAAAATGAAATAGTAAATGTAAGAATAGATGAAATCATACCAAATAGATTTCAACCAAGATTAGCATTTGATGAAAAAGAATTAAATGAATTAGCTGATTCAATAAAAATGCACGGTATTATTCAACCATTAGTTTTAAGAAGAATTGGAGATAAATACGAAATAATTGCTGGTGAAAGAAGATATAAAGCAAGTGTTTTAGCAGGTTTAACACAAGTTCCAGCTGTAATAATGAATATAGATGACCAAAAAAGTGCTGAAGTTGCTGTAGTAGAAAACTTACAAAGAAAAGATTTAACTGCTATAGAAGAAGCACAAAGTTACAAAAAAATACTAGATATGGGTTACCTAACACAAGAAGAATTAGCAACTCGTATGGGTGTTGCTCAGTCAACAATTGCAAACAAATTAAGATTACTTAACCTAACAATTCCAGTAAAAGAAGCACTTCTTCACAACAAAATATCTGAAAGACATGCAAGAAGTTTACTTAACATAACAGACAATAACTTACAAATAAGCATGCTAAACAGAATAATTGCAGAAAGATTAACTGTAAGACAGACAGATGAAGAAATAAATAAATTATTAGGAAAAACACCTAAAACAGATAATACACCAAAAGTAACTCTACCAATTGTTGAAACAAAAGAGGACAAACCAGTTGAAAACATAATACCAAATCAAATAGATATTGAACAAGAAAAAAAGGGTAGCAAAGACATAATAGAAGAATACAAACCAAAAGACATAGATGCATTACTTGCTCCACAAAGTGAAACAACAATAAATGAAACAAAACCAAAAGAAGAAAAACAAACTTTTAATGCTGAGCCAAAATTAATTAATCCATTCCAAGAAGTAGACACTGAACCAGTTATAATGGATTTTGATGTATCTAATCAAACATTTGAAAACCCAGTTAAAGATACACCAATTGAAACAAAAGATAGTAGCATAATTGAAGAATATAGAAACCAAGAAGAAACACCAAAAGTGCAAGCAACACCAACATCTACAAAAAGCATCAGTAAAGCCATAAATCAAGCAAGAGAAGAAGCACGTAAAATAGAAGAAATGGGTTTTGATGTAGACACAGAAGAATTTGATTTTGAAGACATGTATCAAATAATAATTAAAATTAAAAAAGATTAGAGACTATAATTTTAGTCTCTATTTTCATTTCTAACATAATTGGGTTCTGTCCCCTTAACAAAATAAAGTAAATCCTTAACAGACAAATCAGTAACACTTCCACTAATAGGATTAACTATTTGACCAGTTACTCCCTTAGGAATCTCATACCAACTCTCACTTTTTCCTTCCAAATAAGCCTCAATTCCCCTAGCCCATATTCTCTTAGGAATTTTAGAAGACACATCCCCAATACTAGAATTATCATCATACCCTATCCAAACCATAACTAATGCATCAGGATTATATCCAACAACCCAATAATCACTATCAGTAGTACCAGATTTAACGGCATATTTTCTAGAAAATAATCCACTAACACTCATAAGAGTTGGACTAGTATAATCAATATAATTATAGTTATAAGTACCCTTCATCATATTATTAAGAATATAAACATACCTTTTATCAAGAATATCTTCCTCTAAGTACTCTTTTTCATATAAAACATTATCATTTAAATCAGTTACTTTTCTAATAAATCCCCCATTGTTTTTAATTCCATAATTAGCCAAAGTATTAAAAGCATTACTAAAGTCTAACATAGTAAGTTCAGTAGTTCCCAAAGCCAAACTTGCATTGTTAGGTAAACTCTTAACTATCCCCATTCTTTTAGCAGTATTTCTAAGAGTATCAGTTCCTAAAAATAAATGAGTTTTAACAGCAAAAATATTATCCGAAAGTGCAAGTGCTTCAGCCATGGTAATAGCCTTATTAGCATACATATTAGCATAATTACCAGGACTATAATTCTTATTATCACCAATAGAAAAAGTAGTTTTTTCACTAATAAAAGTAGAAGTCGCAGTCATTCCATTTTCCAGTCCAGCATAATAAAGAATAGGTTTAAAAGTAGAACCCACTTGCCTTTTAGCTTGAGTTACTCTATTAAATTCTGTTTCATTATAATTAGTTCCCCCTATCAAAGCCACAACTCCACCATTTTTAGGATTTCTTATCATAGAAGCAACTTGTAAATTCTCATTACCAGCCATTTCTTCATTAACAATATTATCTAATTTCTTCTGCGCATCACTATCAAAATAAGTATAAATCTTTAACCCACCAGTTTCAATTAAACTCTTAGGAATATTTTGTATAGAATTTAATTCACTCATCACTGCATCCTTATAATACATAGAACTAAGAGCCAAATTACTATCTTTTTTTCCATAAAAATTAAGTTCCTTATTATAAGCATTTTCCATCTCCTTAACAGTAATATGTCCATTATTAACCATGCTTTGTAAAACTACTCTTTGCCTTTTTTTAGCATTTTCAAAATAATAAATAGGATTATAATAAGTTGGATTCTTAGGAATACCCACAATTATAGAAGCCTCTTCTAAACTTAAATCTTTAGCATGCTTATTAAAATAATACATACTAGCCTCTTCAATACCATAGTTTCCACTACCATAATTAATAGTATTCAAATATCCTTCTAATATCTCATCCTTAGTATAATGTACTTCAAGTTCAAAAGTTAAATAAGCTTCTTCTATTTTTCTATCCCAAGTTTTATCAAAAGAAAGAAACAAATTCTTAATATATTGTTGACTAATGGTACTAGCACCCTCTTTTAAACTTTTGCTTTTAATATCTCTATAAAGCGCTTTCATAATTCTCAAATAATCAAACCCATTATGCATATAAAAATTTTTATCCTCAGTATCTACTATACCCCTAACAGCATAATCACTAATTTCACTTAACTTTACCCAACTACTTGTACTACTACTTTGATAAAATACTTGATCATCCTTATCAAATAAAACTACTCTATTAGACTTATTAATATCCATTTTTGGTGTAATATAAGCATATAAATAAAAACCAGCTAGAACAGCAAAAACAATAACAATTAAAAAAATCATAACTTTCCAACAAATATATAATTTTTTTCTCAAATTTTTCATACACTTTCTCCTACATTTATTATTAAAAAAAAATCAAAAAATATAAGCAAAAAACACATATAATTTACAAAAAAAATGAATATAATAAAAAAGATTAACAAAAGTACTTGATTTATTATAAAATATCAGTATAATTTTATTGGAAAAGGAAGTGTGTAAAATGAAATTAAAAACAATTAATGAAAGTGATATCGAAACAATGTCATATGATGACTTAGCATATGTTATACTAAAAGAAAAGGGTACAAAAATGAAATTACTAGACTTATTTAAAGAAGTATGTAATCAATTAAAATTAGATGAATTATCTTCTGAAAAATATCTAGCAGACTTTTTCTCACTAATTTCTACAGAAAAAAGATTTATTCAACTTGAAAAAGGTTTCTGGGATTTAAGAGAAAATCATAAAGTAAAAGTTGAATTAAATGATATAGAAGATGATGATGAAGACATAGAAACTGAAGAAGAATCAGTAGAACCAACAGAAGAAGATGATATGTACATTGATGAAACAAAAGATATAGAAGATGATAGAGGAGAAGACGAATACAAAGATTTAGTAATAATAGATGACGAAGAATCAGAACTTTAGCTTAACTAGTTAATAATACTAACTAATAAGAAAAAGGAGGATTTAAAATGTTAGAAAGATTAGAATTAATAAATGAAAGATATGAACAAATAAGTGAAGAATTACTTAAACCAGAAGTATATAATGACTTCAAAAAAATGAAAGATTTAAACAAAGAAAAATCTTCTCTAGAATCAACTGTAGAAGCTTATAAAAAATATAAACAAGTATTAAGCGACTTAGAGGCTGCTCATGAAATGACTCATGATCCTGAAATGTCTGAATTTGCTCATGAAGAAATAAAAACATTAACAAAAGAAAAAGAAGAAATAGAAACAAAAATAAAAATACTATTATTACCAAAAGATCCTAATGATGATAAAAATGTAATAATGGAAATTCGTGGTGCAGCTGGAGGAGACGAAGGAAACTTATTTGCTGGAGACTTATTTAGAATGTACTCTAAATATGCAGAAAAAATGGGATGGAAACTTGAAGTAACAAATGAAGTTCCTGGTAGTTCAGGAGGATATGCTGGAATAGAATTTATCTTGTCAGGAGAAAATGTTTATTCAAAACTGAAATATGAAAGTGGATCGCATCGTGTTCAAAGAGTACCAGAAACAGAAACTCAAGGAAGAGTACACACTTCGACGTCAACAGTATTAGTAATGCCAGAACAAGAAGATGTAGAAATAGATTTACAAGAAAAAGACTTAAAAATAGACATATGTCGTGCATCAGGTGCTGGCGGACAATGTGTAAACACAACTGACTCGGCTGTAAGAGTAACTCATATACCTACAGGAATAATGGTATATTGCCAAGTAGAAAGAAGTCAAATTAAGAATAAAGAAAGAGCATTAACAATATTAAAATCAAGACTTTATGACCTAAAAGTACAAGAACAGGAACGAGCTCTAGGAGAAACAAGAAAAGCAAAAATTGGTACAGGAGATAGATCAGAAAAAATAAGGACATATAACTATCCACAAAACAGACTTACTGACCATAGAATTAACTTTACAATAATGCATTTAGATAAAGTAATGGAAGGTAACTTAGAAGAAGTAATAGAAGCACTTATAACAGCAGATCAAAAACTTAAAATGGGTATAACTGATGAAAATAAATGAGTTAGATAAACAAGAATTAATAAGTCTTAATAAATGGAATGAAAACACACTAAAACTACTAGAAAACAACTATCCAGTGCAATACATAATTGGATATGTAGACTTTTACGGATTAAAAATTTTTGTAAATGAAAATACATTAATACCAAGATACGAAACTGAGTACCTTGTTGAAAAAACATTAAATCTAATAAAAAAATACAAACTTGAAAATATAAATATACTTGATTTATGTACAGGTTCAGGTGCGATTGGATTAACTTTAAAAAGTATGCTACCTAAAAGTAAAGTAACACTTTCTGATATATCTGTTTCGGCCTTAAAAGTGGCTAAACAAAACAAAGAAAATTTATCTTTAGATGTAAATATCATAGAAAGCGATTTATTTAGTAACATTCATGAAAAATATGATGTAATAATAACAAACCCACCATATGTGATGACTACTGAACCCTTACCTCCCACAGTCTTAAAAGAACCTCACCAGGCCTTATATAGTGGAGAAAAAGGAATAAACCACATAGAACAAATACTAAAGAACATTAAAAACTACTTAAATGAAAAGTACATAATTGCAATGGAAATAAATGAAAAAAGTGAAATAGACATAACTAACTTAATAAAAAAATACTTTTCAGATAATGTTCAATATTACTTTAGTAAAGACCTATGTGAAAAAACAAGATACTTATTCATAATAAATGAATAAAAATATAACAAACCAACCAATATTAATTAGAAAGGTTGGTTTTTAAATGAAAAAAATAATAATTTTACTAAGCATAATATCAATAATATTTATAATGACTAACAAAGAAAGTGAGTATGTTATAATACCAAAAGATTCTATAAGATTTAGAATAATACCAAATAGTAACACAGTTAATGATTTATATATGAAAGAATTAGTAAAAGAAGAAATAACAAGTGTAATTAATGAAATAGAAACAAGTAAAAATATAACAGAAACAAGAGAAAAAATAATGAGTAGTTATCCAAAAATAAAATATAAAATAAGTGAACTATTTAAAGAAAATAACTACAATGAAACATTTGAAATAAACTATGGAACCAATTACTTTCCAGAAAAAATATATAAAGGTGTCAAATATCCTGAAGGCAACTATGAATCTATGGTAATAAAAATAGGTGTTGCATCTGGAGACAACTATTGGTGTGTATTATTTCCACCACTTTGTATGATGGAAGCAAAAGAAACAGATAAAGTTGAATACAAATTCTTTATAGAAGAAATAATAAATAAATATATTAAGAATAAATAAGAACTAAGTAACTTATAATTAAATAGGTGACTTAGTTGCAATTATTAACAATATTTCTAATAGCTTTATCTCTAAGTATAGACACATTTACTTTAAGTTTAACTTATGGTTTATTAGTAATACCTAAAAAAACATGTATAACAACTTCATTAACAGTTGGAATATTTCATTTTATAATGCCTTTACTAGGTTACAAACTTGGTAATATCTTAAAAACATATGTTAACATAAACGAAAAATACATTCTAATAATAGTACTAATACTAATAATAATAGAAATGATTAAATCTCTAAATGAAGAAACTAAAGAACACAAATTAAACCTATTAAACATTTTATTATTTTCACTTCTCGTATCAATTGATAGTTTTACGTTAGGTATTGGTATAAATTATATAACAAATAAAATTTATCTATCTTCGCTCATATTTTTTCTAGTAAGTAGCATTTTTACATACTTAGGTTTTAAAATTGGAAAATTTGTAGGAAATAAACTTAAAAAAACATCTAAATTGTTTGGTGTAATACTTTTAATAATAATAACTGTATACCTTATATGTAAACCATAATAAATAATCTTGACAAATCAAGATAAAACCCTTATATTAAAATTGTATAAGTCTAAGGAGGACATATGAAATTAAAAATAACAGGTGGTAAAACATTAAGTGGTTTAATTAAAATAAGCGGTTCAAAAAATAGTGCAGTTGCCGTACTACCAGCATCACTTTTATGTATGACTAGTGCCAAAATACTTAAAGTACCAAAAATAAGAGACATAGAATACCTACTAAAAATATTAAAAGTATTAAATTGTACATATACTTTAGAAAAAGATGAATTAATAATAGACACAACTAATTTAAAAAATGCACCTATTCCTGAAGAACTATCTGAACAAATGCGCGCATCTTACTACTTTATGGGTACACTTTTAGCAAGATTCAAACATGTAGAAATATCTTTTCCAGGAGGATGCAATATAGGAGCACGTCCAATTGATTTGCACATAAAAGGTTTTGAAGCCTTAGGTGCAAAAGTAGAAGTGATAAAAAACAAATACATTATCACTGCAGACAAATTAGTTGGAGCAAGAATTAAACTAGACATTGCATCAGTTGGTGCAACAATAAACCTAATGTTAGCTTCCACTTATGCTGAAGGAGAAACAATAATAGAAAATGCGGCTCGTGAGCCAGAAATAGTAAACGTTGCAAAATTTCTTATAAGTATGGGATGTAACATAACAGGTGCTGGAACTAGTACCATTGTAGTAAGAGGTTCTAATCATTTAGATAATGGTATTACGGAAATATTACCAGACAGAATAGAAGCCTCTACATACATAATAATTGGAGCCCTAACAGGTAAAGACTTAAAAATAAAAGGTTTTGTAAAAGAAGACATAAATGCAGTCTTAATAAAACTAAAAGAAATAGGAGCCAACTTTGAAATAAATGGTGATACTCTTTCCATTTCAAAATGCACAAATATATTACCAACAAACATAACAACACAAGTGTTTCCTGGTTTTCCAACCGACATTCAACAAGTATTCACTGTATTACTTACACAGGCTAAAGGGACTTCTACTATAACTGAAACAATATACGAGTCAAGATTTGTTTCAGATGGATTACTAAACAAAATGGGTGCTTCTACCTCAGCAGAAAAAAATGTACTACAAGTAACCGGCCCAACTCCTTTAACAGGAAAAGAATTATATATTCCAGACTTAAGAGGCGGAGCTGCCCTAGTTGCAGCTGCATTAATTGCAAGTGGTACTACTATACTTGATAACATTCCTCTAATACTAAGAGGTTATGAAGACATTGTAGAAAAACTAACAAGTGTAGGAGCAGATTTAGAACTAATTGATTAAAAAACTAAAGAAAGAAGGATAAAAATGAAAAAAGTAATTATACCGATAATAATGGTAATTCTAATAGTGCTAGGAGCAATTGGATTAACAAACAAAATAACCCACAAAAAAGAAACACCAAAAGAAACAGAAAAAATAATAAAACCTACAAAAGAAAAAGAAACATATAAAATAGAAAATACAAAAACAAAAAAAACATACAACTTAGAATACCCAAATTCAGATAACCTAGATTTAACTAGTGGTTATGAATTAAAAAAAGTGGATGGTTTATACATAATGTACTATAACGAAACAGAATACCTATACACTACAAATGAATACAAACCATTTACATCATACTTAGTAAAAAATAGTATAATATTAAAAGACAAACAACAAGTAATTTTACCTAACGAAAATAACACAAAATTAGTTTGGTATGACTTTACTGGAAAAAAACTAAAAGAAACTAAGTCATACACAAAAATATTACATAATAATAAAACATACTTTATTGCAGAAATAAATAACAAAACGAATCTATATACTTTAAATGATGAAAAAGAGTATATTTCTAACTTAGATTTTCTTAATGATGTAAAAAGACTTAACATAATAGATAACAAGTCATACATACAAATAAACTTAAATAAAACAACTTATTCATATAAAGAATTAGAAGAAATTAAAAAATATGCATTCTTATTAACACACACAGATAAACCATATGATGACTATAACATAGCCGAAATAACTGAATTTAATAATAACTTTAATATTGATGACTACAATGTTCTAAATATAGAATATGTTATAGACACAACTACAAAAGAAATAAGCATATCTTCAGTATACATAGAAAAAAGATAAGTTCTAATAGGATATAAAAAACGTAAAATATTACTAGGAGTGATTTATATAAAAAAGAAACTAGTAATATTTTTAATTGCAACAATTCCTATACTTCTAATATACAAAATAACTATAAATAAAACATATACATACTTATCTATTGGAGATGATCTTGCTAAAGGACACACACCTTTTAACACATATAATATGTCATACACAGACTACCTATATAAATACTTAAAAGAACAATACCCAAAAATAAAACTAAACAAAGATTTTATAGAAGAAGATATAAGAATAAAAGACTTAATAATTAAAATAACTGAACCAGATTTAACTAAATCAAAAAACTTATCTCAAGCCCTAAAAAAAGCAGATATAATAACTTTGTCAGTAGGAAGTGATGAATTATTTAGTAAACTAAGAAGTAACTATACTATAACAAATATGAACTTTTTCTATATAGATGAACTATTAAAAGATACAACTACTCTTCTAAAAGAAATAAGAAAAATTACTAATAAAAAAATATATATAATAGGTTACTATAGTCCAATAAATGAAACCTTAGAAAACTCTTCTTATATAACTACCCTATTTAACTATATTGATACTAAATATATGGATTTAGAAACAAAATATAATGTTACTTACATAAGAATAGATGAAGAATTTAGAAACAATCCATTATATCTTCCAAACAAAACAAATGCATTTCCTAGTTTAGAAGGATACAAATTAATATCAGATAAAATAATAAAAAAACTAGAGAGTTAGCTTTTTAAATAACTCTCTATTATTTCATCTAAATTTCCATCAAGTACTCCATTAACATCACTTGTTTCATATCCACTTCTTAAGTCTTTTACCATAGTATAAGGACACATAACATAATTTCTAATTTGACTACCAAAATTAACATCCATAACAGACCCTTTTAAATCATTAATCTTTTTATCCATAGTCTCTTTTTCAAGTAAATAAAGTTTACTCTTCAAAATTTCTAAAGCCTTTTCCTTATTCTTAATTTGACTTCTTTCATTTTGACATGTCACAACAATACCAGTTGGTTTATGAGTAATTCTAACTGCTGAATCAGTTGTATTAACACTCTGTCCTCCAGCCCCACTACTTCTAAACACATCAATTTTTAAATCTTCTTCTTTAATATTAACCTCTACTTTAGTATCAATTTCAGGAGTAACAAGTACACTTGCAAAAGAAGTATGTCTTCTCTTATTACTATCAAATGGGCTTATTCTAACAAGCCTATGAACCCCTGTTTCCCCCTTTAAATATCCAAAAGCATTAATACCTTTCACATTAATAGTAGCCCCTTTAATACCTACTTCTTCTCCGTAAGATAGACTAATTATAGTATACTTATACCCTTTCTTTTCAAAATATCTTAAGTACATTCTAAGTATCATATTAGCCCAGTCATTACTCTCAGTTCCTCCAGCCCCACTATGTATTTCAATATAAGCATTATTTTTATCAAATTCCCCATTTAAAAGAACATCCATTCTAAGTTTTTCAATATTCTCTTTAACTTTATTAATATCATCATTAACTAAAATAATTTCATCACTAGATAAATCCATTTTTAAAAATTCACTAATATCAATTAATAAATCCCTAGTATTTTCATATAACTTAACACTATTTTTAAAACTACTAAGTAAACTTAGAATCTGATTACTATCACTTCTATTCCAAAAATCTTCACTATTAACCTCTTTATTAAGATTATTTATTTCTTTAATTTTACCTTCATAGTCAAAGTGACCTCCCAAGACTATCTAATTCATTTTTTAAATCATTTACTAAATTAATAATCTCTTTTGTTTCCATTTTCTTCCTCCAAAATCTCTACTTCATCTCCATTATTAAGTAAAAAAGCATTTGCTTCATCAGTATCTAAATGAAGTTCTAAATTATAACTATCTTTACTTTTAACAATAACATTTTCAAGTATTCCACCACGTATTCCATCTACTTTAACACTTAGTACTTTTCCATCATACCATCCATACTTAGCTAACTCACTACTCTTACAATGAACGTGTCTATTAGCTAAAATACATGCATTTTTAACAAGTACCCTATTACCTTTATTCACAAGTATTATATCACTAGCACCATCAAAATTACCACTCATTTTAACAGGTGCCTTAATACCTAATTTAAAAGCATCAGTTCTACTAATTTCCACTTGAGTCCTACTTCTTAAAGGACCAACAACCCTAACATTAGTAATAACTCCTTTTTCACTAACAAGGTCAACTACTAAATCACTAACAAACTCTCCCTCTTGACTAAGAACTTTAACTTCATTTATTTTAGTAAACCCAAGTTTTAAAAAAGTATCTTCATCCAAATGAACATGTCTATTACTAACTCCAACTTTGATTTTCATTCTTCACCTCTAAAAATATTATACATTAAAAACTTCTAAAATAAAAGAATAATAATAAACTTAAATGAGGAGGAAAAATTATGAATGGAAGTTATTACAAAAATCCAGATTTTATGCCGTATCCAAATTTTGAAAGGGATGAAAGCGTTGAAGAATTACCAATGGAACAAAGTTATATAGAGAACATACTTAGAAATAACAAAGGAAAAAAAATAAAAGCTTATGTAAGTTTTCCAGATTCAATTAATTGGAAAGACAAAATATTTACTGGAATAATTGAACAAGCAGGACGTGATCATTTAATAATAAGTGATCCAACTACTGGTAAATGGTATATGATATTAATGATATACTTAGATTATGTAGAGTTCGATGAAAAAATAAATTACAAAAAAAGTGATTTGATGTAAAATGTAGAAATATGTTTTAAAAAATAAAAAAATATGTTATAATTTATACATGATGAAAAAAATAAAAAAAATAGTTTTAACAATTTGTTTATTTATTCCATTTCTAGTAAATGCTCTAGAAATAAATGATTTATATTCAGAAAATGTAATTGTTTATAATAATGATGAAAATAAAATATTATATGAAAAAAATAGTGAAGACACTTCAAGTATTGCAAGTCTTACAAAAATAATGACTACCCTAGTCTCAATTGAGAACATTAAAGACTTAAATGAAAAAGTAACTATTACAGAAAGAATGCTATCTTCAGTTCCATGGGATGCTTCAGTTGCTGGTTTAAAAGTTGGAGATGTTGTAACTTATGAAGACTTATTATATGCAAGTATGTTACCATCTGGAGCAGATGCTACTGACTCACTTGCTATAAGTTTAACTGGCTCAATAAGTAGCTTTGTTGAAAAAATGAATGACCTAGCAAAAAAACTAAACTTAACTGGTTTAAAGTTTAGTAATACTACTGGTTATGACGCTACAGGACACTATGGAACAGCAAAAGACATTCTAAAATTACTAGAATATGCATTAGAAAACCCAACATTTAAAAAAATATATGAAACAAAAGAATACACATTATCAAATGGTTTAGAAGTTTCAAGTACAATTAATTATTATAACAAAAAATATGGTTATGACTTATCATTTATAAAAGGAAGTAAAACTGGATACACTGAAAATGCAGGATACTGCTTATCTACAGAAAGTGTAATAGATGGAGTAAATATTTTAACAGTAACTCTAAATGCTCCAGACGATGGAAAAGCAAGAAACATAACTGACATAGATACAATAAAAGATGCGTTGAAAGAAAATATGCAAAAAGTAAATATTGTAGAAGAAAAAGAAGTATTAAAAGTACTAGAAACAAAAAACGCTAAAGAAGATTATGTAAAGTTAAGAAGTTTAAAAACAATAACAAGATATGTAGAAAAACCATTTAATAAAAACAAGGTAAAAATAGAATATAATGGTGAACAAGTAATAGATTCAACTACAAAACCTAATACTAAAGTTGGTACATTTAAAATCTATTACAATGATGAACTTATAGATGAAATGGATGCATTAACAAGTACTACACTACATTTTAGTGCATTTAAATACATAAAAAATAATATATTCTATTACCTAGGTTTAATCTTAATAATTGTATTAACAAGATTAGCATTAAAAAAGAAACCTAAAAAGTTAAAGAAGATACGTCGCTAGTTATCTTCTTTTTTTATACAAAACTCATCAAAAAACAAGTATAAAATTCGTACAAAATCTTGCACTTTTGCATTTTTCTAATATATTTGGTATAATTATCAAACGGAGGACTTATGAAAATAATTCTAATAGACAATGTAAAAGGAACAGGAAAGAAAGATGAAGTAAAAGAAGTAAAAGACGGATATGGTTCTTTCCTAATAAAGAATAGAAAAGCGGTTTTATATTCTGATCGAAGTAAAGACATCTTAAAAACTCAAATAAAAGAAAGAGAAGACGAAGAAGCCTTACTAGTTAAAGAAATGAATGAAATCAAAAACAAATTAGAAAAAGATACTTTAACTTTCAATGTAAAAACAGGCGATGCTGGAAAAGTATTCGGAAGCATAAGTTCTAAAAGTATTAGTGAAGAACTTAAAAAGAAAGGTTATAGTATTGACAAAAAAATAATAAATGCTGAAAACCTAAATACACTAGGAACACATATAGTAAAAATTAACTTACATAAACAAGTAACTGCAGAACTAAATGTTGTTCTTAAGGATGGTGAATAAACATGGCTAGAAAAGAGCCACAAAACTTAGATGCTGAAATTAATGCATTGGGTTGTGCATTCTTAAATAAAGAAGCATTAGACAAAGTTTGTGAAGAACTAACTAGTTCAATGTTCTATGATGAAAAAAATGCTAAAATATTTGAAGTATTATCTTCACTAAGAAACAAAGAAATAGCAGTAGACATAACTACAGTAACAAACGAACTAGAAAAAAGTGGAAATGGTTTATCAACAGTAGGAGGCTATTCTTATTTAACAGAAGTAATAGATTCAGTTGCAACTCCTGCAAACATAAACTATTATATAAATATAATATTTGAAAAGTTTATTTTAAGAACATTAATAAATAAATCATCAAACATAATTGAAGAATGTTATGATGAATCAGAAGACTTAAACTCAATTGTTGAAAATGCAGAAAAAAGTATTCTTGAAGTAAACTCAGGAAGAATGGTAAAAGAAATAAAGCCAATTCAAGAAGTTTTAGTAAAAGCACAACAAGAATTAGAATTTCTTGCAAAAAATGGTGGAGATGTAACAGGTGTTCCTACAGGCTTTTATGATTTGGATAAAAGAACAACAGGTTTTCATGGAAACGAACTAATAATAATTGCAGGTCGTCCTGGTATGGGTAAATCAGCCCTTGCTATCAATATGGCTACTAATATGGCAGTTAACTATAAAAAATCAGTAGCATTATTTAACCTAGAAATGGGTTCAACTCAAATAGTAAACAGAATGCTTTCATCAGTAGGACAAATTAATAGCCAAAAATTAAGAACAGGTAAACTTGATCACACAGACTGGAAAAAATATAACGAAACACTAAGTTTACTTGCAGACACAAAATTCTATATAGATGATACTCCAGGAATCACTGTTTCTGAAATTAGAAGTAAATGTAGAAGACTAAAGAACTCTGATAAAGGATTAGACTGTATAATAATAGACTACTTACAATTAATCAGTAGTTCTAATAAATATTCAGGACAAAGAACAAACGAAGTATCTGAAATCTCTAGAGACCTAAAAAAATTAGCGATGGAATTAGAAGTTCCCGTAATAGCTTTAGCGCAACTTTCTCGTGGAGTAGAACAAAGAGAAGACAAGCGTCCACTTATGAGTGACCTAAAAGAAAGTGGATCTATTGAACAAGATGCCGACATTGTAATGTTTTTATATTGCGATGATTACTATAAATTTAAAAGTAAAGACAGACCACAATTATCACCTACAGAATTAATAATATCAAAACACAGAAGTGGTGGTACTGGAACAATTGACTTAATTTTTGAAAGAACATATACTAATTTCAAAAATGTCATAAAAAGTGAGGAAAATGAAAATGAATAATAGAAGTAAGTACAAACTAATAGTATTTGGGGTTATACTAAGTAGTTTAGTATTCATATTAGGTACAGGAAGAAAAAGTTTGGGTCAAACACCTATGACAGTTTATGAAGTATACCTAAATGGAAAAAGTCTAGGAGTTATAGAAAATGAAGAAAAACTATATAACTTGATAGACAAAGAACAAAATAGTTTAAAAAAGAAATATGGAGTAAATAAAATATATGCTCCTATAGGACTTGAAACAACAAAAATTATGACATATCAAGGTGAAGTGGAAAGTGAAAAGAAAATATATGACAAAATAAAAGATAACGAACCCTTTACTTTGAAAGGTTATGAAATAACAATAAACTATGGTGAAAACAAAAAACAAACAATAAATGTCTTAAAAAAAGAAGATTTTGATACAGCTTTAGAAAACACAATAAAAGCATTTGTAAGTGAAGAAGATTATGAAAAATACTTAGAAGATAAACAAGATAAAATAATTACAACAGGTTCTACAATAAAAAATATTGATATTAAAGAAGAAATAACAATAAAAGAAAATTACATAAGTACAGATGACACAATATTTACTGATTCTAATGAATTATCAAAATACTTATTATTTGGAACAACTGAAACACAAGGAACACATAAAGTAGTGTCCGGACAAACTGTTAAAGAAATAGCAGAAGAATATGAACTAAATACAAAAGAGTTTTTAATAGTTAATCCTTCTATTACAAGTGAAAACACTTTACTTTATGGTGGACAAGAGGTTAATGTTGGACTAATAAAACCAATAGTTAGTGTCGTTGTTGAAAATGATTTAATTGAAGATAAAGAAGTCTCTTATAAAAGAGATATAAAATATGATAACAAATTAGTAGTAGGTACAACTTACACTGAACAACAAGGACAAAATGGAGTAAGTAGAGTTGAATACTATACTGAAACTATTAATGGTACAATTACACAAGTAATACCTATTAACTCAGAAGTAATAACTCCAGTAGTAAATGAAGTAGTAGTTAAAGGTGGATTATCTGCTAACTATTTTGGAGATACAGGAGACTGGGCTTGGCCTACACTAACTCCATGTGTAATGACTTCATATTTTGGTTGGCGTACAGACCCAATTGATGGTTCACGTTCATACCATCCGGCATTAGATATATCTGGTACTGGACATGGTTCACCAATATATGCTGCACAAACAGGTACAGTATGGAAAATAGGTAGAGCAAGTGATATGGGTAACTATGTATACATAGACCATGGAAAAGGTTATAAAACACTATACATGCACTTAAGTGGATTCGCAGATGGATTAAGAGTTGGATATGCAGTAAGCAAAGGAGAAGTAATTGCATATATGGGTTCAACAGGAAGAAGTACAGGTACACACTTAGACTTTAGACTTATTTACGAAGGAACATATACTGACCCATGCATAATGTATTCAAATGCGTATTGTGGTACTAGGTAGTGGCTCAAAAGGAAACTCTACATTTATAGATTTAGGAGATAAAAAAATCTTAATAGATGTAGGGTTTTCCTATAAACAAATTAAAGAAAAATTATCTTTAATTAATGTAGATCCACACGAAATAGATGCACTTTTAATAACACATGACCATACAGATCATACATATGGTTTAAAAGTGTTTCTTAACAAAGTAAAACCAACTCTATTTATAACTCCAGAAGTAGAAAATTTTTGTTTAGAAAAAAAGTATAAAAAGGTCGAGTACTTAACTGATGAAATGATCTACTATGGAACATTAATCAAGCCAATTCCACTAAGCCATGATGCTCTTACTATTAATGGCTACCTAATAGAAAAAGGTGATGATAGCCTAGTATATATAACAGATACAGGTTACATCAATCAAAGAAACTTTGTATATCTGAAAAACAAAAATTACTATATATTAGAAAGTAATCATGATACAGAAATGCTTATAAAAGGACCTTATCCAGAATATTTACAAAGAAGGATACTTAGTGATAAAGGTCACTTATCAAATGAGTTATGTGCTGGTTACTTAAGTAGACTAATCGGACCAAATACAAAAAAAGTAGTTTTAGCCCATTTATCTGAATCAAACAACACTACTGACCTAGCAGTATCAACTAACAAAAAAGTATTAGAAGAAAATGGAATAATTTTTGATTCTATAGAATGTGCAAGACAAGATACTTTAACTGAGGTAAATATATGATAAAAATAATATGTATAGGGAAAATAAAAGAAAAATATTTAGACTATGCTATTAATGATTATATGAAAAGATTAACTAAATATCATAAAGTAGATTTAATAGAATTAAAAGATAGTAACATAATAGATGAAAAGAAACTAATACTTTCTCACTTAAACAAAAGTGATTACATAATAAGTATGTGTATAGAAGGAAAAGAGTATTCCACAATTGAACTAAAAGACAAAGTAGATAACCTACTTACAAGTGGACAGTCAAATATTACCATCATAATAGGTGGAAGTGATGGGTTAGATAACGAAATAAAGTCTATCTCAAACGAACTAATCTCTTTTTCAAAATTAACATATCCACATGGTTTATTTAGACTAATACTTTTAGAACAAATCTATAGAGTATTCAAAATAATGAATAACGAAACCTACCATAAGTAGGTTTTTATTGTAGAAAAATTGTCCAGTATAATGGACAAAATTGTTAAAAATGTAAAAATTGTCCAGTACGCTGGACAAAATGAATATACATAATATAAAGAAATAAACACATAATATAAAGAAATAAATTGACAATATCATACAATAATGATAGAATATAAATGAAAGGGAAGGGATTATAATGTCTAATTTAACAAGTGTAATAAATGTTAATGTACCAACTAATGTAAAAAAAGAGGCAAATATATTATTTGAAAAACTTGGATTAAACATGAGTACTGCTATAAATATGTTCTTAAAAAAATCTATCAAAGAAAATGGTATTCCATTCGATTTAAAATTAGATAATGAAAAAGAGTTAAATGAAACTAAAGAAGAATTAAGAAAAATGGAAAATCATGAAATAGAATACAAAAAATTTAAAGATGTTTCAAGTTTAATGAAAGATTTGGATAATTAATGGGTAATATTAATACAAAAGAAAAATACATTATTTCTTATACAACGAATTTTAAAAAACAATATAAGAAAATAATAAAACAAGTTAAGGATAAAACTAAACTTGAAACCGTGTTGAACATATTAATTAGTGGAGAAAAATTACCAAAAAAAATATAGAGATCATGCACTTATTAATAATAAATATTTTAATAATTGTAGAGAATGTCACATTGAACCAGATTGTATACTCGTATATAAATATAATAATGATGAGTTAATTTTATATTTAATAGGTACTGGTTCACATACAGAAACATTAAAAATATAACATTGAGTAAGAATTAAACTTACTTTTTTTGTACCTAAATTTACACCCTAATATATAAAATAAAACCAAAATATAGAAAAAGATTTTATGTTGTGATATAATTATACAAGAAAAGGATAAATAATTATGGGAAAACTAAATAAAAAAACATTAATAAATGGAATGCTTTTAATACTAGGATGTTTACTAATTGCATTAACATTCAATATCTTTTGTGTTCCAAATAAAATAGTTCCTGGTGGTTTAAGTGGTGTTGGTATAATATTTGATCACTTATTTGAAATAAAAACCTCATATGTATTACTTGTAGGAAATTTATTACTCGTAACAACAGGAATAATTTGTTTGGGACTAAAAGACACAATCCCATCAATAATAGGTGCAGTAGTATATACCTTAATTATGTACCTAACTGAATGCATGAATATAACAATTAACTTAAGTAGTGTCTTCTTAAATGTTATTACAGTAGGAGTCCTTTTTGGAGTTGGATGCACAATGGTATACTTATCAGGTTGTAGCCTTGGTGGATTAGATATAATAGGAGTCATATTTAATAAAAAATTTGGTTTAACTTTAGGAACATCACTTTTTATAGTAAATGGTACAGTTTTAGTAATTGGAACATTCATCTTTGGAATAGAAGCACTTTTAATATCACTAATTATAAGATATATAGAAAGCAAAATAATAGACACATTCCTAACAGGAATAAGTGACTCAAAAATATTATTCATTAATACAGATAAAATAGAAGAAATAACAAAATACATTATAGAAGAAATAGAAAGTGGAGTAAGTGAAATAAAAGTAACAAGTGGATTTAAAAAACAAAAAAACACAATACTAATGTGTGTAGTACCAACTGAAAAATATCTATTACTTAAGTCACAAATAATACAAATGGATAACGATGCATTTATAACAGTAATGGATTCATATGAAGTATATGGAGGCACAAATAGGTATAAACTACCACTTCATGATTTACGAATATAATGCTATAATTAATTAGGAGGAAGTAATGAATTTAATAGAAATAAAAAACGTATATAAACAATACAAAAATGGTGTAACTGCATTAAGTGATGTAACAGTATCAATTCCTAAAGGAGACTTTGTCTTTGTAATAGGATCAACAGCATCAGGAAAAAGTACACTAATAAAATTACTATACAGACAAGAAAAACCATCTCGTGGAGAAGTATATGTAGGTGGAGTAAATGTTTCTAAACTAAAAAATAGAAAAGTATACAAAATAAGAAGAAAATTAGGAATAGTATTCCAAGACTATAAACTATTACCAACATTAACAGTATTTGAAAATGTTGCTTTTGCACTTGAAATATATGGGTTACCAGAAAAAGAAGTAAGAAAAAAAGTAATGAATGCAATAGAAAAAGTAGGACTTAAAGAAAAATTTAGAAGTTACCCAGATCAATTATCAGGTGGAGAACAACAACGTGTTTCAATAGCGCGTGCCATAGTAAATAGTCCAAAAATACTAATATGTGACGAGCCAACCGGAAACCTTGATCCATCAACTTCTATGGAAATAATGGAAATAATAAATAAAATAAATGAAGATGGAACAACAGTAATAATGGCAACTCATGATAAAGATATAGTAGACCATTACAAAAAAAGAGTAATACAACTAGAAAAAGGAATGCTAGTGGGTGATAGAGAAAAAGGAGGTTATAGTAAATGAAATACTTAAGAATACTAAATAACAACCTAAAAGATTCAATAAAAAGTGTATTTAGAAACTTCTCCTTAAGTGTAGCTAGTATCTCTTGTATAACAATAACACTAATACTAGTCGCAGTAGCTATTTTACTAAGTGAAAATGTTAATAAATTCACAGATGATATAGAAAAAGATGTAACAATAGTTGTATACATAAAAAAAGATGCAACAGAAGAAGATAGAAATGCATTAGATACAAAAATAAATTTATTATCTAACATAGAGAGTGTTACATTTATGTCAAAAGAAGCAATTAGAAAAGACATGAGTAAAGATAGTGAAGGTTTAGGTACAATACTAAGTGAATATGATGAAAACACAAATCCATTACTGGATGAATACTTAGTAAAAGTAAAAGACACTGAAAAAATAGGTACAACTGCTAAACAAATAAAAGATTTGTCTGGTGTAAGTCAAGTTAAATATGGTGAAGGAATGGTTGAAGAATTAGTAAAAATCTTTGACACAGTAAAAAAAATAATGGTAGTAATTGTAATAGGACTAGTAATAGTAACTGCATTCCTAATAAGTAACACAATAAAAATAACAATTAACAACAGAAAAAGACAAATAGAAATCATGCGTTTAGTTGGAGCATCTAATAGTTACATAAAAATGCCTTTCTTCTTTGAAGGAATAATATTAGGTTTCATAGGAAGTATAATTCCAGTGTTATTTAGTTTATATGGTTATGTATACTTATATGATAAAATGAATGGAATCTTATTTACTGAAGTAATAAGTTTAATTAATCCAAATCAAGTAATGACTCATTTAATAATAACATTAATTCTAATAGGTGTAATAGTTGGAGCAATAGGTTCTTCACGTGCTGTAAGGAGGTACCTAAAAATATAATGAAAAAACTAAAAATATGTATAATATTTCTATCAATATTTTTAATAATAACTCCAATAAAAACAAATGCAGCAACTACATTTGGAGACTTACTTGATGATCTAGAAGAATTAAAAGAACAAAAAAGAAAAAGAGATACCGAAGCACAAATAAGTAGAGAAGAGTATAATAAAACAGTAGGAGAAATGAGAGAAATTGAAAGAAAAGTTGCTTCACTAAACCAGCAAATTATAGATGCAACAAAAAAAATACAAGAATTAGAAGGAAAAATACAAGCAAAAAAAGAAGAAACAAATCAAATATTAGTATTTCTTCAACTATCTAATGGAGAAAAGTCATACTTAGAGTACATATTTAAAGCAAAATCATTTACTGACTTTATACATAGAATATCAATTGTAGAACAACTAAGTAAATATAATAAAGAACTAATTAGTGAAATGAATGATTTAATAAAACAGAATAATGATTTAAAAGATCAACTTGCAAAAGATATAGTTAGTGAAGAAGAAAATAGAAAAACTCTACAAGTAAAAATTAACTCATTAGGTTCAAGAATAGATGAATTAGAAGAAGATTCAGTATCTATTGAAGATCAAATAAAAGCACAAGAAGAATTAATTGAAACTTATAGAAATAAAGGATGTTCTAATAGATCTGATAGACTTAGTAAATGTGTAGTAATTCCTGCATCTCGTGGTTTTCAAAGACCAACAGATTCTGGAATAATAACAAGTACATATGGTTATAGAGTAAATCCATTAAGTAGTAGTGGTGTATCATTCCATAATGGAGTAGATATAGGTAATAAAAGTCCTGCAGAAGGCTTACCTATTTATCCGGTAGCATCAGGTACAATAGCATTACAAGTAACTTGGGGTTGTGGAGGTAAAGTAATGTTTATCTATCACAATATAAATGGAGTAAAATACACATCTGTATTAATGCATTTATTAGACTATAATGGTTACTCTGAAGGAGATGTAGTTTCTCCAACTGATGTAGTCGCACATATGGGAGGATATTCAACAGCAACAAAACATGGTGGATATGATAGATGTACAACAGGTGCACACTTACACTTGACAATTTCAAGAGGACACGTTACAATAGCAAACTATAAATCTTCTGTAATAGATCCTTCTTCAGTAATATACTTTCCAAATGGTTGGTTCTATGGAAGAACTTGGTAAGGAGAAACTATGTCATACACAACTAATGTAAAAAATGAAATACTAAACATGGAATACCATGAATCAGAACTAATATCAGAATTATCTGCTATAATAAACATAAATGGAACAATAAAAAAAAATAGCATCTCATTATATACAGAAAATATAGGAGTATCAAGAAGAATATATAAACTAATAAAAGATATATTTAATATAAATGCTATAATAACAAAAGAAGAAATAAATAGACTAAATAAAAACTACATAATTCATATAAATATAACTGAAGATGTAGAAAAAATATTAAAAACTTTAGATTTAATAAATGAAAATAATAAAAGAAAATATAAACCATCTAATTATATAGTAGATTCACTTGAAGAAAAAAAGTCATACTTAAGAGGTGCTTTCCTAATATGTGGAAGTGTAAATGATCCTAAAACAAGTAGATATCATTTAGAATTTATAATAGAAAATAAAATAGTTGCATACTTTGTAAACAATTTACTCAATAGTTTAAACTTTAACTCAAAAGTATTAAAAAGAGAAAAACATTACATGGTATACCTAAAAGAGAGTGAAAAAATAAGTGATTTTATAAAATTACTTAATGCATATAATTCACTATTCTATTATGAAGATATAAGAATATATAGAGATCATGTTAATATGACAAATAGACTTAACAATTGTGAGCAAGCAAATACTGATAAAATAGTATTCTCTTCTAATGAACAATTAGAAAATATTGAAAAATTAAAAAGTATGTATGACTTTGACTTATTAGATGATAAAATAAAAGAAATATGTATTTACAAAGAAAAATATAGAGAAAGTTCTATGCAAGAACTAGCTAATATTATATCACTTGAAACAGGTACAAAAATAACTAAAAGTGGTATAAATCATAGATTTAGAAAAATAAAAGAAATGATAACAAAAAAGTAACACCTAACTTATATTTGGTGTTCTTTTTCTTTAATTAAAATACTTCTTTTATAAGGTTCTCTTATATCTGTTCTACAAGCTATATAATCTATACTAGTATTATAATAATCAGCCAAAATATCTAAAACTTCCAAAGTTAACATACTAACCCCAGTTTCATAATAACTATAATTTCTTTGACTCATCATAAGTATCTCCGCAACATCCTCTTGTCTCAAATCATATTCTTGTCTTAAATCCTTTAATCTATTCATTGTATCACCTATAAAAAATATATCATAGAAGAATTACTTCTATTGACTTTTAGAAGAAATTCTTCTATACTTAGTATGTAATATAGTACAATATATAAGTAGGAGGAAAAATATATGCAAAAAAAACAAACAATATTAGTAGTTGCTAGT
>FR902214.1 GCA_000438415.1 Clostridium sp. CAG:628
GATAATTGGTATAAAAACAATTTAACTGCTTATACAAAGTATTTAAGTAAAGATGCAGTTTATTGTAATGATAGAAACCTTGCAAGCGAACATGGTTATTCAACAACAGATAGTTTTAGGTATTATTCACTCGAAAGAATAAGAACAAATAAACAACCAACATATAACTGTATAAATATGAGGGATGCATTCAGCGTAAATAATACAAGTGCAAAACTAGATTACCCCGTTGGATTAATGACAATAGATGAACTGAGTTATGCAGGAGGAGAAACAGGTGAGCCATTAACTGCACCATATATATGGTATTACACTAATGCAAATGGAGAAAGTAGTTATGCAAGTGCAACATTCTGGTCCCTTTCTCCTAGTGGCTGGTTTAGTTCTGGCTCGTACGTTTGGTTCGTCCTTGGTTCTGGTTCCCCTGGCATCTTGGGCGAAGGCGGCATCTTCTACTCACTCGCTGTGCGCCCCTCAGTATCTCTCTTGTCTTGTAATCTGATATCTAGAGGAAACGGAAGTCCAGAAAATCCTTACGTTGTTTATACAGGTAGTGGAGTATGTGAATAGATCCCGTTAACTTAACTGTGTCTAACGATTAAGTTACTAATATAATTATTATAAAGTAATCTAAGGGTTAAATGATAATTTATATTTATCTAAATTTCTTTAATTTAAGTAAAAAATCTTGTGAGTCACAGTTTGTTTAAAAAGGTCAAAGGATAAGTAGGTAAAACTACTTTTTTCTTTTAATTTTTTATGGAATATGGTATACTTTTAATCGGATGTGAAAGTTATGGATAAAAGTAAAATTAGAAATTTTAGTATAATTGCTCATATAGATCATGGCAAAAGTACTTTAGCCGATAGAATACTTGATGTGTGTGGTAATGTAACTGAAAGAGAAAGAAAAGAACAACTTTTAGATAATATGGATATTGAAAGAGAAAGAGGTATTACTATTAAACTAAATGCAGTTGAACTTAAGTATAAAGGTTACACTCTACATTTAATAGATACACCAGGACATGTAGACTTTAGTTATGAAGTAAGTAGAAGTTTGGCTGCATGTGAAGGTGCAATACTTGTGGTGGATGCAACTCAAGGAATTGAAGCACAAACTTTGGCTAACTTGTATTTAGCTCTTGATAATGATTTAACTATTATTCCTGTTATAAATAAAATTGATTTACCTAATGCAGACCCTGAAAAAGTAAAAAACGAACTTGTTAAGACTATTGGTTTTGATAGGAATGAGATACTTTGTGTAAGTGGTAAAACAGGTGAAGGTGTAAAAGAACTTATGGATGCTATAGTTGAAAGAATACCATCTCCAAAAGGTACTGATGATAAATTAAGAGCTTTAATATTTGACTCATACTTTGATAGTTATAAAGGTATAGTTGCTTTAATAAGAGTAGTGGATGGAACTGTTAAATTAAAAGATAAGATTAAAATGATTAGTACAGATGCTGTATATGAAGTAACATCTTTAGGTAAAACTACTCCAAAAGATAGTCCAAGAGATAGTTTAAGTTGTGGAGAAGTTGGATATATTACAGCGAGTATTAAGAGTATAGAAGATGTAAAAGTGGGAGATACTATTATACATGAAGGCGATGATTTAGAACCTTTACCTGGTTATAAGCCTATGAAACCAATGGTATTTAGTGGAATATTTCCAATAGATAGTAGTAAATATAATAACTTGAAAGAGGCTTTAATGAAGTTAAAACTAAATGATGCAGCACTTACTTTTGAACCTGAAAAATCTGATGCTTTAGGTTTTGGCTTTAGATGTGGTTTTTTAGGACTTTTGCACATGGAAATAGTTGAAGAGAGAATTGAAAGAGAATTTAATATAGAACTTATTGCAACAAGTCCAAGCGTTATTTATGAAGTAGAGTTAACTAATGGGGAAATACTTAGTATTGATAGTCCAAGTAAAATGCCTGAACAAAGTAAAATTAAATGTGTTAAAGAACCTTTTGTTAAAACAGATATATTTGTGCCAAATGAGTATGTTGGTCCAGTAATGGAGTTATGTCAAGATAAAAGAGGTATTTATAAAAGTGTTAACTATATAGATGAAAAAAGAGTAGATGTAATATATGAACTTCCTTTATCGGAAATTGTGTATGACTTCTTTAATAAATTAAAAAGTTTTACTAAAGGTTATGCTTCATTTGATTATGAGTTTATTGGTAACAGGGAGAGTAAACTAGTTAAATTGGATATTCTATTGAATGGAGTTGTAGTGGATGCATTAAGTGTAATCGTACACAAGGATAACGCTTATAATCGTGGTAAGACTGTTGTTGAAAATTTAAAGAAGATTATTCCAAGACAGATGTTTAGTGTTCCTATTCAGGCTAGTATTGGTACAAGGGTTATTGCAAGGGAAACTATAAGTGCAATGAAGAAAGATGTGCTTGCTAAGTGTTACGGGGGAGATGTAAGCAGAAAGAGAAAACTACTTGAAAAGCAAAAAGAAGGGAAAAAACGTATGAAGCAAGTTGGTAGTGTTGAAGTACCACAAGAAGCATTTTTAAGTGTTTTAAGTGTTGATAAGAAAGAATAAGACTAGTTTTTATTCTTTTTTTTATGGAAATTTTTTTAACAGATTTTAAAAATTGGTAACAATTAATATCTAAAAATGTATTTAATTAATTACAATTGTAGTTTATAAGGTTCAAAAATGCTTTGCAATTTTAAAAATTGGGCGATTTGACACTATTTTTTATATGTGGTAAATTTAGGAGGATGTAAGAAATGTATTTCTAATTATATAATAAAAAGTTTGTAATGATGAAAAGCAGATTATTTTATTATGTTAAATATTGGAGAGGAGAAAAATGAATTATTATGATGAAATAAAAAATATTCTAGTAGATAATGCCATTGAAAAAAAGGTTAGAGAATATAAGAGTAATCAAAAAGATTTAGAAAGTTACTATAATGTTGGAAAACTTTTAGTAGAAGCACAAGGAGGAAAAGAAAGGGCTAAGTATGGTAATGGTCTTATCAAAGAATATTCTAAGAAACTTACGAATGAACTTGGTAAAGGATATTCAACTAGAAATCTAAAATATATGAGGAATTTTTACACTGTATGCCAAAAAGGGCAATCACTGATTGCCGAATTCAAGTTTCACAATATTTCATGGACATGTATTACAAAATTATTAAAATTAGATGACATTAATGCAATATTCTATTATGTTAAATGTATTAATAAAATGAATTTAACTACAAGAGAGTTAGATTCAAAATTAAAATCAAAAGAATATGAAAGACTTGATAATAAAATTAAAGAAAAATTAGTGAAACAGGAAGAGGTTACAGTAAAAGATAAAATACCAGACCCGATAGTGTTAGAAGGTCTAGAATCTAAAGAAAGACTAACTGAAAAAATAGTTCAGAAATGGATAGACGAAAACCCAGCAAGTTTTTGTGAAGCTTTAGGTGAAGGATATTCATATATTAAAAGTCAGTATAAAATTAAAATAGGTTCAAACTATAACTACATTGATGTTCTTTTATTTAATTATATATCTAATTCGTTTGTAGTGGTAGAAATAAAAGTGACTGAAATAAAAAAAGAACATATTGGGCAAATACAAACATATATGAATTATATTGATATTAATTTAAAAAAAGAGTTTCATAATAAAACAACTGGAATACTTTTAGTAAGAGAGAATAATGAGTGGTTGATTAAATATATAAATGGTGACGATGTAACTATTAGAAGATTTATAACTAGTAGTGAATGTTAAAAGAAAAATAATTAAAAAATAGTAAAACTTTTTTAAAAGGGGTGGAGTTTTTTTATTTAATTTGATAAAATAGATACGGAATAAAAGAGGTGGATTATGGATAATATAGTGTTTTTATGCTTGTTAGTATTTTTTGCTAGAATCGTTGATACTTCTTTAAGTACACTTGCTACTGTATTTATTGTAAAAGATAGAACAGTGTTTGCAGTATTGATGAGTTTTATTCAAGTATTTGTATGGTTTATTGTAGTAAGAGAAGCATTAAATTCAGCAGATAGTGCATTTTTATTAGCACTTAGTTATAGTGCAGGATATGCATGTGGTGTAATGGTTGGAATGTATTTGAGTGATAAATACATAGTATCAAATGTTAGTGTTAATATAGTAGTAAAGCAAAAAAGGGAAGTAGTAGATGCATTAATTAATCATAATTTTGCAGTTAGTGTTAGTAGAGTTAAAGGAAAAGATTTAATAAGTAATAAATATATGATATTTGTTGCTACTACAAATAAAAAACTTCCTTTACTTAAAAAACTAGTTACTGAGATAGATAGTCATGCATTTATAGTAGTTAGTGAAAATAAGTATGTAGTTGGAGGTTACAAATAGTTAGGAGGGTTACTATGAAGGTAGATGATAACTTTATTAGAAATGTTAGAGAATCTAATGATATAGTAGATGTTATTGGTGGGTATTTACCTTTAGTACAAAAAGGAAAAAATTATTTTTGTGTATGTCCTTTTCATGATGATCATTCCCCTTCAATGAGTATTAGTAAAGAAAAACAAATATATAAGTGTTTTGTGTGTGGAGTAACAGGAAATGTTATTACTTTTGTAAAGGACTATTTAAGTATTTCATTTTTAGAAGCAGTTGAGGTACTTGCAAAAAGAAGTGGAATCAATTTTAAGCTAGATAAACCTAAAGTAAATGATAAATTTAAAGAAGATTATGAAATATATAGTATAGCACTTTCTTATTATAAAAATAATTTAAATACTAAAGAAGGAGAGAATGCTAGAAACTATCTTAATAAAAGAGGTATTACTAAAGAAGCAATTGATTACTTTGATATAGGTCTTTCACTTAGTAGTGGTTTAGTTAATAGTTTAAGTAAAAAATATAATATAGATAAACTAGAAAATATTGGACTTTCATCTAATAATAAGGATTTATTTATAAATAGAATAATGTTTACTATTAGAGATAACTTGGGTAATCCAGTAGGATTTTCTGGAAGAAAGTATGATGATAGTGATGCACCTAAATATATAAATACTAAAGAAACTGATATATTTAAAAAAGGTAGTATTTTATTTAATTATTATAGGGCTAAAGATGAGATTAGAAGAAAAAAAGAGATTATTATTAGTGAAGGTCAGATGGAAGTTATTAGGTGTCATATAGTGGGTATTAATAACATAGTAGCGCTTATGGGAACTGCTTTTACTAAAGAACATTTATCTATTATAAAGAAAGAAAGAGTTAATGTTGTATTAAATCTAGATCAGGATGATGCTGGTAAACTTGCTACTATTAATATTGGTAAAACTTTAGTAGAAAATGGAATAAATCCTACTGTAATAGTTTTTAGTAAATATAAGGATACTGATGAATTAATACTTAATGAAGGAAAAGAAGCATTTATAAAAACATATGATAACAGGGTTAATTTTGTTGATTTTGAACTTAATTATTTAAAAAAGAATGTTGATTTATCTAATACTCTTGAAGTGTCTAATTATATAAATGAAAGTATAAATGTTATTAATGAAATAAATGATGATGTATTAAGAGAATTAAAAGTTAGGGAACTTAGTAAAGAGTTTGATATAAGTACTGAATTAATTAAAAGTAAACTACAGATGAAAGACAATAATAAAGTTATTGTTAAAAAGAGTACTAAAAATGTAGTGAAAAAGAGATATAATGGGGATGATATGAGTGAACTTAGAATACTTCATTTGATGCTTAATTATCCTGAAGTTATAACTATTTATGAAAGACAACTTGGGTATTTGAATGATGAAAATAGAAAGAATTTAGCAGATGCTATAATAAATTATAAAGAAAGTCATAAAATGTTTGACTATGCGGACTTTATATGTTACACTAATGTACGTGAAGACCTTACTAGAGTCATAAAAGAAGTTGAAAGTTATCCTCTTAATAATGTTGAAAGTATTAGTTATAGTAATGAGGAATTAGAGGACTATATTAATAAGGTTAAAAGAAAAAGAGTTAAGATGTTACAAAATGAAAGAACTCTTAAAATTAATGACAGCATTGATGTTAGTGAAAAGGAAGAACTAACTAATAAGTTTTTAGAAACAAAGAAGGAAGTGCTAAAATGGTAAGTGAAGGTAAAGAATTTAAGAAAGTTGTAAGTGATTTAGTTAAACTTGGTAAAAAGAAAGGGTATTTAACTGAAAAAGTTATTACTGAAAAAACTATGTTATTAAATTTAAGTGATAGTGAATTAGAAGAATTATATAAAGAACTTAAAAATAATGATATAGAAATTAAGAGTGATAGTGAGAGTGGTGGCGAAGTAGAAGGAAAAACTACTAATATTAAAAGTGTTATTAATGAGTTAGTTGAAATCGGTAAGAAACAAGGGTTTTTAACTTATGAAGTTATTGCTAAAAAAACTAGTAATTTAGACTTGGATGCTAATAGTTTGGATGAGTTATATAATGCTCTTAATGAAAATAATATAGAAATTAGAAGTGAAGATGAGAGTGATTCTGATAATAATTTGTTAGAAGATGATCCTGAATTTAATATTGAACATATTGTTAACGAAAGTAAGGATATGAGTGTTAATGATAATGTTAGAATGTATTTAAAAGAAATAGGTAAAATTAGTTTACTTAGTTTAGATGAAGAACAAGAATTATCTAAAAGAATTGCTTCTGGTGATGAAGATGCTAAGAAGATACTTGCTGAATCTAATTTGAGACTTGTTGTAAGTATTGCTAAACGTTATGTTGGACGTGGACTTTTATTTCTTGATTTAATTCAAGAAGGAAATATTGGACTTATGAAGGCAGTGGATAAGTTTGATTATGATAAAGGGTTTAAGTTTAGTACTTATGCAACTTGGTGGATTAGACAAGCTATTACTAGAGCACTTGCTGATCAGGCTAGAACTATAAGGGTTCCTGTACATATGGTTGAAACTATTAATAAACTTGCTAGAGTTGAAAGACAAATGGCACTTGATTTAAATAGGGAACCTACTGATAGTGAACTTGCTAAAAAGATGAATCTTCCACTTGATAAGATTGTAGAAATAAGAAGAATTAGTCAAGATCCAGTTAGTTTAGAGACACCTATAGGTGAAGAGGATGACTCACATTTAGGGGACTTTTTAGCTGATGAGAGAACTATGGGACCAGAAGAGTATACTGATTATACTATGCTTAAAGAGGAACTTAAAGAAGTACTTGAAACTCTTACTAAGAGAGAAGAAGAAGTATTAGAACTTCGTTTTGGGCTTTATGATGGAACATGTCATACTCTTGAAGAGGTAGGTAAAAAGTTTGGCGTTACAAGAGAAAGAATTAGACAAATAGAAGCAAAAGCACTACGTAAGTTAAGACATCCATCACGTGCTAAAAAACTTAGGGATTTCTTAATTGAATAGGTTAAAGTGTATTTCTTCTTATATAAGTGATAATGAAAAAGTGCTTGATGTTGGATGTGATCAAGCACTTCTTAGTAAATTACTTGCTAGAAGAGGAGTGTATTCTATAGCGAGTGATATAAAAGCTAATATAATTATTAATGCTAAAAAAAATTTGAGTGATTTGGAAAAAAAGTATATTACATTTACTCTTAGTGATGGAGTGCCAGAAGGAGTTGATCAAACAATTACTTTAGTACTTAGTGGAATGGGTACTTATACTATATTAGATATACTTAAAAATAGTAAAGTGTTTTTTAATAAAATTATAACTATATCTAATAATAATCATGATATATTAAGAAGTGAAATGATTAAGTTAGGTTATTATATTAAAGAAGAAGAAATAATTAAAGATAAGAGTAAATATTATAATTTAATAGTATTTGATAGAATAAAAAGAGAGTATTCTAAAGAAGAATTGTTAGTTGGGTATAATCATAAAAATAAAGTGTTACTTAAAGAAAAGAATGAATATTTAATAAATAAGTATAATAAAATATTAAATAAAACTAATAATGAAAAACTAATAAATATAGTTAACATACTAGTTAATTATAAATATTAGTTTTTTTATTGGAAAAAAGTTAATGTATCTAAACTATTTGTTCTTAAATTATTAGTTTTCTTTTTAAAATTAGTTATGGGTCTTTCAAAAGATTTTATTTCTTTAATTTCTGCTTCTTTTGCTGATTCTTTAAGAGTATTTACTGTACTAAAGGCACTTTTTACATTTTTAATTATTGGGGTTACTTGTTTATAAATAGGAATTACTTTGTTAACGGTTCCAATAGTACTGTTTAGTCCTCCAATTATTTTAGTTAAATTTAAACTAGACATATATACCACCTATTAATAGTATATTTAATTTGATAGAAATTAGTCACTTATACTTGAATAATTTTAAAAATTAGTGTATTATTATTTTAGGATAGGAGAGTAAGTTTATGCTATTTTATATATATAAATTTATGCGTATATGGGGTTGGTTTGCAGTCGTAACGTTACTTTTTTCATTATTAATAATGCTTACTTGTAGTAATATTTTTAAAGTTAGTGAAAAAAAGAGAGTTAGTTTATTAATACCTTTATATAATTTAATTATATTTTTAGATATTGTTAATATGAATAGGTTTTACTTTATACTTCTTTTGTTTCCTGTAGTCAATATACTAGTTATATATATTATGTTATATAGGTTAAGTATAGTTTTTCATACAACAAAAAATTTTGCATTTGGGCTTATATTTTTACCAATTGTGTTTTTACCTATACTTAATTTTAGTGGTAACTTAGATAATAGAAGTAGTGATGAAATAGAACAAGAAGATTTAAAAAAAGAAACTATTAATTTACTTACTGAAAGTCAAATTGATTTATTAAATAGTGAAAGTGAAAGTACTCCTAAAGTAGATAATGTATTTAAAAGTGAAATAGAAGAAATACCTGAAGCACCGGTATTTAAGGCTAATAAAATTAAATATAAAGAAATATTATTAAATGATGATAAAGAAAAAAAAATAGAAAAAGTAGAGCCTGTTATAGTAACTGAAGATATTAAGAAACCTAGTAGGTTTATTAGTGATAACTTAGATGAAATTAAGAAACAAGAAGAGAATGATAATATAGAAATTATTGAATTGTAGGTGAATATATGAATAAGAAAATCTATATCAAGTTAATATAATTAAAAACTAGTTTTTTCTTTTAAGTTTATATTCGTTATGATATAATTAATTTGTGAGTAAGGATGTGATAATATGAAACAAAGAATAATTAGTGCAATAGTAGCAATAATTATTTGTACACCTATTGTTATAATAGGAAAGTTACCTTTCTTTATAGGTGCTTCTATACTTGGATTAATTGGTTTTATGGAACTAATTAATGCTAAAGAGAAGGAAAAAAAGATACCTGTTGTTATGAAGATGATAGGGGTAGTACTTTTTGTACTTATTATGATGTATGAATGGGGTCATAAAAGATTATCGTATACTTTAAGTGATTTACTTATATTTATAATTTTATTAACTATTATGCCTATTGTATTTTTTAATAAGAAAAAGGAATATGATATAAGTGATGCTACATTTTTGTTTGGAAGTATTATATTTTTAGGTGTAGCATTCAATAATTTTGTTACTATAAGAATGATGGATTTATATATATTTATCTATTTATTATTAATTACAATAATGAGTGATACTTTTGCTTATTTTGTTGGTAGAAAGTTTGGTAAACATAAGATGTGTCCTAGTGTTAGTCCTAATAAGACGTGGGAAGGATTTGTTGGAGGACTTGCTATTTCTACAATAGTTAGTACGTTATTTTATCACTTTTTAGTAGGTGAAGAAAGTATTTTGTTATTAATACTTATAACTATATTATTAAGCATAATAGGAGCATTAGGAGACCTTGTGTTTAGTAGTATTAAAAGACACTTTGGTATTAAAGATTATGGTAATATTATGCCTGGACATGGTGGAGTATTAGATAGACTTGATAGTATATTATTTGTTATTTTAGCATTTAGTTATTTGAGTAAATTTTTATAAAGGAGAGAATATGAATTTTTTGTTAACATTAGTTATTTTAATTATTATATTAGGTTTAATAGTATTTGTTCATGAACTAGGACATTTTATTGCTGCTAAAAAAAGTGGGGTTCATGTTTATGAGTTTGCAATAGGTATGGGGCCTAAAATATTTAGTTTTAAAAGAAAAAATGATCCTACAATATATAGTTTAAGACTTTTACCACTTGGTGGGTTTAATGCAATTGCTAGTACTATGGAAACTTGTGAAGGTGTTAAAGAAAGTGAAGTATTAGAAAATAAAAGTGGATTTAAAAGATTTGCTGTTCTTGTAATGGGTATAGTATTTAATTTCATTTTATCAATTATATTACTTTTTATAAATGGTCTTATTTATGGTAGTCCTGTAACTAGTCCTTATTTAGGTAATGTTTTAGAAGGAAGTGCTGCTGAACTTGGTGGACTTAAGGAAAATGATCTTATTTTGAAGATAAATGATAAGAGTGTTAATTCTTGGGATGATGTACTTCTTGAAACTAAGTTTGGGAAAGATTTAGAAACTTATACATTTTTAGTAAATAGAAATGGTGAAGAGTTAACTATTAATGTTAGTCCTACATATAAAGAAGTAGATGGGGAAAAGACAAAAGAGTTTGGTTTTAGTTCTAGTACAAGAAAAGAAAAAGGGTTTGTTAATGCTCTCAAATATGGTTTTGTAGGAACTTATAAAAATACTCTTAGTGCATTTAATATATTAGGTAAACTTTTTACTGGTAAGGTTGGTGCTGAAAACTTAAGTGGTCCAATTGGAGTATTTAGTGTTATTGATAATGTTAAAGAAAGTGGGCTAGTTAGTTTAATATATTTAACTGCTTATTTGAGTATTAATGTTGCAGTAATTAATTTTATACCTATTCCTGTTTTTGATGGTGGAAGACTATTACTACTAGTTATTGAGAAAATTAAAGGTAAAAAGTTAAACCCTAAAGTAGAGACTACTCTAAATAATATATGTGCAATACTTTTAATAATACTTATGATTTATGTAACATTTAATGATATATTTAGATTATTTTAATAAAAATATTTTAGTACGAGAAATCGTACTTTTCTTTATAAAAAGTGTAATATATTGCACAAGCGAACAAAATTTATTCTTGAAATATGTTTAATTTTTTCATATAATCTAAATATATAGTAGAGGAGTAAAAAGAATGAATAGTTTTAATAAGAATAAAAGTGTTGTAAGTATTTGTAAGAATTATTATACTATTGTAAATAATGAAGTTTATAATGATGATAAAGTAACACATAATATGATAAATTTATATAAAGATTATATTTTTAATATGGAGAATATTACTTCAAGAGAAAGAGAAAAGATGGTTATTATTGATAACATAATGTATAAGTTTGTTACTGATAATAGTTTTAAAAGTGAGATGTGTTCTAGATTAAGTAAGTTAACTATATCTAGAGGAGTTAGTAATGTAGTAGAATATATTATGAATAAGTTAATACTTTATTTTGAGGATTATAAAGATACTATAACTAGAAATATTTACATACCTAGGTGGATTTAACTTAGGTTTTTTATTTTATAGTGTATTTTTATTTTATTTGTGGTATAATTAACTTAGGTGTTCTCGTAGCTCAGCTGGAAGAGCAACCCCCTCCTAAGGGGTAGGTCGGAGGTTCAAATCCTCTCGGGAACGCCATTATTTTTATAATAGGGGGTATTTATGAAATATGTTGAATTAAGTTTTGATAAATTTTCTAAAATAAAAGAAGTCTCTTTAGTAGAGCATGTTAAAGATATTGGAATAGAAAGTGGTTTATATTTTAGATTATTAAATAGAAAGCTTAAAAGTAATCAATTTATTACTAACTTAGATAGAAGTGTTTTTTATAAAAGTTGTTCAACAGATATAGATTCTTGTTTAGATGATTTATATAAGTATGAATATGATGTGATAACAGTGATGGAAAATCAATTAGACTATGTAAATAGTATAATTAATGATATAAAAGTTAAAAGATTAAAATAGTACTTTAAATAGTACTTTTTATTTGACTTGTTATTCTTTATATGGTAATATATTGTCTTGAATTTAGAAAAAAACTAGTGTAAAAATTTATTAACAAGATTTTTTAAACTAAATTAGGCTAATTTATTAATTTAAAGGAAATAAATTAGTTTTGAGGGGGTAAATTAAATATGTATTGTTGTTTGAAATTTTCTAAAGGATTAATTGATTATAAAACTTTTTATTCAAAAAGTTGGGATTATGGTGAAAGTATAATTAAATGTATTTTTGATGATAGAGATTCAGTATTTAGATTTAAAAGGCCAATTAGATTTAATAAATTTTTAAAACTAATAAGAAAAAGAATAAAATATAATTTGGTAAAAGAAATTACTATAAGAGATAATTGTGTTTGTATTATTGCTAGTGATTCTATTCCAAATCAAAGTCGTACAGAAATTTTTTTTGATGATAATGATGAATATAATAAATATGCTTTTGATGAGTTTAGAAAACTTAATATAGAGAATAAAAAGATTAAAGTAAGATATAAAAATTCTACTCATGTTGATGATTTTTATAAGTCGGTTGATCCTACTAAAGGATGGTTGGTTAGAGGAGTTTTTAGAGCAAGTTTATTACTTTTAATCTTGAGTACTTGTATTACTTTGCCATTTAATCCATTAATTAGCACTTTTTATACTTTTTTAAAGGCTTTTATACCATTATTAATTGGTTATAAAATTGGTCAGACTTGTCCTTTTATTCATTCATTTGTAACTAATACAATGTATCGTTATAGTAATAAAAAATATTTAGAAGATGCTCAAAAGGAAAGTAATATAAAAAGATTAATAGAAATTAATAATGAAAACAAAATTGAAAAAGAGATAAATAATGTTAAAAAGGAAATAGTTGATAAAACTAAGAAAGTTAATTATTTGATAAGTAAGTTAGATAATGAAAGTGAGATGTATTATAGAAGATTACTTTTAAGTAAGATGGATTTATATATTAGTAGTATGAAAGATGATAATAATTTAACTCTTGTAAATAAAGATTATAGTTTGATTAAATATAGTACTGATTTAGATATGATTATTAGTAATGTTATAACATTGTTAGATACAAAGAGTGAAGTTAAAGAAATGTGTGATTTAAGAAATGAAATATCTAGTATGATAAGTGATGAGTTAGAAGGGAATACTTTAACTTTAAAGAAAAAGATTTGACTTATTGTACAAAATATGGTATAATTTTAATTACTTGGAAGGGGGAACATATAATGAGTATAGTTGAATTAGATAAATATCAATTAATTAAAATAAATGATTTAGTTAAAATAGAACATGTAAGAAATGTTGGGACTAGAACTAATTTATATTCTAAATTATCTATGATATTTGGTAGAAATCAAATTATTGCTAATTTAAAAGAGACTACTTTAAAAGTTTTTGATAATAGTGATTTAGAAAGTATGTATGCTTGGGAATATGATATAGTTACTGTTCCAGAAGAAAATTTAGATCTAGTTATGTCTATTATTAATATGGATAAATCATTAAAGAGAACAAAATAAGCCGAAAGGCTTTTTTTCTTTATTATAATTTGATATAATTAATTCGAGGATAGGTGATTTATGAAAAATAAAGTTAAATTAATAACTGGGGGTATTATATTTTATTTGGTTGTTATATTTGTTTCTATTTATTTTTTATTAATACCTGGTATTAGTAAGATAAGTAAGGCTAGTAGTTATAAAGAGTTAACTTTTGAAGAAAAGAGCAAACTTATTGATGGGATAAATAATAAATATACTAAATTAGAGAGTGAAATAAATGATAAGTATATTAAGTTAGATGAAGAAGTTAATAATACTTATGATCCACTTATAGAAGAAGTTAATGTTAAATATAGTAATTTAGTTAGTGAAGTAGAAAATAACTATAAAACTAAAGAGAGTGATATTGTTAGTAAAATAAATGATGCTAAGGTTAGACAAAATAAAGAGTTTTTTAAAAGTGGATTTAGTGATATATATTATAGTATAGGGGAAGAATTAAAGAGTTTAGAAAAAGAAAAAGATAATATATTAAAAGAAAAAAATGATGAAATTAAAAAATTAGAGACTAGTAAGAATAGTGAAGTTAGTCCTCATGTTATAAAGAAGAATTCTTTAATTAAGAATAATGATATTAATAAGAGTAATGAACTTGATTCTTTAAGTATTAGTAAGAATAAAGAAATTAGTAAGATAGATAATCAAAATTATACTAATACAGTTAATAAAATTATTGGAGTACTACTTAGTATACTTAGTATTATATTAGTAGTTATTCCTATTATCTATGTTGTTAAAGTTTATAATAAATTAACTAAATTAAATAATAGGGTTGATTCTAATTGGAGTGATATTGATGTATTATTAAAACAAAGAAGTGACTTGATACCTAATATAGTTAATAGTGTTAAAGGGTATACAAAACATGAGAATGCTACTTTAATTAATGTTACTAAGGCTAGAGAAAAAGTAGTTAATGCTAGTAATAGGAAGGAAGAAATTGAATCTAATAATGAATTAGATAATGAGTTAAGTAGTATATTCTTACTTAATGAAAAGTATCCTGATTTAAAGGGTGATAAGAGTTTTAATAAGTTAATAGATAATTTGAGTGAAATAGAAGATAAGATATCTATTAGTAGAAAAGAATATAATGATAGTGTACTTAAATATATGAATAGTATAGAAGTATTTCCAGCTAATATAGTTAGTAGTTTATTTGGTTTTAAAGAAGAGTATTATTTTAAAACTAGTGAAGAAGAAAAAGAAAATGTTGATGTTAAATTTTAGTTATTTACTATGGTAGAATAAATTCTACCTTAGTTTTTGTAAAATTTAGTTAACTATACTTGATAAAATTAAAAAAATATTTTATAATTAATATTGT
>FR902215.1 GCA_000438415.1 Clostridium sp. CAG:628
GTAACAAGTGAAAGTAGTACTTGTTTGTATGGAGGAGACAATATTAAAAACTATGTACAGTATCCAATAAATGAAGATAAAACAAAAAACATATGGAGAATACTAGGGTCATATATAATAGATGGAGAAACAGTAACTAAGATGATAAAAGTAGATACTGTAACTAATTTAGATGATTTTTATAATACACTTACAGATAATAAAAGTATTATTTTAAGTACTAATAAATTTAATTGTTTTAGTAATATATGTAATACAAGTGATTATACAAATATAGGAATACTAACAAATTATGAATTTAATCAAATAGGTGGTAATAATTCATATTTAAAAAGTTTAAATCCATTTTTATTAAAAACAGAAAATGGATTTAATGAAGTAACAGATAATGGAATAAATGAAGGAGTAACAAGTTCAAATTTAAAACCAGTAGTATATATAAAAACAGAAGTACAAACAAGTGGAAGTGGATCAAGTGAAGATCCATACACATTAACACCATCAAGTGATATAAATTTAGTTGCATATACTTTAAATGGAGAAAGTACAACAAAAACATATGCTGAACTTTTAACTACTAATGTAGTTAAAAATGTAACATGTAAAAATGGGTCTACAACTATTTGGGATTATGATAATAATTATTTAACATTTACTAGTATAAAAGTTCCAGATTATTGTACAATAGATTTTACTGATGGTTATATTGTTACATTAACTTCTTCAAATGGAACAGTGTCTCCGACTAGTCAAGCAGTAGGAAGTGGTGGAAGTGCATTATTTACAGTAACACCAAATTCAGGCTTTAAAGCTGAATTAGAAACAAATACATGTGGTGGAACACTTTCTGGTAACACATACACAATAAGTAATATAACAAGTAATAAGACTTGTAGTATAACATTTAAATCTAATTTACCAACATTATATGAAAAAATTTTAGCAGATAAATCAACAAGACCCGGAGCAAGAACAAGCTTTAGCTCAGTATTAACAACGGACAATACAAAAACATTATATACTTCTACTGAAGACAGTAAAACAGTATATTATTTTGCAGGGAATGCAACAGATAACTGGGTAAAGTTCGGAAAGAATGCAAGTAATCAAGACATATACTGGAGAATAATAAGAACAAACTCAGATGGTGGAGTAAGACTTTTATATCATGGAACAAGTACTACAGCAACAGACGCATATATAGGAACATCAGCATTTAATAGTAGTTATAATAATATAGCATATGTAAGTTATATGTATGGAAATTTAGGAAGTGTTGCAAATGCTAGAGAAAATACAACTAACAGTACAATAAAAACAATAATAGATAACTGGTATAAAGATAATTTGAATACAAATTATGGTAAATACCTAAGTACAACAGCAGTATA
>FR902216.1:0-1032 GCA_000438415.1 Clostridium sp. CAG:628
GTATAAATATAGTTGTTATTAATATATTTTTACTTTGATTTTTATATTTATCAATTAAAATAGCCCCTATATAAGCAATAATAATTTCTATAATCATTAAAAAAACATATTTAGGCTCTCCGTAAAAATAAAATACTAAAGAAGCAATTAATAAAATAATATTCTTATACTTTTTAGGTGTTAGAAAATATATAAGAATTAACACTGGTAAAAAATAATATAAAAAACTAATACTAGTAAATAACATTTTATCCTCCTTTTAAAAAGGCACCTTAAAGGTGCTTCGTTATTCTGCTGCTGGCATTTCTGGTGGAAGTTCTATATTTTCTTCATCATTTGATTTTTCTAATTCTTTTCCAATATTATTATTTACATATTTCTTAAAATCATTATATATAGTTTCAGCAATATCTTTATCAGCCATTACAGAGAATATTAAATTACCACTATTTGTGATATATAGTTGTTCTGCAGAAACACAAATCCAACGTCTCATATCAATATTATCTAGCATTTCTTGTTTAATTTTTTCTACATCTACATTATCTTTAACTTTAACAATAGCCACTGAATAAGCTTGTGAGGTCATCACTGGTACTGATACAGTAATTGATTCAATTCCATCATTTGTTTTTAAACCAGTATAGCTAGTAACTTCATCAATATTCTTCACATTTATTTTCATAGTTTCAAGTTCAGGTAAAATATCTTTATTATCTTTATTTATGGTATTAATTAAGTTTTTTATATCTTTCGTTGTATTAAAACTACCTTTGTCACCACTACCTGACACTACTATAAATGTTATAAATGCTATAATTGCTAATAATATCAATCCTATAATTAAAAAATTTTGTTTTTTCATAACTCTCCTCTCTATATTTAAATTATATCATACTTTTACAGAAATCAATAAAAAAATTAATACTTTTTACAAAGATTAAATTATAACTATATTATTAATTACTTTGTATCAATTAATAATTCTCTTGGACTCTTCTTTAAACTACTAGATGAAGATATTAATAAAAC
>FR902216.1:1077-3957 GCA_000438415.1 Clostridium sp. CAG:628
TATATCATTAATTTTGGGGATATATTAATTTCTAAACTTGTTAGTGTTTTATTAAATCCATCTACTTCAGCTCCACCTCCAAGTTGACTAGAGGCTCCTTGTTTAGCAATTTGTTTTGCTATAGTACCAGTGACTTTACTTAATATGTTATTTCCAATCATACTTGCTGTATAAACAGCTAGAAAGTATGATCCTATAAATGCTGGGATTGATACAAATACTAGTTCAATAACAAATTGTCCGAATATTTTAGCTTTTGAAATTCCTAATGAAAGTAAAATTGCAATTTCTTTTTTTCTAGCATTCATCCATAAGAATAATAGTAATGAAACTGTAATACCTGCAAATAATTTGTTAGCTATTTTATATATACCTGATATTGATTGTTATAGTACTGGGTAATTATTTGAACTTTTAATCAAATTATATTGTTTCTAATCTATATCAAGTTTTTCAATATTTTTAATAACCTTATCTAAATTTTTGTCCCCTTTAATTTAACAAAATTTTCTTTCGATATCGGTAAAATATCTATTGTTTTCAGAAAATCAATAATCTTTCTATAATTGTAAATCGATAAAAGACAGATGTAATTTATAAAAAAAATTATTATAAAAAAAGTACTTCTTTAAAGTACCTTATTTACTTTTTATGACTTTTTAAAAAATCTTTTATTCGTTTATTTTTAGTTATCTTCATTTCTTCTTTTGTTTCATCAAAAATTATATTACCATCATCTAAAAATATTACATGATTAGATACCTCAGTAATAAACCTCATTTCATGACTTACTATTATTAGAGTCATTCCAGAACTTGCTAACTTTTTAATTAAATCAAATACTTCACTAACCATTTCAGGATCTAATGCACTAGTTGGTTCATCAAAAAGCATTATTTTCGGTTTCATTATTAAACTTCTTATTATTGCTACCCTTTGTTTTTGTCCACCGCTTAAGTTATCTGGGTATTCATCTTTTTTATCAAGTAAACCAATACTCTCTAATAACTTATGTGCTTCTTTGTTAGCACTTTCTTTGGACATAAGTTTTAATGTAGTTGGTGCAAGAGTAAGATTTTCTAAAACAGTTAAATGAGGAAATAAATTAAAGTTTTGAAAAACCATACCCATTTTTTCTCTTACGTGATTAACATTTATATTCTTTTTAGTTATATCTACTCTTTGAAACTTAATACTACCAGTATCTGCTTTTTCTAATAAATTTAAGCATCTTAAAAGTGTACTTTTCCCACATCCACTTGGTCCTACTATAACTAATACTTCTCCTTTATCTACTTTGAAACTAATACCTTTCAATACTTTTAAACTTCCAAAACTTTTAGTAAGACCTTTAACTTCTAACATTATTAAGTCTCCTTTCCATTGCATTAACCATCTTAGATAAACTAAGTGTTAATATTAGATAAACAAGCGCTACTATGATTAATGGGAAGAAGTAATCATATGTTCTAGATGCTATTATGTCTCCTGACTTGGTTAACTCAATTATACCAATATATGCTCCTACTGATGTTTCTTTTAATAATGTTATAAACTCGTTTCCTAGTGATGGTAAAATATTTTTAAAAGCCTCTGGAAGTACAATTAATTTCATTACCTGTTTATATTTAAGTCCTAAACTAAGTCCCGCTTCCATTTGACCTTTATCTATACTTTTTATTCCACTTCTTATTATTTCACTTACATAAGCACCAGAATTTATTCCAAATGCTATTATTCCTACTAATATTATATTTATATTAACACTTTTAAATATTACATAATATATTATCATAAGTTGTAATATAACTGGAGTGCCTCTTATTATTTCTACATACATTTTACTAATAAAATTTAATATTTTATGTTTTTTATTTACTTCATAATCATTTCTTATTATTGAAACTATTAACCCTAATATAATACCTATAATAACCGCAAAAAAGGCCATTACTATTGTATTTAATAAGCCTTCTAAGATATATTTATATCTATCATCTAATATTAAAGTTTTATATATCATTTCTTTCATAACACACCTACTTTGTATGATTTATAATATATTCGTCTATTTTTCCACTACTTTTTAATTCTTCTAAACACTTATTAATACTACTTAATAATTCTTCATTACCTTTTTTAACTATCATCCCATACTCATCATGTGTTAATTCTTCATCTAATATAATTAAACCCTTATTAACTTTTATTATTTCCTTAGCAGGTAATAAATCCATAACAATAGCATCTACTTTATCACTTTTTAAGTCTTCTACTAAAGTTAAATATTTCTTTTGTCTAGTAATAGTACTATTTTTATAATTCTTAGTTAAATAAGTATCTGCTATACTACCTAGTTGTACACCCAATTTCTTGTTATTTATGTCACTTGGTCCTTTTATACTGCTACTACTTTTTACAATAATAACTTGCTTACTTGTAGAATAATTTATACTAAAATCTACTTCTTGACTTCTTTCAGGAGTATAACTTATTCCTGCTGCTCCAAAGTCTGCTTTTCCAGATTTTACTTCATTTATAATAGAATCAAAACTCACATCTTTTATTACAAGTTTTTTATTTAATGATGAAGCAATATATTTAGCAATGTCCACGTCTACTCCAACAATTTCTCCACCCTCATAATATTCATAAGGAGCAAATCCTGCTTCTGTGACCATTACTAATTCATTTGTATTTTTTGTACATCCAGTTATTATAAATAGAGATATTAATAATATTATTATTTTTTTCATTTTGTACCTACTTTCTAAAATAAATATATCATAAAAATAAATACAAATCAATCAATTAAATATAACTTTACAAAAAAGATCACCTTATTTTGAAATGCACCCCTTAAAGTAGACATTAATAAAA
>FR902217.1 GCA_000438415.1 Clostridium sp. CAG:628
CGGTTAGTAAAATCAATATCTTCTTTTGTGTTAGAATCTGCAACGCATAAATGACTAAATGTTCCTAAAATATTTAATTTTTCATTTTCGTAAATCTTATATAATTTATCTAAATGATTATATTTTTCTCCTAATCTATTCATACCAGTATTTATTTTTATATGGCATTTTAACTTTTCATTAAAATTTAACTCTTTTATCTTTTCAGAATAATCATAGTCTATAATAGTTTGAATTAAATCATATTTCATAACATATTTTAAATCATCAAAATTAGTAAAACCTAATATTAAGATATTACCTTGTATATTATTTTTTCTTAAATATATACCTTCTTCTAATGTAGCCACTGCAAAATCAGTTATACCAATTTCTGATAATTTTCTTGCTGTTAATAATGCCCCGTGTCCATAAGCATTTGCTTTTACAACTGCCATTATCTTTGTCTTTGGAGAAATTATTTTTTTTATTTCGCCTATATTATTTACTAAATTGTCTAAATCAATTTCAATCCATGCTCTGTCTTTTAACAAATTATTTTCTTTCATTTTTTACTACTTCCTTTATTTTTTCTATTAAAAAGGCAAATATTGTTGTTGTTATACAAACCAACAGATAAAGTATTAAATTATTTTCAACAAATATTTTATCCATTCCAATAATGCCAGAAACAAACCTAATTCCTACAATAAAAAGTGGGTGGAAAATATAAATATATGTTGCAATATTTCTTATTTTCTTATTTGATGTTTTACTATGATCCATTAAACAGCAAAACAAGAAGTACATAAGCGGAAGTAAAAATAAATACATACTATCGTGTCTTTGTAAATTATAATAATGTAAAATACTTCCTTCCACACTCATAAGAATAAAGAATAATAAAGCATACAATAAATCAAACTTTGTGGTTTTTCTTGTGCCTGCCTTTATAATATGTCCTAAACATATAAATATTGGTACATAGAATAAACCATTTCTCGTATAATCAAAAATATTAAAAATTAATTCATATATATTTTTTGTAATCTGATTCATAATAGTTATGCCATAATAACTATCTCCAAACACACCTATTATGTATAATAATATCGTTGCAATTAAAGTCTTTTTTCGTCCTAATTTTTTAACTAAATAATATGTAATCCACACTCCAACAATAAGTGCTGGAAAATACCATAAATGATATAATGTTCCATTTATAAAAAAATCTTTTAATATTGTAATAATATCAATGTTCTTAAAACTACCCATATAAATATTTATTGGTAAATAAAGTAATATGCAAAGAAGATAAATTTTTAGTATTTTCTTTGTATAGTCAGCTAAAACTTGTTTATCTTTTAAAGCCCTGTCTAATATATAATATCCAGTTATCATTAGAAATAAAGGAACTGCTATTCTTCCTAATATTCTTGTAAAGAAGAAATCAAATTCAGGACTAATTTTGGCAAATGGTGAAATATGTATAGCAACAATCAAGAACGATACTATAAATCTCCATATATCAATATTTATTTTTTTACTCATTATTTTTATCCTTTGATAGTTAAAATAAATCCATCAACATTGTTTCCAGAAATATTATAATTTTCCTCCACCTCTAAACTAATACTTTCTTCTTTATAAGGAATGAAAAATATCTTATATTCTTCATAAATTAAAGGCTTATTTGGATATATAAAATCTTTCAAAAAATCTATATATTCTTCTAAACAAATATCTTTTTCTGTTATTATTTTTGAATGTGGATA
>FR902218.1 GCA_000438415.1 Clostridium sp. CAG:628
ATATATAACTTAATTTATTTACATAATTATTAGTCATAAAATTATCCTCCTTCTACTCTTAAACTAATAAAAGTATACCAAAAAACACAAAAAACATCAAGTACTTTTCAAAATAATTTTTTTTTGATAAAATATGTACAGGTGATTTTATGCAAATAATAGGTATTGTAACTGAATATAATCCATTTCATAATGGACACTTATATCAAATAAAGAAAATAAAAGAAATGTATCCCGACTCAGTTATAATAGTTGCAATGAGTGGTAACTATACAATGAGAGGAGAAATAAGTGTACTTGATAAATGGAATAAAACTAATATAGCTATTAATAATGGTATAGATATAGTTCTAGAAATACCTTTTATATATAGTAATCAATCAAGTGATATATTTAGTTATGCTGCATTAAAAATGTTAAATGAATTTAAAATAGAAAAATTAGTATTTGGTAGTGAAACAAATAACATAGACTTATTATCACTTGCCAGCAGCGTACAAATAGATAACAAAAAATTTGACTCATTAGTTAAAGATTATATGAGTAAAGGTTATAACTATCCTAGTAGTATTGGAAAAAGTATATACGAACTAACTGGAATAAAAATCAAAGAAAGTAATGATATTTTAGGAGTAAGCTATATAAAAGAAATACTTAAAAATAAATATAATATTAAACCAATAAGTATTAAAAGAACTAATAATTTTAAAACTAATACTAAAAAAAGTAATATAATAAGTGCTTACGAAATAAGAGAGTTTTTAAATAAAAATGAATCTATTAAAGAATATGTTCCTAATAATGTTACACCATATATTAAAAAAGTTGACTATGAAAAACTATTTAATTTAATAAAATACAAAGTAATAAGTGAAAAAAATTCTCTTAACAAGTATCATTTAATAGATGAAGGAATAGAAAACAGAATATATGAAGGTGTTATAAAGTGTGATAACTATGATGATTTAGTAAAATATATATCTAATAAAAGAGTTACCATAAACAAAGTAAATAGAATACTTATAAATATATTTGTTGGATTAACTAAAGAAGAAGCAAGTAATAAAGAATTATCTTATATTAAAATATTAGGTTTAAGTAAGAATGGAAAAAAATATTATTCTAAAATAAAAAAAGATATAAATATTAAAGTATGTAATAAATTTGAAAAAGAAGTAATGAATACTGAACTAAAAGCAAGTTATTTATATAGTATAATTACTAATGACAAAAGTATCTTTAATAGTGAAATTAAAGAACACACTAAAGTAATATAAAAAATGTAGAACTTTACTCTACATTTTTTGTATTTTTAGGTTTAAAGTTAACAGTAACATACCTAATACTCATATCACTTCTTTTTAATTCTTTCTTAATACTTTGTTCTAACTTATAAACTTCATTAATATTAATATTATTTTTTAAAATCAAATCTATTATAGCATCATAGTAGTGTCCATACTTAATTAAAGTAACTCTTCTTATCTTATATAAATTACTTTTAATAATTTCTTTAACAGAATTTATTTTACTATTATCAGTTTCCACTTCTCCTAAAATACTACTAACATTTTTAAGAAGTATTTCTATTCCTACTTTAATACTCATAAAAGCAATAACTACACTTCCAATAATATCAGCATATTTAAAATACTTATTATCACTTCCTAAGAAAGAAATAAGAATAAATACAAACCCTAAAATAGAATTATACATATCATATCTACTCTCTACTCCATTTGCGAGTATAATATTACTACCCATTTCTTTTCCTTTTTTTAGTAAATAAGTACTTAATATAAATTTAATAACAATAGTTATTCCAATAACCACTAAAGCACTTTTATTAGGTACTTTTACTTTTCCATTAAATGAAGTAACCATAATACTAAGTCCAAGCCAAATAATAAAGAAACTCATTATAATACTAGTTAAATATTCTATTCTACCATGTCCATAAGGATGTTCTTTATCTGGTTTCTTACTAGAAAGTTTATCTCCTATAAGACCTATAATATCAGTTGACATATCACTAAAAGAATGTACAGCATCTGATATAAGTGTTTTAGAATTACCTAGTACACTTCCAATAAACTTAACTATTGTAAGAAATAAATTAACAATTAAACTTTTTAATAATATTTTAGAACTCATATTTCTCTCCATTCATTTTATATGAATTTATTCATTCCGAATTTTCTTGCATTTGCAGGAATATTCGGAATGTCATATTTAACTAAACAATTTATTTAGCATCATACCAATTATCACCAATATCACTTTCAACCTTAAGTGGTACTAATAAAGTGTATGTATTTTCCATAATATTTGTTACTAATTCTTTAGTTACTTCAAGTTCATTCTTAGGTACACTAAACACTAGTTCATCATGAACCTGTACTAACATCTTACTATTTAAGTTTCTTCTTGTTAGTTCTTTATCAATTTCTATCATAGCCTTCTTTATAATATCAGCCCCAGTCCCTTGTAAAGGCGTATTTAATGCAATTCTCTCTCCACTTTTTCTAATAATATAATTAGTATTCTTTAACTCATCTATTACTCTTTTTCTTCCAAACAAAGTTCTAACATATCCATGTTCTTTAGCAAAACTAACAATATTATCCATATACTCTTTTACTTTAGGATACATCATTAAATACTTATCTATATATATTTTAGCCTCTTTAGGAGCTAAATGTAAATTTTCTCCAAGTCCAAAACCACTAATACCATAAACTATACCAAAAATAACAGCCTTTGCAGTTCTTCTTTGTTCCTTAGTCACTTCATTAATTGGTACATCAAACACATCACTTGCTACTTTAGTATGTATATCTTCTCCAGTATTAAAAGCATTAATCATATTCTCATCTTTAGAAATATGTGCCATTAAACGCAGTTCTATTTGAGAATAATCTGCATCTAATAAAACACACCCTTCTTCTGGTACAAAAGCCTTTCTAATAATTCTACCCTCTTCACTTCTTATAGGAATATTTTGTAAATTAGGAAGTACACTAGAAAGTCTTCCAGTTCTAGTAATAGCTTGCTTATATATTGTATGTATTTTTCCATCTTCTAATATATAACTCTTTAATTTATCAGTATATCCACTCATTAGCTTATATAAATTTCTATATTCTAAAATACACTTAATAATTGGATGCATATCATAATATTTTATAAGAGTATCATGATCAGTTGAATACCCATTTTTTCCTTTTTTCTTTCCATGAGGTAAATCTAACTTTTCAAATAAAACTTCACCCATTTGTTTAGCACTTTGTATATTAAATTCACATCCAGCATATCCATAAATTTCCTTAGTTAAATTACTAAGCCTTCTTTCTAAAGAATCATGTAACTCATCTATTACTTCACTACTAGCCCTTATACCATTTATCTCCATACTCGCTAAAACATTTACTAAAGGCATTTCTATATCATTAAACAAATTAATCATTTCTTCATTAACAAGTTCATTAATATATTTACTTTTAGTTTCATAAATATACTTACTCTTACTAGATAAAATACTATAAAGTTGTTCATTACTTACTATAACACTATCATTCTTAACTATACTATCATAAAAAGGAATATCATATCCACAAGTATTAGCAATATAAGAAATATCATCTTTAACATTATAATTAAGTAAATATGTTGCTATCATATTATCAAATTTACAATTATTAAGTACTATACCATATCTTCTTAAAAAACATATACTCTTCTTTAAATCATAAGTACTATCTGCATAACTAAATATATCTTTATTCATAATAACCGCATCTTCACTAAGTATATAAGTATTCTCTCCATCATATATAGATAACCCTACAAACTTAGCAGTATGATAGTTTTCATTACTAACTTCTAAATAGAAAGAAAATGGTTTACTTATATTCAATTTGTTATTAACTAATATATAACTTACTTCTTTTCTAGGATTATTAATCACTTCACTATCTAATTTTTTAAGCATACTAAAAAACTCTAAATCTTTATAAATATTCTTTAACTTAGTTAAATTTCTATCTTTTAATTTAATATCATTAAAACTCATATTAACAGGAACTTCTTTATATATAGTAGCAATTTTTTTACTAAAATAAGCACTTTCTTTTCCTTCAATTAACTTATCTTTAGTTTTACCTTTAACACTATCTATATTATCATATAAGTTCTCAATAGTATCATATTCATGTAATAAATTAAGTGCAGTCTTTTCACCTATTCCCTTAACCCCAGGAATATTATCTGATGCATCCCCCATAAGTGCCTTTAAATCTATCATTCTAATAGGCTTTAATCCATATGTATCAAAAAATACTTGTTCATTCATTAATATATAATCTTTTTGTTTAAGAAGTTTTACATTTACATCATGACTAATTAACTGAAGTAAATCCTTATCACTACTAACTATAGTTGCATCATACATATCATCTTCATCAGCCATTCTAGCAAATGTACCAATTATATCATCTGCTTCATAATTATCTACTCCTAAACTAACTATTCCCATTGCATCAAGTATATCATAAGCAATTGGAAATTGCTTTAATAAGTCTTTTGGTGTTTCAATTCTTCCGGATTTATATTCAGCATACTCTTCATGTCTAAAGTTTTTCCCTTTATCAAAAGCTACTACTACATATTCAGGCTTCTCTTCATTCATAATTTTATTAATCATATTAACAAAACCAAATAAAGCATTTGTAGGAAAATCTTTACTATTCTTCATTAAATTTCCACTATAAGCAGTAGCATAATAACTTCTAAATAACAAATTATTCCCATCAATTAATATTGCACGTTTCATATTTCACATCCTCTTTTAATATTGTACCAAAAAATAAGTAACTTAAAAAGATTAAATTACTTATTTCTTAAAAATTATTCCAATTTATTCTATTAGCATCCACTTTCAGTTTCCAAAATTGTATATGGGTTAGTTGAAGATCCATCTCCTGTACCATATTTGATACATGATTTAAGAGATAGGACTGGACGCACGGTATAAGTAAGGCTTACACGGTAGTCGAACAAGTACGTAT
>FR902219.1 GCA_000438415.1 Clostridium sp. CAG:628
TATCCATATAATTTTATTAGTTTTATTATTTAAGTTAGCTAGAAGATAACACTCCTTACTTAGTACTTTATTTTGTACCAAAGAGAAAGAAATATAACTTTTTATATTATTAATTTTATTAGTCATATTATATATCCTCCTTCTACTCTTAAACTAATATAAGTATAGCAAAAAAGAATACTCTTTTCAAGTAAATTTGATATTTTTTTAATTTTGTAATATAATATAGTGCACAGGGAGGAAATATTATGGATTTTAGAAAAACTAAAGAATATATACCTAGTAAAAAAGAAAATGTAAATGTTATGGCAAGTGATCCTAACCATGAGTATATGTTTTATGATATTAAAAATGACTTAAATAAAATAACAACTTTTAAAAGTGTACTTATTAATACATTTATTGAAAGTGATTCATTAGAATTTTATAAGTTAATTTGTAATGATAATAATTGGTACTATAAAGAAGGGTTATATGTAAAAGAGAATAACGAATTATTTGAGTTAGCATTAGTTAAAACTAAACTTAGTAAAGAAGAAATAAAATTATTTGTTAAAAACTTTATAAAAGATAATAATTCTAATCATTATAAAATGATAAAAATAAATAATGAAGTACATTATATTTATACACCAAGTACTATTGATAAAAATGGTAAAACATATGTAGTTAAACCAGTTATTGAAATAATTGAGTCACTTTATTCATTAATTATGTTAGTTAATAAAAAATTCGATTTAATAACTAGTATTAAAGATGTTCAAACATTTAAAGATTATTTTGAAGTAAGTGATGTACCTTATGCAGTTAAAAACGAATATTATTTAGAAAATAAACTAATAAGTGGTGAAATTACAGTAGATGATTATAAAAGAATATTAAATAGTTATCAAAACGAAGAAAGAATTGTTAAAGAATTAACAAAAAGGAATTAGATTAAATTTTCTAATTCCTTTTTTGTTTCTTTGTCAGTAGTATTTTTACTTATTTCTTTAATTTTATTATATAAAGTATTTATTTTTAAAGTACTCTCTAAATCATTTAATTTATTTTCTATTTGTTTTAATGTTTTACCTACAAATGCTTTAGAAACTAACATATTTTCACTTATTTCACTAAGGGATAAATCTTCAAAATAATAATACTTAAAATAATCTTGTTGTTTCTTTGTTAATAAGTCTTTATATATTAAATATATATTAATTAATTCTTCTCTATTATTCATTTTATCATATCCTTATATAAGAAGAAACTTATTAATGTTTTAGGGTCTGTTACCACTCTTTTTTTAATAAGATATTCTATTTCATCTAAAGTATAAAACTTAACTTCTTCTACATCATCTTCTTCATGAGGAAGTGTATCCATTGTTTTTACATGTATTAAGAATATATGCATTTCTCCATCAGACATATTTTCAATTATTTTATAAGATAAAACAGGTTCATCAGATATATCTATTATATTTTCTTTAGATATACCACATTCTTCATCTAATTCTTCAATTATTATTTCTTTTGGAGAAATACCTTTATCTAAAGTACCGGCAGGCACTTCTAAAGTTTTAACTCCTATAATAGGTCTATACTGAGTAACTAAGGCCATCTTTCCTTCTTCATTAATAACTATTCCAGCAGAAGCACCTCTTAATTGTACTTTAGTAAACTTTTCTATTTTCCCATTATTATTTTTTGTTACATCATATATTTTAACATACCCATCATAAATTAATTCTTCTTTTTCCACTACTTCCACTCCTTAAATAATCCATATATATAGTTTTCAATATCAAATGGAATTAAATCTGTTTCTTTTTCACCAAAACCTACATATTTTACTGGTATACCAACCACATCTTTAATTGAAAGAACAATGCCTCCTTTTGCAGTACCATCTAATTTAGTAAGTATTATACCAGTTATATCACATATACTTTTAAAATTAACTGCTTGACTAATACCATTTTGTCCAGTAGATGCATCTATTACTAAAAGTGTTTCATCTATTTTTCTTTCAGTTACTTTTTCAGTAACTCTTTTTATTTTATCTAACTCTTTCATAAGATTATCTTTATTTTGAAGTCTACCAGCAGTATCAATTAATGCAACATCAGCACTTATTTCTTTTGCTTTAGATAAGCCATCAAACACTACACTTGCTGGGTCAGTTTCATCACTTCCATAAAAGTCTACTCCAATTCTACTAGCCCATTCATTTAACTGACTAACTGCACCTGCTCTATAAGTGTCTGCTCCTATAAGTATTACTTTCTTTCCATCTTTTTTCATAACACTTGCTAATTTAGCAATACTTGTAGTTTTACCTACCCCATTAACACCAATAAACAAAATTGTAGTTAATCCATCTTTATTATAATTAATTTTACTAGTTAATTGTTCCCCATTTACATAAATCATAAATAATTCATCAACTATTACTTCTTTTAAATATTCAAAGTCTATAATATTTTCTTCTTTAACTCTTTTTCTTAACTTATCCATAAATTTAAAAGTAGTTTTAGTACCCAAGTCAGCCATTATTAAAATTTCTTCTAATTCTTCATAAAATTTTTCATCTATTTTAGTATATTTTATACCTAATAAATTAAGTTTATTTACAAAATCTTCTCTTGTTTTAGTTAATCCTTCTTCATATTTATTTAAACTCTCTTTTGGTTCACTTTTTATTAAATTTTTTATTTTATCAAATATTCCCATATTTAACCCTCCTTTATGATTATATCATGAGATTATCTCTAATGCTAGACAAATTGACTTTTTTGTAGTATAATAAATGTTACTTATATTTCATTTAAGAAATAAATTGGAGGAATGATTATGAAAACACAAGAATGTGAGACTTTTGTGTTCGCTTTAGGCGGACTTGGAGAAGTCGGTAAAAATATGTATGCAATTATGCATGATGATGAAATTATAGTAATTGATGCAGGTGTTATGTTTCCTGAAGATAATTTACCAGGAATAGATTATGTACTTGCTGATTATACATTTTTAAAAGAAAATGAAAGTAAAGTTAAGGCTCTACTTATTACACATGGACATGAAGACCATATTGGAGGTATACCTTATTTACTTAATCATGTTAATATTCCAGTTATATATGCACCTAAGGTTGCAGCTGAATTAATCAGGAATAAACTTGCTGATAAAAATGTTAATTTTAGTAATATTATTATATTTGATGAAAGTACTAAACCAAAATTCAAAAATTATGAAATTGAATTTTTTAGAACTACACACTCAATTCCAGATAGTTATGGAATAAGTATAATGACACCTAATGGTAGAATTGTTACAACTGGAGACTTTAAATTTGATTTAACACCTATTGGTCCAATGGCTAATTTAAGTAAAATGGCGCATCTTGGAGATGAAGGAGTTAAATTATTATTAAGTGATAGTACTAATGCTCTTATACCTGGATTTTCTACAAGTGAAAGTGATGTTGATGAAGCACTTAGTGATATCTTTAGAAGTTGTAAAGGAAGAATTATCTTAGCAACATTTGCATCTAATATTTATAGACTTGTTCATATTATTGATACTTGTCAAAAGAATAATAGAAAAGTTGCAGTATTTGGAAGAAGTATGGTTAATAGTATAGAAATTGCTAAAAGTTGTGGTTTAATTAAAGATAAAAATATTTTTATTACAAGTGATGAAGCAAATAAAAGTAAACCTGAAAATGTTTGTTTATTATGTACAGGTAGCCAGGGAGAACCTCTTGCAGCACTTTCTAGAATAGCAAATGGTGTTGATAACAATATTAAGTTAATGCCTGATGATACAGTAATATTTTCAAGTAGTGCAATTCCCGGAAATGCAATGAGTATCAATAGAGTTATTAATAAACTTTATTTAAAAGGCGCTACTGTATATACTACTAGTGATGATGCTAATGTTCATACAAGTGGACATGCTAAGCAAGATGAATTAAAATTACTTTTTAGATTATTTAAGCCTGAGTATTTTATGCCAGTTCATGGTGAATATAGAATGCTTAAAAGTGCTGTTGATTTAGCAAGCGAATGTGGAATTGATAAAGATCATTCATTTATTTGTAGAAATGGTGATATGATTGCAATTAGTAAAAATGGTATTAGAAGAGCAAAATCTATACCAATTAATGATATTTATGTTGACGGTAAAAGAATTGGTGATATTGGTTCATCTATTATTAGAGATAGAAAGATAATGAGTACAGATGGGGTTCTTATTATAATATTAAATATTGATACTACTAAAAATCAACTAGTAATAGATCCTAATGTTACAACTAGAGGATTCGTTGTAGTAAATGATAATCAAGAATTATTAAGTAATATTCAAAATAAAGTAAGAAGCATTGTTAATAGTGAGATATCTAAACCAAATTATTCATTAACAGACTTAAAAAATAGAGTTATACTAGATTTAAATACTTATATTATTGAATCAACTGGAAGAAGACCTCTTATTATGCCAATGATTTTTGAAATAAAATAGCCACTATAATTAAATAGTGACTTTTTTTTATAATTTTATTAGCATATAAGCTATTCCAACACCTACTCCCATTATAAAAGATAGAATTATAAAAAGAGTAAATAAGTTTATAAATCCATTATTCCAAGATAAATTATTATCTTGTTTATCACTTTCAAACATTGGATTTGTTTTTATTAATTTAGAAGAATTACTTTTTCCATCTAAATCACTTTCTTTATGAGATAATTCATTAATTAATACATTTTTTGTACTTTCATCTTTTGTAGTTTGTATTTCAATTAATTTTAATACTATATCAGTTAATTCAGTTTTATTACTAGCACCCATTTCTAATGCATAATTAATATTTTCTATTATATGATTAATCAGGTTAGTTAAGTTTCCAATTGTAGAATTAGTGTTTTTTAAGTTTTCTTTTATTCTTTGTAAATGAAATGATTTTTCAAAAGCATCTTTATTTGAATTATTTAACTCTTCTATCCTTCTAAATTCTTTTTCATCTAAAAGTGTTCCTTCTTTAGTTATTTCATCTATATATGACTTTAGACTAGTTGTTAAATAATATGAAACTTCATTTTTGTTATCAAATGATGGCATTTTTTCAAGTATCTTATTTAGAAGACTACTAGCATACATTGTATATATTGTTTTTTGTTTTCCACTTCTTAGTTTCCTTACTATATCTAATCTTTGAGTTAATATTCTATTTACAATTGGATTATAATCACTCTTAACTAAATTCAAAGAAATACCTAAATTTTCTAAAGTTTCTATTTGTTTTTTTCTAAAATTATTCATATCTTTAGGATTATGAACATCCATTCCTAATATTATTTTTACTTTATTTTTTGATGCAATTTGATAAAACTTTTTTATTAATGTATTATCCTCATATTTATTAACATTAAGTTCAATAGGTATATTCCATTCTCTTGCTTTAGAAGTTATTATTTCACTTGCTTTTATAACGTTTTCATCAAACACTTTAACTTTTTCTTCACTAGTCAAAGTATTTCTTACATTAATGAAAACACATGGATCAACAACTATGTCAAATAGTCCTGTATCTAATGCATCACTTATAGTACTTGCATATTCTAAAGGGTATGACTCATTGTCTAACTTTGACACACCCTTTACAAAATGTTGACTAAGTGTCATATATTCTACCCTGCTTCTAAGTTCACTTAAAAAATGTTCTTTATCTTTATCATATTCAGATTCTAAACCTATGAGTATTGTTATATCAGGGTTTTCTTTTTTTAACTTAGATATTTTTTCTATATATAAAGGAAATTCTTCTAACATCATTCTATCAAATGTATTAGAAAATTCTATATTTGAAAATGGAGCATGTTCTGAAAACCCAATTGTTCTTATACCATTAATTCTAGCATAATAAATATAATCTTCATCATTATATAAGCCAGCATGACCACATCTTTTGGTATGAGTATGGTAATTAAAATTTTGATATATATCGTGCTCCATAAAACTTATTCCTTTCTATAATATTTTCTATCTTAATTTTATCAAAAATAAGTGTAAAAGTCATTACTTTATTTTAAAATATTTAAAAAGTAGAGAATACTCTCTACTTAGCAATTTCTTCTGCTCTTGTTTCACGAATTACAACCACTCTTATCGTTCCAGGATATTGCATTTCTTCTTCTACTCTGTCTTTAATATTTCTTGCAATTTTATAACTTTCTAAATCATCAACTTCTTCTGGTCTTACAATTACGCGTAGTTCACGTCCTGCTTGCATTGCAAAAGTTTTTTCTACTCCTGGTATTGAATTACCAATTTCTTCTAATTTTTCAAGACGTTTTACATAATTTTCTAATGAATCATTTCTAGCCCCTGGACGAGCAGCAGAAAGTGTATCTGCTATAGCAACTAATTCACTAATGACATAAGCTGGTTTTTTATCCCCATGATGACTTTCAATAGCATTTATTACAACATCTGATTCACCATATTTTTTTGCAAATTCACTACCTAATTCTACATGAGAACCTTCAACTTCAAAATCAATAGCCTTTCCTATATCATGTAAAAGTCCTGCACGTTTAGCTAGTGCAACATTTTCACCTAATTCACTTGCTAATAATCCAGCTAAATTTGCCACTTCAACAGAGTGTTGCAAAGCATTTTGTCCATAACTTGTTCTAAAATATAGTTTACCAATTAATTCGACTAATTCTGGATTTACTCTTGTAATACTAAGTCCAAATAATGCTTCTTCTCCCTTTTCTCTAATAGTTGTTTTAAAGTCTTCACAAACTTTATCGTATATTTCTTCAATTCTTGCTGGGTGTATTCTTCCATCTTTTATAAGTGTTTCAATTGTTACCTTAGCAATTTCTCTTCTTAAAGGATCAAAACTAGATAAAACTATTACTTCAGGAGTATCATCTATTATTAAATCAACACCTGTAATTGCCTCAATAGTTCTAATATTTCTTCCTTCACGTCCTATAATTCTACCTTTCATTTCGTCATTAGGTAAAGTTACAGTACTTACTGTTTGTTCATTTGCAACATCAGTTGCATATTTTTGCATACTACTTACAAGATATTCTTTTGCTTTTTTATCTGCTTCTAATTTAGCATCATTTTCTCTTTCTCTTAAGTATATTGCAATTTCTTTAGACATATCGTCTTCTACCTTTTTCATTACTAGATTTCTTGCTTTCTCTTTACTAAATCCAGATATTCTTTCTAGTAATTCAATTTGTTCTTTCAATATAGACTCCATTTTTGCGTCTTTTTCTTGAATTTCCTTTTGTTTAGCTAATAAATCTTTATCTCTTAAATCTAAATTTTTTTCTCTTTCTTGTAAAAGTTCATCACGTTTGTTTAAACTATTTTCCCTTGTTTCAACAAGTGCTTTTAAGTCTTGTATTTCTTTTTTCTTTTCTTTAATTTCTAAATCTGTGTCTTGTTTTAGTTTATAACTTTCTTCTTTTAGTTCAATTAATTTATCTCTCTTAAGTTTTTCAGCTTCTTTAGTAGCCTTTTCAATTAATTTATCAGCTTCTTTGCCAGAGTTTAATATTCTTAATTTATTCATTAAAAGTATTAATAATGCTCCCAAAAATAATCCAACTATTATTAGCAAAATGGAGTAACCAATATTTTCCATAATTTCCTCCATTACTATATATTTTCAGATTTGAAGTATTTTTATACTTCTAATTCTATTTTAAAGTTATTTTTAAGTATTGTCAATTAAATTTTTCTTTTTTCACCAAATTAAAAGAAGAAAAGTCTATTTTTCCTCTTTATTAGCGTCTTTATTAAAATTATAATGTTCACGTACCTTAGAATTAATTTCTTCAAATAATGCTTTATTTTCTTTTAATAAAACTTTAACATTTTCTTTTCCTTGACCAATTTTTTCTCCATTATAAGAAAACCAAGCACCACTTTTATCAATTATTCCTAAGTTAGAAGCAATATCCACTATTTCGCCTTCTTTACTTACTCCTTCTCCATACATTATATCAACTTCTGCAGTTTTAAATGGAGGTGCAACTTTATTTTTCACTACTTTAACAACAGTTTTATTTCCAATAACATCAGTTCCTTGCTTTATTTGTTCTGCACGACGTACATCTAATCTAATTGAAGAATAGAATTTTAAAGCACGACCACCTGGAGTTGTTTCTGGATTACCGAACATTACCCCCACTTTTTCTCTTAATTGATTTATAAATATACATATAGTATTTGTTTTGTTAATAGCACCAGAAAGTTTTCTTAAAGCCTGACTCATAAGTCTTGCTTGTAAACCAACATGAGAGTCTCCCATTTCCCCTTCTATCTCAGCCTGAGGTACCAAAGCAGCAACTGAATCTATTACTATAATACTCATGGCTTCACTTCTTACAAGTGCTTCGCATATTTCAAGTGCTTGTTCTCCAGTATCTGGTTGACTTAATAATAAATCATTTATATTAACACCTAACTTTTTTGCATAGACTGGATCAAGTGCATGCTCAGCATCTATAAAAGCTGCTTTGCCTCCAGTTTTTTGTACTTCAGCAATAGCATGTAAGGCAAATGTTGTTTTACCACTCGATTCAGGTCCGTATATTTCTATTATTCTACCTTTTGGATAACCACCTACACCAAGAGCTATATCTAATGCTAAACTTCCTGAAGATACAACGTCTATATCTTTAAGTCCACCTTCCCCAAGTTTCATAATTGCACCTTTTCCAAATTGTTTTTCAATATCAAGTAATACCTGTTCTAATGTTTTATCCTTTTCTCCAGTTTTATTTAATTTTGTCATTTCTTCCTCCTACTTTTTACTTCTTATTACTCTTTCATTATACATCAAATATAATTGTTTGTCAACACATTTTTCAAACACTTGTTTTCAAAAACAAATTTTCACAATTAATTAATACAACTAAGTTTATTTTATTAAAGAAATAGTTTTATGTCAAGAAAAAATGAGCTAATTGCTCATTAAATATTGTTTATTATTTACATAATATTCTATTCCACTAACTATTGATAAAACAGTTGCAGTCATTATTAACATATCTGCTACTCTTAGTCCCCATATTTCAAAAGGTAAATTATAAAATAACATAAGAGTAACTCCACTCATCATAAATATAGTTTTTATTTTACCTGTTTTAGAAGCTCCTACTGTACCTACTTTATTTCCTACAACCATTTTAATAGAATCAACAATAGTATCTCTACTTATGATTATTACTGGAATTATCATATGAATAAATCCATTACATGCAAGAATAATAAGTACACCATTTACTAAAACTTTATCTGCTATTGCATCCATAACCTTTCCGTAATCTGTTACCATATTGTATTTTCTTGCAATATGACCATCAACGAAATCAGTTACTGATGCTATTAAAAACAATATTCCACAAATTAAATATTTTACATCTACTCTTAATGTAGAAGTAACTTTTATTGTTCCAAGATCAAGTCCAATTTTATTTAATGGAATAATTAAAAGTATTAATACTATTACTGATAAAACTAATCTTGATATAGTTATTTTATTTGGTAAATTCATAAGTTATTTCACTTCCTATATTATAATTTAATTCTTTTTTACTACTTAAAAATACATTTAAAAATATTAATGTTGCACTCACTAAAATAATTGTTAGTATTGAAAAGAAATACACTAATTTCATTTTTGCTTTTCTTACTTTTTTTCTAGTATAAGGTGAACTAATTCTTTTTCTAGTTTCCTTCTCATTTATTTTTTCTATTTCTTTTACTTTTTGTTCAATTTCTTCAACTGGTATTCTTGATGTGAAATCAAAGACAAAATCATTAAATTCTTCTATCATTTTTTCCCCATCAACATTTAGATAAGTTGCATATTTTTTTATTAATTCTTTCAAAAAGAAAATATCTTTAAAAGCATTAATATTTCCATCTTCTAGGTTTTCTAATTGAGCAACTGTTATATCTAAATCACTTGCAGCTTCTTCTAATTTCACACCAATTTCTTCTCTTTTTTCCTTAAATATATTTCCAATGTCCTTCACAAGTACACTCCTTTTTATTTAATAAACATCTAATAAGCCATTTTCTGTACCTTAATATAAGGTGGTAAACATTTATCTAGCTAATGCTCCTTTACTCTTTTCATTTCATTTGTAAAGACTCCCCTACCAATTTTGGGTTTCTCACTCGTGGGGTTTACCGCGTTCCACTCCTTTTATTCCTAAAAGGCATCGTCTCTATGGCACTTTATAACTACTCATGAAAGAACTTTTCATTTTCGTCGCCGTTAGGTTTATAACCTACCTAGGGTTATCGTTTCCCCTAGCACGAACACTATAGTCAATCGCAGACTATGTGAGTATGGACTTTCCTCTACATTATTATATGCAGCGTTTACCTAAGATATTTATTTACTATTCTTCTCCATAAACTGTTTTTTCTAATTCTCCTAATCTTCTTAGTATATCAACATTTGTAACTCCACGACTATTTTCAGCTACACTAAGTGTTGACTTTAAATTTCTAATTTCATTTTTTAACCTAATATTTTCTTCCATAACGCTTTTAAGTTCGTTATCATATTTAGCAATAATTTTATGAAAATTAGTATAGTCTCCAATAATGATATCTAAGAATTTATCAACTTCTTGTAATCTATAACCTCTTGCATCAATTTTGAATTCTTTTTCCAATATGTCATTTTCAGTCAAAGTGATCTTTTCTTCCATAGAACTCTCCCCTTTTCCATTATAATTGTACAATGAAGTTTGTGATTTGTCAACAAACAGAAAAAAAGTTTATCCTTTTAATAAACTTTCATCTTTAAATTTTGATTTTGTTTCTAAAATTGAAAGTGTTAAATCACTTATCATATCATCAAACGTAGATAATATTGCTTCTTCTATAGTATCACCTCTTCTGGTAATAATATATAATATTTTTTATAATATTTCATTATTTTAGACAAAACTAGATATATTTTTTAACTTAATTTTTCTTTTATCCAAGTTGTATCATCTTTACTTACTTCTTCAACTAAAATCTTATATTGAATTATCTTATATTCTGTATTATTTATCAAGTTATATATTGGTGTTGCATCAATACTTATATCATTTATTTTTTCATTATTAAAAGTAAATACAATATTAACACTTTTATCTTCCAATGTATAATAGTTAGTTTTATTTATTTTATTATAAGTAGTTAAAAAATCATTTAAATTATATTTATATGTTATTTCATTATCTTTTTTTATTATATTTATTGTTTTGGTATTAATTAATTCTTTTAAATTTTTAAAATCAATAAATGTTTTATCATAAGGAAAACTATCAAAACTAGCATTTTCTACAAAATTGTCATTATCTAAAACATAATATTTATTATTATAATTAACAAACTTATCTACAACCTTATGATAATATTTTTCTCCAATTAATATATCATTTTGTTTTTCAAAGTCTAAAGTAATTGCATCGTCATCCATAACATAATGAATATTCATTTTATAAAAATCTTCACTCATATCAATTATACTTTTTATATAATTAACTCCATTATTTTCTTCTTTTATTACTTCGGTTTTATTCAAACTCATTCTTGCTATGCATATCAATATAACAAAGAATCCAATATAACCTATAATTTTTAATAAATTCTTTTGTTCTTCTTTCATTATTTAAAAAATTCTCCTAATAATTCCTTTTTATAACCATTTATAAAATCTATAGCCTTCATTTCTTTTTTTCCAGATGGTTTTAGTTTAGTAATAACTATACTTTTATCTTTACATTTAACTGTTATTCCATCTTTTCCTACATTAGTTATTTCACCACAGTCACCAATTTCACTATTTGAAATAAAAGACTCAGTAACTTTAATAACTTCATTATTTAAGTTTGTGTATGCTACAGGATATGGGTATAAACCTCTAATTTGATTAAATACTTCTTTGCTAGTTTTATTAAAATCAATTTTTTCTTCTTCTCTAGTTATATTCCATGCATATGTAACATCACTCTCATTTTGTTTGATTCTTTTATTTGTTCCATTAAATATACTAGGTAAAACTTTTATAAGTAATTCACTTCCCATTAAACTTAATCTATCATGGATAGTTCCAACATTATCTGTATCAGTTATTAAAGTACTTTCTTGTTCAATTATATCACCAGCATCCATTTTTTCACTCATATACATAATAGTGATACCAGTTACTTTTTCGCCAGTAATTATTGCTTTATGTAGTGGTGCACCTCCTCTTAATTTAGGTAAAAGTGAAGCATGAACATTAATACACCCATATTTTGGGTAGTCTAATAACTCTTTTGGTATTATTTGACCATATGCACAAGTTATTATTATATCTGGATTAGATTCAATAACATTTTTATAATCTTCTTTAATCTTTATTGGTTGAAAAACTGGAATATTATTTTTAATTGCTACTTCTTTAACAGGAGTAAATAATAACTCTTTATGTCTTCCAACTGGTTTATCTGGCTGAGTTACAACTAATACCACATTAGTTTCTTTAATTAAATTTTCTAAAACAGGAACTGCAAAGTCTGGTGTTCCCATAAACACAACTTTTTTATCTTTCATAATGCCTCCCTAAGTATTTTCATTATATCAAAATCTTATAATAAATTCAAAGGATTTATATTTATATCAACGCTTACTTTATTTGTTATATACATTTCATTTATATTTTTAAGTACTTCTAAAATATTTGCCTCATTTTTATATTTAAGTATTATTTGAAAATAATATTTATTCATTAATTTAAATACACTTGCTGTAGAAGGACCAAGTACAATAATACCTTCATTTAAATTTCTAGTTAAATAATTTTTTACATTATTTGCTTCATCTCTAGCAAGTTCATATTTATCACTAATTATTTTTACTGTAGTTAAATAATAATATGGAGGATATTTCAAATCCTTTCTAATTTTCATTTCTTTAGTATAAAAATCAATATAATCACCTTTCTTAACACATTCTAAACAATAATTATCTTTATTATAAGTTTGAATTACCACATCACCTGGTAAGTCATACCTTCCAGTTCTACCACCAGTTTGTGTAAGTAATTCAAAAGTTCTCTCACTACTTCTAAAGTCAGGAATATTAAGTGATGCATCTGCATTTATTACACCAACTAAAGTAACATCTTTAAAGTTTAGACCTTTACTTATCATTTGAGTTCCAATTAGTATATTGTATTTATGATTTTTAAAATCTTCTATTATCTTTGAATGACTTCCTTTATTTCTAGTAGTATCCAAATCCATTCTTACTGTCCTACCAAGTGGAAACATTTTGTTTATAATACTTTCTAATTTTTCTGTACCCATACCTAAATCTTTAATAGCATCTTCTTTACACTTTGGACAGATATTTGTCATTTTTGTAGTATATCCACAATAATGACATCTTAAATTATTTGTACTTTTATGATATATTAATGAAATATCACAATTAGGACATTTCCAAACAAAACCACATGATGAACAACTTAAAAAAGTTGAATAACCTCTTCTATTTAATAAAAGTATTACCTGTTTATCACTTTTAATGGTATCATTTATTTTTTCTTTAAGTACACTACTTATTATAAAGTTTCTTTTTTTTACTTCTTTATTCATATCTACTAGTACATAATTTGGTAAATTATCACTTACACGAGAAGTTAAACTAACTAATTTAAATACACCTTTTTGACCACGAGCATATTGCTCTAAAAGAGGTGTTGCACTACCCATTACTACTTTACATTTATAAGTTTCGCTTCTCATAAATGCCACATCAATACTATTATATTTTGGATTAACATCTTGCTTAAAACTAGGACTAGAACACTCATCAATAATTATAAGTCCTATATTTGAAAGTGGCGCAAAAACAGCACTTCTAGCCCCTACTACTATGCTAACTTCTTTATTAACAATTCTTCTATACTCATCAAATTTTTCTCTTTCACTTAATCCACTATGTAAAACTGCTACATCATCACCAAAATCACTTTTAAATCTATTTACTATTTGAGGTGTTAAACTAATTTCAGGTACAAGCATTATCACACTTTTACCAAGTACTAGAGTATCTTCAATCAGTTTAATATATATTTCTGTTTTACCACTTCCAGTAACTCCATGAAGTAATATTTTATTATTAGTACTTGTTTTTATTTCATTATAAGCACGCATCTGTTCACTAGTTAAAATAATATTCTTTTTTTCTTCTTTAATATAGTCAACACTTTTTTTAACTTCAACTTCTTTAATCAAAACAATATTATTCTGAATTAATTTTCTAAGTGAAGAAGAATAAATATCTTTTCTTTTTGCCTCTTTATTAGTTAACAAAAAATTTATAATTTCTATTTCTTTTTTATTTCTACTATGAGTATTAACATATTCATCTATATCAATATTCTTATTAAGAAAACAATATGTTTCAGTAACTATACCCATATTAACTTTACTTTTTGCTTTTAATGCTTTAGGAAACATTGCTTGATATGCACTTATTTTTGTAGATAAAGTTTTTTCACTTATTTCTTTTCCTAAACTTAACAATTCCTTATTTAAACAAAACACTTTTTCTACTATTTCATATACTTCTTTATATTCAATATTTTCATCAAACTTATTAGAAAGACTCATTACAAATCCCTCAACTATTGTATTACCAAAAGGCACTAAAACCTTTTGACCAATTTTTATATCACTTAAAAATTCTTCTTTAACTATATAATCAAAAGTTTTATCAAGAGATTTTACACTATATTCAATTAATACACTTGCTATCATAAATATGGATTATATTTTAACTCATGAGATAAAGTAGTTAATTGTCCATGCCCTGGATACAACTTAATGGCCTCATCCATCTTTCTAAGTGACATTAAACTATAAGCCATCTCTTCTTCATCTCCCCCAGTTAAATCTGTCCTTCCTATTGTTTCATAAAATATAAAATCTCCTACAAACATATCATTACTATCTTTAAAATAAAAACTTACACTATCTTTTGAATGTCCTTTTGTAGGTATTACTTCGAATTTAAAATTTTTAACTTTCTTTAATCCCAATGATCTATAATCAAATACAGGTATATCATATTTGCTAAAAAAATAATCTAATGCACCAATATGATCATAATGATAATGAGTTATCAATATACCAACAAGTTCCACATCTAACTCTTTTAAACACTTTTCTATTACATCTTCTTCACTTGAAGGGTCAACTACTAATGCATACCCATTATTTTTAAGTACATAGCAATTATTATCAAGTGGTTCTAATACTAATTTTTCTATTTGCATACAACACTTCCAAACATATTAATTAATTCATCTAACTTATCAATTACTAAGTACCCTTTTCCATTTAACTTAGTTGAAAATCTAACAGGTATTCCGCCTTCTTTTTCCCATTCTCTTAAATTACCTGCATAATCATCTACTAATATTGCTCCTTCAGTATGAACCATCTTAGTTTTACTTATTTCTTTAGGACATATTATTACAGTCATATCTTTAAAGTGTTTTCTTATATATCTTACCTTATCAGCACCTTCTTTAATAGAATTACAATGTGTAAGTATATTCACATCAAAAAGTTCACTATCAATTATTTTTTGAATGCAATTAATTGAATCATTTATTATATACTCATCTTTTAAAATATCTTTAAAATTATAATTTTCGTAAAATTTAGTATCATGAATATCATAACCATTTTCTTTTGCATCTTTATAAAGTATAGTAATTGTATCTAATACCACTCCATCAAAGTCAATATATAATTTTTTCATAATAACCTCCCAACTTCTAATTACATTTTACATTAGCCATTAAACATTTTCAAGCATTATTTATCTCACTTACAAAACAATATTATCATACAAAAAAATGTTTGTCAATGCTTTGTTTGTTTTTTCATAATAGGTATATTTAAGTTTAGGCTTTATAATATTTAATTTTAAAAATTGTATACTCATTCTTCTTACTTTCCACACCTATTTTACCATTATCCATTAAAATAATCTTTTTAGCAAGAGAAAGACCTATTCCTGCACTATTATTGCTACTATTTTCTCCCCTATAAAATCTATTGAATATGTTTTTTAAGTCATTTTCAGAAATTCCAATTCCATAGTCTTTTATTATAACTATAGTATAAAGCTTGTTATCATTTACAGTAATATCAATTTTACCAAATTCTTTAGAATACTCTACTTCATTTTTTAATATATTACTTATTGCTTCCACTTCAAAGTTATAGTCACATTTAATTAATACGTCTTCTTTTATATCCAAGTTAACTTTAACATTTTTTAAGTCCATTATCAAGCTTACATTTTCAATAGATTTTTCAAGTATACCTTTTAAACTATTATATTTTCTATCAAACTTAATAGCATTTACTTCAAACATAGATAACTTTAACATAGTATTAACTAAATTATTAATTTTACTAATCTCTCTATTAATATCTTTTAAAAAACTTTCTCTTAACTTATTATCCATATTGGGATTATCTATTAAATTATCTAATATTATACTAATAGATGCAAGTGGTGTCTTTAACTGATGTGAAGTGTCTTCTATAAACTCTTTTATACTTAGTTTATCTTTTAGGGAATTCTCTGCACTTTCTTTAAGCATTATTGTTGTTTTATATAACTCACTTTTAAGTATAGAAGTATCGTCTTCTACATTATCTTTCATATCTAACACATAATTTTTATTATTAATTTCTTTAATTAAATCAGTCAACTCTTCTATTTTCTTATTTTTATATAACTTTAATATCAAATTATATATTATTATAAACAAAGATAAACAAGTTACTATAATATTCAAAATTATTAAATATTTTAAGTTATCATTTTTCATTTTTAAACTAATAAAATCACTTATATCTATTCCGTATTTACTTAAACTTGTCTCTTTTAATTCACTACTATTTAATTCTTTTATTATATCTTCAACAGCTACACCTGAGTACTTATTTTCTACTAAATTAACCATATTATTAATTATTAAATTTGTACTTCTTTTAACATTATTTGAGTAACTTATAAAAAATATATTTAAAGAAACACTAATAAACAATATCAAACAACATAAATAAACTAAAACTTTCTTAATCATCTATTCTATAACCTACTCCCTTAACTGTTTTAATTAAATCTACCCCTAGTTTCTCTCTTATTCTTTTTAAGTAAACTGTAAGAGTGTTATCATTTACATCATTTCCAGTAATATCCCAAATATAATTTATTATGTAGTCTCTTGTTACTACTTTATTGATACTTTTAAAAAGTAAGCCTAATATTTTAATTTCTAAACTAGTTAAATTAACTAAATTACCATCATTATATACTTCCATTTTATCAAAATCAAAAGTAATATTTTTAACTTTCACTACATTTTCATTCTTTATATATTTATTAATTTTAGCAAGCAATACTCTTGTACTAAATGGTTTAGTTATATAATCTACTGCACCCAGGTTAAGTCCTTTTACCACATCATCTTCTAAACTCTTTGCAGTTAAGAATATCGTAGGAATATTCTTATTAGAAAGCATATCTTTATAAAAGTCAAACCCACTTCCATCAGGTAAACTTACATCTAGTAAGATTAATTTATAATGAGCTAGTGTTAAATCATAAGCATCTGCTAAATTATTTACAGTTTTAACAGTTAACCCGTTTGTTTCAAAAGTATAAGTTAGCGCTTTTGTTATTGTTAAGTTGTCTTCAATTAAAAGTATATCCATATTTCCTCCTTCTAAATTATACCATATTTTTTACTTTTCAGCGAATTATTGGCTTTTCACTCGTCATATTATGAAAAAAGAACACTTTAAATGTTCTCATTTCTAATAGTTTCTATTACATTACCCTTATTTGCTTTTTTAGAACTATAATTATTAAGCCACACTATAAGTAAACAAACAATAGCAATACTAACTATAATTCCTTTAAATGGAACTTTATAACTAAATAATACTTGATTAGTAAATCCTTTAAATATTAAATATGAAAGTAATACTCCAATAGGAATACCTATTAATAATGACTTAAATATATAGAAGAAACTCTCTAAGAAAATCATTCTATTAAATTCATTACTAGTCATACCTATACTTTTTAAAGTTGCAAATTCTCTTTTTCTTAAAGTCATATTAGTAGTTATAGTATTAAATATATTAGTAATACCAATTAGTGAGATAACTATAATAAATCCATATAAGAATATAGCAATAACTGTATAAATAGATTTCATTTGTTTAACAGTCGCATCAACATTATTAACATAGCATCCTTCAGTATCCTTACACATCTTATCAATATCACTTTGTAATTTATCAGGGTCTGTACTTTCTACATACAAACTAACACTTTCTAATTTATCTAGTCTTTCCATGTACTCATCACTTATTACCATTACAAGTGAGCCATAATTATTTTCATAACCAAATGGTCTAATACTTGTAACACTAGCAAGTTCCATATCAAAGCTTTTATCTTCTTTCATACTAGTAAAGTTAATTATATCTCCTTTCTTATTATCAGTCATATTATAACTAACTTCAAGTTTCTTTTTTGTATCATACCCAATATTATTGTCTATTAAAATACCTTTATCTTTAACACTATTATAGTTAAGTCCAAGTTTACTAATATACCTTAAATATTCTTCTTTACCAACAGATATAAATGTAACAGAATTAAGTATTGGCTTTTCTTCACTCATATAGGCATTATATTTTTTAAAATCCTTACTTGCTTTAAAGTTACCAGTTATTATACTCGTTCTAACAACAGAATACTTTTTAACAGTATCATGCTTACTAAAATTTAAAACATTGTTATAGTTTAAATTATAATCTTTTGTATATGAAGTATAAACTAAATTATAAGTATAATCTCCTTTTGCCATTTTAACTACATCAAATGCAGTATTAACAAAATATGATAGAGCAATATAAACACTTACAGACAATACTATTGATACTATAGTTGTTCTATATTTTTTCTTATTTCTCTTAATGTTTTTATAAGACACTACCCCACCTATACCAAATAGTTTATTAATAAATTTAGGAGTTTTAAGTTTCTTACTATTAACTAAAATATCATTATTTCCTCTTATTAGAACCATTGGACTAGTTTTACTTGCTATTTTAGCACCTTTCTTACTAGCCATAAATATTGTTACTATGCTAAGTATGATACTAATTACTATAGATAAATAACTTATTTTAAAAATTAAGTACTCATTACCTACAAACATATTTTTAATAAAGAAGTTAACTACATGTATTAATATAAAACTAGCAAGTACCCCAGAAATTACTCCAATAGGTATACCAACACTTCCGAGTAAAAATGCTTCATAATATACACTTTTCTTGATTTGAGAAGTTGTAGCACCAACACTTTTTAGTATTCCATATTCTTTAGTTTTTTCAGTAATAGAAATATTAAAACTATTTTTAATACAACATACACTAGTTACTATAATTATCACTGTTACAATAGAGCTTAACACTAAAAGTGCTTTCATTGAGCTATCACCATATGCATTTGTCTCAAGCATTATCAAATATCTATTAACATCAAATGTATACTTACTTTTCGCTAGTTCTTTTTCTGAAATTTCTACGTAGTTAGGGTCAAGCATAATATCTTTTTCAAGCAGTTTTGCATCCACCCCTAAAATACCAGCAGTAACTTTATATTGATTTTTAAGTCCATCCTTTGTATATCTAGCAAATACTGTATAATTCTTTACTCCACTAGCATTAGTTGTTATAAAAGTATACCCAGGAGAAGAAAAAGGCTCTAAAGCAGTAGATGGTCTTTCAAATATTCCTACTACTTTATAAGTAACTGAAACCGTATTTTCTATAGTTTCGTTGTTTGTTTCTTCATAAGGATTATTTTGACCCAAAGCGTAGCCTTCACTCATTCTTGAACCTACTTCTAGTGTAATAGTATCTCCCACATTCAAATCAACCTTACCATTGTTTCTTAAGTGTCTTGGTATAATTATCTCATTATTATTTTTTGGTAACTCTCCATCTGTAAGTTCAATTCCAACACTATCAAAATCATTCTTATCCATAGTTATTACATAAGCATAAGGTTTATATTCATTTTCAGTGTTTATTTTAGCATAACCTAAAGTACCTACTTTATAAAAATTCTCTATACTTCTATTATTTTCAAAAATACTGAGGTCATTACTTTGAACATCACGAAAACTATAATGAAAATCCCCATTTATATGTTTTTCTAAATTTATTATACTCTCTTTAAAACTAACAACTAGTGAACTAAGTGCAGTTATTAAAGCAACTGAAAGTATTATACCAATTATTGTAACTATGTTTCTTTTTTTGTTAAGTTGTAAGTTTTTATATGCAATATTTTTTAAAATATTCATTTTTCTTCACCCACAATACGTCCATCTGCTATTTCTATAATTTTATCAGCTACTTTAGCAAGTTCTAAGTTATGTGTAATCATTATAATAGTTTGTTTCATTTCTTTATTAGACTTTTTAAGAAGTGATACTATTTCTTCACTAGCCTTTGTATCCAAGTTTCCAGTTGGCTCATCTGCTAATACAATTGCTGGTCTTGAAATTAAAGCACGGCCAATACTTGTTCTTTGTTGTTCTCCACCTGATAATTCGTTAGGCAAGTGTTTACTACGCTTGTCTAGTCCTAACATTTTAATAAGATTATCTACTTCTTCATCACTTACTCTTTTATTATCTAGTTCAAGTGGTAAAGTAATATTTTCTCTTACATTTAATATAGGTATTAAATTATAAAACTGGTATATTAGTCCTACCTGTCTTCTTCTAAATATTGCTAACTCATCATCATTCATTTTAAAAATATCCGTATCATTTATAAGAACCTTTCCACTTGTTGGTCTATCTACTCCACCAAGTAAATGTAAAAGTGTACTTTTTCCTGAACCAGATGCACCGACTATAGAAACGAATTCTCCTTTTTCAACACTAAAACTCACATTATCTAAGGCAACTACTTTATTGTTACCACTTCCATAAACTTTAGTTAAATTTTCAACTCTTAATATTTCCATAAATACCATCCTTCCAAGTAACTTAATTATACAACACTCAAAGTGACTACAAAGTGACAAAAAACTTTTTCATAAAATATTTTATCACACTGTTACCTATAAATCAAAAAATGGTTTTAAAATTTTGACATATTGCACCAAATATGGTATAATTAATGTATAAGGAAGTGAAATTATGTCAAAAAATATGTATGATGAAAATGGAACACTAAAGTCTAATGTAACAGAAATTGAAGATAAAGTAAAAACTGATTTTGGTAAAGGAATTGTTTATAAAGGTATTGATGGTAAAGAGTATGCTACAATGGAAGAAGTTAAAGCTGCTGATAAATTGTTTTGGGATAGTTTAATGATCCCTACACCACAAAAAAATTATACTAATTTTAGTAAAATAGAAAAAGAATACTTTTATTATGTTACACAAGGGTTTGATATCAATGATAAAACTATGTCCCAAGAAGCAATTAAAGAACTAAGAGAGAAAGCCATTGCTTATATCCAAAATAGATATGGAAGTTATTTATCAAGTTTATTAGACCAATATGATTATGATAATCAAGAAGATAAAACGCAAAAAAGATAAAAAAAATTATAAAAAACACTATTGAATAGAAAAAATGCACAATATTTTAAAAATATTGTGCATTTTTATCTTTTTAAAATATATAACTAAAAATTTTAATAATCACTAGCAAATTAAATCATTTACTTTTTAATGCAACATTATTTTCTATTAGATTTTCTATTTTTCCTAAGTGACTATTTTTAAGTGAAGATAACAATTCAATATATAATTGAATAGAAAATTGTTTATTTGTATTTTTTACTGATGTTTCACTAAATTCTTTTATTTTTTCATAATTATCCTGAGTTATATCAATATTTAAACAATTAACAAAGTCACTTGTATCATTATTTTTAGTAGCAACAACAAATTTATATGTCTCACTATCCTGTATATAACCACAAAACCTTATTTCTGAAGAATTAGGTCCCATAAAACTTAATATAAATTTTTCGGCAAATGTTTCTGTATTTGATTTAATTATTGTAAACGAAATAGAACATTGTAATACAACGTAAAATTTAAAAGAATTAATATTATTAATATTTACAACTTCCTGTGTTGGAGCAGGATACCTAAAAATAATAGTACGTTTTTCTATAGGTGAGTTTTCAATTGTTTCTTGTATTGTAGCATGTTTGCCTAATAAAAAATTAGTATTTTCTTTCATATTTTTTCTCCTTCCTTAAATTAATTGATGATCAATATCTTTTTATTAACACATCTAATTTAATTATATCATAATTTTACATTTTTTCATATTTTTTATTATATCTTTAAAAAACTTGGATTAATATTATAATGAAATCGGATATAAGGTAATGTACAAATATGAGGTATAATAATTAATAAATATAATCTAAAAGAAAATTATAATAAAATAGAAGATCATAGCAACACTGGTGAAGCACATATTAACAGAAAAATTTCAGATGTATTAAACGAAATATCAAAACATATTGTTACTGCTGAAATGAATAAATTTATTGTATCTGATAGTAATAAATATATAGTAGGTACTGTTGGTTTGCAACTTGTGATGGAATAATTCTTTATGTCAGGAAAAATAAATGTGGTATTGTTGGACATGCTGTTGGTGACAGTGATATATAAATAGCTTTGCTCAAAGATACGTTAAAGGAATTGTCAACAGAGAAAGATGTAGTTACAGAATATGCAATAATTATTGGATATGATAATGTTAAATTGTATTTTACAAAGATTAGAATTTAATGTTACAATATTTAAGAAGTCATCATACTATTAATATTAAATTAATACTACTTAAAACTAATTTATGAATTAAAGTAGTACAAAGTTATGGTATGGAATTTTACTTTAATGTTTCAAATGATAAGACTGTTAGTCAAATCTTAAATTATTACAATTATTTAAAATTTTCTTCCAATGAAAAATTAAATGATAGATGTATCTCAAAATAAAACTAGTTTCAATTTTAAAATAAATTGTTAAAAATAGTAAAAATGCACAATATTTCGAAAATATTGTGCATTTTTAACTTTTCAGACCCCTATTTTGCACAATCATTGTGCATTTTTATATAAAATTTAATAAATAATACTTATAATTATTATTTAAATAATCGTAATTTTTTAGTTTTTTCTTCTTTTAAATAAGTTGGATTTAACTCTTTTAATATATGAAGTGCCTCTTTTTCAGTTAAATATTCACAATTTGTAATTAGTGATTTAGCATTTACTACTACAGGCACTTTAGTAACATATGTATTATCTACAAGTGAGTATGACGTATGTGTATAAATATCTACAAAAGTCATAAGAGTATTAAACTTACCATCTTTTAAATAAGCTAAAGTATATCTTCCATCATGTTCCCAATATCTTCTAGTTCCAATATCCGTTTCTTCTATTTTAACCAAGTTACAAATTTTAACTAAATATAAATTTTCTGTTTTAAATTTCATTATACAAAACCTCGCTTTAATACTAATTACATTTTAACACACTATAAGAATATAAGCAACAAATCGCTCTAACTAGTTAAATATACCTTAAATACTTATAATAATGTTTTACCACCTTTTATAAATTTACTATATTTTAACAAAAAATATTCAATAATTAACATTTGGTGCGATACAAAAGCCTATTTTGAACAATTTTATCTATAAAGAATAACTAATAAATTCCAGTTCTATATATAATATATTTTTTATAAAATAAAAGTAACAATATTTATTGCTACAATTAATTATAATTATTTTTTTAGTGTTTTTGATATTTTTTTAGTATTAACCTCATTTAATACTAATAATAATCCATATTTTGGAATGATATCAGCAACATCTGGAACTTGTTCTTTCAAAGATACAATATTTACAACATATGGTAAATCAAAATAATGGCTTTCCTCAGCATCGGCTACAAATCCAGTAAATATTTCTCTATATCTGATTTTTCCATTTTCATTTAATAATTCAAATATATATTTTTGTTCTGTTTGTTTAACCATTGGTCCGTATGGTGTTAGTTTACTTGATATATAATCTAAATTAGCAACTACTAAATTATCAGTCTTATAATTATCATTAAGTTTATAATTATCGCTTTTAAAATTTAGTGATTCTTTTTTCTCATTCTGTTTTTTCTTTCCAAACATAATAAACCTCCCTCATTAATTTTATATTATATCATAGTTTTTGATGTTTGAAACAAATTTTACATATTATCTTTCAAAATCATCTTTTTCTTTCACACAACAAAAAATCAATCATTTCGATTGATTTCTATATATCAAAGTTCGAATAGTTCGAACAGATTCGTCAATGGTGTTAGCGAAGAGACTTGAACTCTCATGGGTTATCCCACACGCCCCTCAAGCGTGCGTGTCTACCATTCCACCACGCTAACAGAAAAGATTACTTAAATAAACGTAATCTCTTAGTATTTTCTTTTTCTACTTCTTTTAAATAAGTAGGATTTAACTCTTTTAATATACGAAGTGCTTCCTCTTCAGTCAAATATTCAGTATTTGTAATTATTGGTTCTGCTTTTGTAACTGCTGGATGTCCTTTTGAATCAACATAAAATGGTATTTCGTATACTGTATTCGTAAATATATCTATATACGATTTATGAATACACTTCACATCTTTTCTTGCTAAAGTGTATCTATAATCTTTTTTAAAATACTTAAGTTCTCTTCCATTACCTATTATTTCAAATTTATCTAATTCTTGCAATTGTATTAAATATAAATTTTCTGTTTTAAATTTCACTATAAAACCTCCTTGAATTAGTCTTTTACTTTTACACTCTCTAACATTTTCTTCCATAAATTACTTGAACTATAATTTAGTATTCCTACTTTATAAATTCTTAAGCCATACTTTAAAAGTAAATATATCACAAGAAGTAACAAACCTACTGAAATAAGAACATGTACAATTGTGATTTGTCCTAAGAAGAGTAATACAGGACTTAATATACAAGATATAAATGGTATCATACTTATTACTATAATAAATGTACTTTTTTCATAGGTACTCGCCATTATTGCTAAGAAGTACCCTGCCATTATAAGCATCATCATTGGTGTTTGTAACTGTTGAAAGTCTTCTTGACTTGTTGTCATAGATGCAAGTATTCCAGCAAGTAGTGAATATGCAAAAAAACTAAGTAATATCATTATAATGATAAATGGTAAACATTTAAGTATATTACTAAGCATCCCACTTTCCACAAAAGTATCTAGTAACTTGGTTGTGCTCTCTCCTAAACTTCCCATGAAAGAAGTACCAGTTACTAATTTTCTAACTAAAACACCAACGCCAAAATAAAGAATAAATAACACACACTGAATAATTGCATAAAGGTTAGATGTTATTATTTTAGATAAGAAATGTATTTTAGGACTTACACTAGTAACAATAATCTCCATACTTTTACTTGACTTTTCTTCATTTATCTCAGCCCCTATCATTTGAGTTACCATAAGAATTAAGAAGAAGAAAGGCATTATAAACACTGGAATTGCTAAATTTCCTATAGTATTAACTAGTTCATAGTTCTCATCTAGTTCTTCATTTAAATAAGTTCTTTTGATATTTACTGGTTCATATATTTTAGCTAACTCTTCAGGTACAATATTACTTTCACTTAACGCTATACTTGTTTTTACTTGCTCAATACTTGCATTCAAGACTTGTATAGTAAGTGCATCTACATAATCAAATGAAATAACTTCAACATTATGTAAATCATTTATAACAACAATTATATCACCTTTCTTATCTTCCTTAATCTTCTCTACTTCATCTTTGTAGTTTCCTTCTCCTTTTGCAATTTTTACACTTGTACTACTTAACTGCATATTTGTACTTTCATATGCCGTTTTTAACGCGTCATAATATTTTAGAGTATTATCATAAACATAAATAGTAGTATCTTCATCAAAGTCTCCTCCAAAGAATTTAATGATACTGTCAATATTAAACAAACCCACAATAACAACTAATAAAATTATATTGACAACCTTAAACCATTTAGTATTAATTTTTTTATTTAGTCCGTCTTTAATTAAAAGAGATAATTTACTTCTCATAAGTACCTCCTACTTTATCAATAAATATTTCATTAAGTGTAGGTTCTTCCACTACAAACTTTGTAACATTCTTAAGTTTTTTAACATAGTTAAACACATTTTGCACGTAACTCTTATCACTTATACTAACTACAAAAGTATTACCTATTTTATCCACTTTTTCTACACCTTTAATACCTTTTAACTCATCCATACTAGCATCTGCTTCTATCATAATATTCTTCTTTTGATAGTCTTCCTTTATTTGTTTCAAATTCCCCTTTAAAACAGTTTTACCATGTACAAGAATTACCAAACTTTCACAGAAATACTCTACATGCTCCATTCTATGTGAAGAGAATATTATACTTGTCCCTTCACTTTTAAGTTCAAGTATCAATCTTTTAAATAACTCAATATTAATCGGATCTAATCCACTAAAAGGTTCATCTAATATAAGAAGTTTAGGACTATTTATTATACTCATAATAAACTGTACTTTTTGTGAATTACCCTTACTTAACTCTTTTATCTTCTTATTTTTATACTCAGTTATCTCTAATTTTTCAAGTAAATAATCTAGTCTATTTTCAATATCTTTGTCACTCATTCCTTTTAACCCACCATAGAATTTAGCCTGCTCTAGTACTGTTAACTTAGTAAGTAAACTTCTCTCTTCAGTAAGAAAACCTAACTTATCAGTAACAGAATAATCTATTTTTTTCCCATTAAAAGTAATACTCCCACTAGTTTTATCAAGTAAACCTGTAATCATTCTAAAAGTAGTAGTTTTACCAGCTCCATTAACGCCAAGTAGTCCAAATATCTCTCCATCTTTTACTTCAAAAGATAAATCATCTACTGCCAAGAAGTCTCCATAATATTTAGTAACATGACTTAATTTTAACATTACTTAATCCTCCTTAATTTACCCAATATTTTATTTATATATTCTTTACCAAAAGTTCTTTCAAGTAAACCGGTTTTAAAAGATACTCCAATATATACAACAGCACCTATTAAAGTATAAATCACCAAAGTTAAAACAATTTTTATTATACCACTTGTTGGCAACTTAATAAATATATTTAATACAAGTAATGCAAGTAACATAAGACTACTAGGTAATAATACTTCTTTTAATGTACTAACTATATCTTTATAATTAAAGTTAAATTCTATTCTTAATTTAGATAAACTATAAACAAAACTAAATATATACCCTGTAATAGTTGCAAGTATTGCACCATAAAAAGCATTAAATCCAAATAAATGGAACATATACATAAATGGAACATCAAGTATAGCATTAAGTAAGAAACCTATACCACTACTTATATATACCACTTTAAACTTATTTAAACTTTGAAGAGATACACTTATTACCATATAAATACTTGCAAAGAAACTACTAATTGCTGTATATCTAAGTATTAAAGTTCCATAAACACTTTTACCATAAAACAATGTATATATAGGTCCACTTAAAAAAGCAAGTCCAATTGATAAAGGTAAAGTTGATACTATTATTATTCTAATTGCTTCATTAAATCTATTATTAGAAGTTTTAATATCTTTTTTAGCATAACTACTAACTATATGTGGTATTAAACTCATACTCATTCCCATTGCAACTGAATTAATTACCATACATATTTTAGGAGCCCATGTACTTATTATACTTGCAATAGCTTCTGATTCTTCTGCAGTGTAACCTAGTTTATAACTTGTTCTAACTACCAAAGTCATATCAGTTAAACTATATATATCAGTTGCTATACTAACTATTATTAATGGAAAAGCATAACTAATTATCTTTTTTATTATTTCTTTATTTGTAACATCATCTTTTTTATTACTTTTTGGAAAATCTTTTTTATTCTTGTTTATTTTATATTTAATATACAAGTAAGCAGCAAGTCCTCCTACAAAGGCACCAAACACACTTATTCCTACACCCAAAGTAACACTTTTACCAAGTACACTTATTACAATGTATGAACCAAATAATATAACTGCTATTCTAACTACTTGCTCTATTACTTGACTTATACTAGCTGGAGTAATGTAATTGTGTCCTTGTAAATAACCTTTTGATACTGATAAGAAAGGAATAATAAGTAAACAAAATGATACACTTCTTATTACAAAAGCAACATCTCGAATAGTGTTTCCTCCTTCAATTTCACCAAGTATTAAATGAGAAACTTCAGGTGCAAAAACAAAAAGTACAAAGAAAGCAAGAACTGATAACATAAGAATTATATTTCTACCTACCTTATAACTTCTTTCTTTAGCCTCATACATTTCTAAAGTATTATATTCAGTAATAATTTTACTAATTGCAATAGGTATACCTGCAGTACTTATATTCAAAAACAAATTATACACATTATATGCATAACTATATAAAGAACCACCACTCTCTCCAATTATTCTATAAAAAGGTATTACATATAATACTCCCAATATTTTAACTATTATAATTGCAAATGTTGCAATAAACGTTCCTTCTACAAAACTATTTTTTTTCATATCTACTCCTCATATATAATCATACAACTAAAACAATATATCTGTTCATTACCAAAAATACTATTTGAAACTGAAAACTTAATGTCAACAATATTTTTACATTGTATAGTTGTTAAAAACATATTTACCTTATTTTCTAGGTCTCTTTCATGACTTTCATCAAATACTTTTACTCTCATATATATTTCACCAATTATAGTTTAACACTTTAATTTGTCAACTTTTGTTGATAATTGTAAACATATGAACATTCTCTCTTATTATTATCTTTATCTATATACTTAATTAGCAAAGAAAATTTAGCACTTTCTACCTTTTCTAAGTAACCACTTAATTTTACACCTTGCTTGTCACTTTCATTTACTAAAGACACTTTTTCATCATATATTCCTATTGAAGGAAAACTATTTATACTAGTTTTATCATGTATTAAAATTCCTTCAATATCTTTCATAATATTATTATTTCTATTTATTAATACATAATAGTTTAAATAATTTTCATCTACCTCTTTAACATAAAAAGAAACAGTTAACTCTTCACATGACTTATATTCTCTAGTATCCATTAATGTATTAATATACTCTTCATATATTTTATTTTTATCATCATTAATAGTACAAGCACATAGTAATATTACACTTATTAAAATTATTATCTTCTTCATAAGTATATTATACCAAAATTAAAGAAGAGATGGTAGTCTCTTCAGTATATTTTAATAGTTTTTATAAAGTCTCTTAAATATTCCATATTATAATAATCTACTGATGAAAAATTAAATGTATATATTTTTCCTTCTTTAAAAACTTTATATTCATATATATCACTATTTAAATTACAAATATAAGCATTATTATTTACTTCTATCATATTATTACAAGAATGTAAATACATTTCTGACATATTAAACAATTTTTCTTTAGAAATAATTTCATATACAGGAGTTAATAAAGTATTTTTATCCTCTTTAACTTTATATAAATAATTAATTAAATCAAGAGTATTATTAATCTTATATTTTTTATAAAATTCACTAAGTGTTTTATTTGAGTTGGATACAAAATCATCTTCAATTGTTATAAAAAATGTTGCTTTATAATCATCTTTTTTTAAAGTATATATAGTACCATTTTCAGTTTCAAAATTATTAAATCTTTCAAAATCATCTCTCATCGTAATATTTTTAAAAGTTAATTTTACTTTTGGTTCAGAATACTCTAAAACTATGCTATCCTTTACTTGATAATTATAAATAGTTGTTCTAACACGTTTATTTGTAATAAATAATAAAGTTACTTTAAACGCTACATATGCAAATAACATAATAGCTAAAACCATTATTAATATATTTTTCTTTTTCAATTATTCCACCTCTTTACTCTAATATAATTCTATCATATTTTTATATTTTATAAAAGATGTTTTTATTCTTTTTTAATAATTTAAAGTAAATATATCTATTAAATATTTTTGTCACTTTTACCACTTTTATTCAATGACATTATTTATTTTCATATGCTAACAATTCTTTAATATCCTTTTCTGTAAGTTCACCAATTAAGTTTTGATCAAGACTTTCAGCATCAATTAATTTCTCACTTAACTCTTTTTTCTTTTCTTGTAAATCTAATACTTTTTCTTCAATAGTACCTTTACTTACAAGACGAATAACCTCAACAGTATTAGTCTGTCCTATTCTATGAGCACGATCTGTTGCTTGATTTTCAGCTTGTGGATTCCACCATAAATCTAAATGTATTACAATATCAGAACTAGCTAAATTTAATCCAGTTCCTCCACTTTTAAGCATTATTAAAAAAACCTTAACATCATCACTATTATTAAAACTATTAACTCTTTCCATTCTTTCTTTAGAAGAGACTGACCCATCCATTGTATAACACTTAATATTAGTACTTTCTAATTCTACTTTCACAATATTTAAAGCAGTTCTAAATGAAGTAAAAACTAATATTTTATGATTATTATTAACTAATTCTTCTACTATACTTAAAAACCTTTCTATTTTATTACTACCACCATCATAATCAGTATAAACTATTCTTGGATCTATACAAATCTGTCTTAACTTAGTAAGAAGCGGAAGTATCATAAATCTAACTTTAGACATTCCTCCCTCTTTCATAGCCTCATCAATAGAAGATTTAACTTTATCTAATTCTGCTACATATATTTTCTTTTGTTCATCACTCAAATCTATAAATATATTGTTTTCTATTTTAGGAGGTAACTCTTTTATAACATCATTTTTCTTTCTTCTTAATATAAATGGACTTATTTGTTTTCTTAAATTATCTAGTAATTCATTAGTTTTATCATCAAACTCATGAACTTTATATTTTGAAGAAAACTTATCAAACTTAGATAAATATCCAGGCATAATAAAGTCAAATATACTCCAAAGTTCAGTAGCACTATTTTCTAAAGGAGTTCCAGTAAGTGCAAACTTAACAAAAGACTTTAATCTTTTACTAGATTTAGTTATTCCAGCATGAGGATTCTTAATATTTTGAGCCTCATCTAATATAACTGCATGATAATTAATTTGTTCATAATAATCTATATCTTCTCTCATTAATCCATAAGTGGTAATAAACACAGTTTTATTAGAATTCTTTATTAAATCTTGTCTTTTAGTTTTCATCCCATTTACTACTTTAACAGGTATTTCAGGCGCAAATTTATTAAATTCATATTCCCAGTTATAAAGTAAACTAGTTGGTACTACTATTAAAAACTTATATGTACTATTTTCTTTTAACATTTCTTTAATATAATAAATAAGTTGTATTGTTTTACCAAGTCCCATCTCATCAGCTAATATTCCTCCAAAAGAACATTTATCTAAGTTATAGAGCCATTTAACACCAGTTACTTGATAATCTCTTAGTACACTTAAATCTTCTTTACTTAAAGAAACATCTGCATCTTTATATTTATAAAAATTATCTATAAAACTACTAAACAAATTATCAGTCTTAATAATACTATACTTAGTATCTTTTACACTATCTAAATAAATTGCGCGATACTTTAAAATACTCCCCTTACCATTAATTATCTCTTCATCAGTAAAATCTAGTTCATCAGTTAAATTCATTAATTCATTTAATTTTTCATCATCTAAAGAAATAATATCATTATTTTTTAACTTATAATATTTTTTCTTTTCTTTAATACTTTTAAAGATATTTACTATTTCATCATTTGTAATACCATCTAAATTAAAATCATACTTTAATATATTATCTTTACCTATTGAGAAAGTACTACTTATACTACTATACTTTTTAATATTTAACTTTTTAAAATTCTCAGTTGAATAAACATTATATTTACTAGCAAGTTCATTTAACCCAATATCTATAAACTTAACTATTTTATTTAAATCACTTAAAATAATCCTATTTTTATCAACTATAAAACCATACAACTGTAAATCACTTATTACTTTATTTTCATAATTAATATCTCTTATAACATTACTATTATTATCAAAATAATCTATTTCTTCATTATATTTTAATTTTATTTTACATACAACATTATTCTTATTCAAATCAAAATATAAAGAAGTATCAGGTTCTTCAATAATTACTATTTCATTCTTTATATCATTATCTATCTCTATTTGTTTCTTAATTATAGGAAGTATTCCAAAAGAAAAATCTTTTATCTTAGTTTTTGGTATTACTAATTTATTTATTTTATTATTAGTTAATTCATTTATTAACATTTTCTCTTTATTATTAACTCTATATATATTATTATTTGATAAATAATAATTATTACATATTTCTTCATAATTATTCATATCAAAATCAACTTCATAGTTATCTTTATTTAATGATTTAATTTCAGTTTTAAATGGAAATATTTCATATATTTTATTAACTGCGATATTATTATATTTAAATGGATAATTAAGTTCAAAAACGAGGTCTAATAATGCAATTATTTCACTTTCATAAAAGTTTCTTTTATTTAAATCTTTGTGGTATGTATTAATAAAATTAAATATTTTATTTGCTTCTTTATTAAAGAAATTCTTTTCATAATTAAATACAAAATCTTTACCAAAAGAAAACTCTTTATCACCATTTGCTTTACTAGTCAAAAAACTATTTTGTTTACTGTTAAATAAATACATTTTATTTTTACCTATTTTAACTTTAACTTTATATTCATTATAATCTCTATAATAATAATTATTAGATTCTATTTTTTCAATTTCTAATTCTAAAAACACTTCTTCTTTAAGTACAGGTTTATTTGCTATTAAAAACTTATCAAGTATATTGTTTGAAGTTTCTTCAATACTTAGTTTTTCTAGAAAAATCAAATATGAATACCATCTAATTACACCCACTAAATGTGTGCAAGATGAGTGCATTTGAAAGTTATCACAAGAACATTCATAACTTATAATTTTCCCTTTATTATTCTTTCTAATAAATTGTTTATAAATTATACCATAAAATGGATCAGTTACACTAAAATATAAGTCAGTTACTTCTTCATTATTAAAGGTATTATTTTCTTCATTCAATAATTCCACATTATAAGGCCTTATATATTCTCCCCTTACAATATCAGAATATTCAAACCTATTTTTAAGTTCTTCTTTATGCTTATAATATAACTCTTCATTCTTGATTTGATTATTCATAATAACACCTGCCTTAAAGAATATTATACCCCCATTTAAAAGAAAAAAGATACATTTTATAAATATTTTACAAACTAAAAAAAGTGATTTAACAAAACCACTTTATATTTCCATTAATAATATCTTTTCTTCTTAAGCACATAATTATTAACAACAATAAATATCAACATAAAAATAATCAATACAAAATAATTAATGAATACTGGGGTTAAATTACTAAAATTAATTATTTCCATACTACTTAGTAAATTATTACTATCAATAAAATAATAAGCAGGAAATATATGCGCAATTGAAAGAACAATTTTAGGTAAATACTCTGTAGGAATAAATGCTCCACACAAAAATGCACTACCTAAACTCACTACATTAACTATACCTCCAATACTATCTTTATTATTTACTAATGTACTAATAAGTATTCCAAAACTTAAAGTAGGCATAACAAACATAAAAGTATTAACAAAGTACAAAATTCCTCTTATACTTATCATATCTTTACCAAGAAGTATAACACTTAATAAAGAAAATAATACCCATACAATTAAACTATAAACAAAACTAGATAACATAAGCAAACTATTATGTTTTTTATAATTAAAGCTACTAACAATAATTCTCTTATTAATAGTATTCTCTTTAAAACTATTAATAACTAAAGTGACAATAAATATAATAACTGCAAGTAAACTATAACTTCCGAAATTAAAATATCTACTAACTCTATTTAAATAACTATTATCTAATTTACTACTAACAACAACTTCACTATTAACATCTAATGTATTATTTATCATATTAACAAGTTCATCTTGATTATTAGTAATATTAACTAAATTACTTTGTACATTTAAATACTTATCTAACATCATTTCTGTTAAACTAGAAGTATAATCTTTACTACTCTTAATATCTATAGTAACATCTTTTTTATCTAATACATCTTTACTATAATTTTTAGGAATATATATAACATAATTAATATCTCTATAAAACAAAGCATCATTAATCTTTTCTTCATCATCTTCTAAACTAACAACATTAGTATTCTTTTTTAAATAATTAATTAAATTCTTAGTAAGTCCCATATTACTATCTTTATTAACAATAAAAATATTAGGTTTAGTAGGAGTAAACATATCATTTGTACTATTACTAGTTAAATTAATACCACCGAATATTATTAACATAACTGTATAAAGCAAAATAGTTCCTTTATACTTCTTTACTATTCTCCAAAAAGTACTAAACACTATCATACACATCTCTCCTTAATTTACACACACTAATAGTTATTAATAAAACACTAATAATTAACAAGATAACTAAGTTACTCATATATCTTCCATAAGTATCATAATAATATAAAGAATAAAACCCGTCTGTAATCAAACTAGTAGGATTAATTTTATTAATAATAGGAATATTTTTATCAATAACATATTTCATAGTAACTCCATACATTCCAGCAAATAAAGAACTAAACATAGTAAAAGCAATTAAAACACCAGTTTTCTCTTTATCACCTATTTTTAAAGTAGATATAAATACTCCTATAGATAGACCACTAATTGCACCTACTAAAGTAAGTAATATTATTAGTAATAAATTACTACCAAAATCAGCATTTAAAACTAACAAAGTATAACTAAGTACCACAAAAATACCTACTACTTCCACAATATAAGAAGCAAGTAAATTACTCATAATAAGCGTACTCTTCTTAATACCACTTACACTACTTCTTTTACCAACAACATTTATATTAGGTTGATGCTTATTACACAAAAACAAACTAAGCATCCCACCATAAAGAGCTGTCATAGCAATCAAAGTATAATATTCTATATTAGTATAACTTAAATTATTATTACTAATATCCTTTAACATAACTTTACCTTTATTACTAACATTAGTTATAAACATATAATATTTATCATACATATCATGACTAATAGAATAATTTTCAATAACATTATATAAATTCTTTTTACTCTCTATATTATCAACAACAAATTTAATAACAGTACTATTAATATCACTCTTATTAACATAAACTCTACTTTTTCCCTCATCTAATAATATATAACCACTTATTTTTTCATCTAAAAGCAACTTTTTAGCCTCATCTAAACTAACATACTTAACATTAAATAATCTCTCACTACTTTCTTTATCACTAAGAATTTTAATTCCTTCACTAAACATAAAATCATTATCAAATTCACTATTCTTAATAACCGCTAAATCAATAACACTTAACTTTTCTTCATTTTCTATATTAGAAAAAGCCATCTTAAATAAAGTACCTAATATAATAGGAAAAACAAAAGTCCAAAATATTAATCCCTTATTCTTAAACAAAACTTTCAAAGAATATTTTAAATTATGTATAAACATTAGTCTCTAAGTTCCTTCCCAGTAAGAGATAAAAACACATCATTTAATGTAGGTCTTTCACTAAAGATTTTATTATATTTAATCTTATTCCTCTTTAAAAACATAATTAAGTTTTCTAAATTACTTTTACCCTTCTTATAATTAATAATTATATTATTATTAACTTTTTTAACATCTATTACCTCTTTTATATCATTAATACTATTTATTAAGTCTTCGCTAACATCATTTACTTCAATAGTTATTTTTTCTTCTACATCTATTAAATTCTTTAACTCATCATTAGTTCCACTTGCTATTATCTTTCCTTTATCAAGAATTATAATGTTATCACAAAGAATCTCTACTTCCTCCATATAATGAGTAGTATATACAATACTAGCACCCTCCTTAGATAAACTCTTAATACTATCTAATATACTATTTCTACTTTGTGGATCAACTTGAGAAGTAGGTTCATCTAAAAATATTAGTTTAGGTTTATGACTTATTCCACAAGCAATATTAAGTCTTCTAAGTAATCCTCCACTAAGTTGTTTAGGATAAAAATTAACAAAATCCTCTAAATGCACTAACTTAATAGCATCCATAACATACTTTTTTCTTATATTTTTATCACTTATATATAATCCACAAAAATAATCAATATTTTCTTTAACAGTTAATTCATCAAACACTCCAACTTCTTGAAAAATAACACCAATATTCTTTTTAACTTCATAATTACTAGGACTCATTACTTCTCCAAATAACTTAATTTCTCCACTATCAATTTTAAGTAAAGAAAGTATAGAATTAATTGTAGTACTTTTACCACTTCCATTAGGACCCAAAAGTCCAAGTATTTCCCCTTTTTTAACGTTAAAAGACACATTATCAACAGCCTTTAAATTTTTATATGACTTACTTAAATTTTTAACTTCAACTACGTTCATTATTTTTCCCTTCTTTCATTTTTACCAATAAAATAGTTATAACATCATTATTCAAAGAAACACAAATCATAGATATCATCCTGTTACTTTCAAATTCTATAGTTCTACTTTTTTAGTATCTAATATCATACTATTAACACAATTATTGTATCACACTGTTAATTCTTAGTAAAGAAATACTAAAAATTTTAAAAAGAATTCATTAACCAATATTTTCTTTTTTGACATACGATACAACTTTAATTTCTATACCTAAAACACCAAATTTTTCTTGCTCTTCTTTAGAATAATACTCTTCCATATCTTTTGCATCTGCTAATTCACTCTCATCATAACCTAAAAGTATTTTATCAAAATGCTTATACAATTCACTAAAACTATCAAACTTATGTAAATTGACAACATCTACTAATAATTTTTCACTAGTCATATTATTGATAAACTCTATCTCATCTCCAACATTAATCTTTTGTCTTTTATCATCATTTAATCTTAATTCAATAGTTTTGGTTTTATTTTTAATAGACACAAAAGGAATATTATTTAATTTCATTTCATGCCTCATAATTTTTTTACCTCTTATAAAAAGTATATAATGTTTTAACAATTATTGTCAATATTTTTACATAAACAAATTAAAAGACACCTTATTAAAGATGTCTATAGTTTTTTATGCAGGAGATCCAGTTGGACCCTGTGGAATAGTTAAATTAAGTATATAATTAGGTGCTGTTCCCGTTATTGAAGCAGCAGCTTGCGTACCTGGGTCTCCTGTCGTAACTGTCCCAATTGATATTGTTGGAGTTTCACCTGTTGGGCCTGTTGGACCTGT
>FR902220.1:0-3341 GCA_000438415.1 Clostridium sp. CAG:628
TCCCCCTCGCGCGTTTGGGGCGTCAGTGGTTCTGGTCGTCCTGGCGACTTGGACATCAGCTTCGACGTGGTCTACTCGATCGCTTTGCGTCCTTCAGTATCTCTCTCATCTTGTAATCTGATATCCAGAGGAAACGGAAGTCCTGAAAACCCTTACCTTGTTTATACAGGTAGTGGAGTTTGTGAATAAAAATAACTAATAAGGTTTAATACTTTATTAGTTTTTTCATAAAGAATAAAGTGATACATATAATTTAGTATGATAGATTTAATATTGAAATTTTTAAAAAAAGTTAGGTTGTTTACAACTAGTTATAGTATTAATGTGTTTCCTGAACCTCTTAGTCCAGAGGAAGAAGATAGATGTATTTATTTAGCAGTTAATGGAAGTGAAGAAGCAAGAAATAAACTTATTGAACATAACTTGAGATTAGTTGCTCACATTGTTAAGAAGTATGAAAGTTTTAATGAGAATACTGATGACTTAATAAGTATTGGTACTATTGGTTTGATTAAAGGAATTGATACATATAATCCTAATAAACCTGTTAAGTTAATTACTTATGCAGCTAAGTGTGTTGAGAATGAAATACTTATGTACATTAGACAGAATAAAAAGAATATGAATAATTTGAGTTTAGATGATAGTATAGGTTATGATAAAGATGGTAATGAGATTACTTTAGGAGAAGTTTTAAAAGATGAGTATATTGATACTGGAGATATTATAGATTTAAAAGATAATGTGGAGTTATTAAGAAAGTATATGGGTGTTTTAACTAAGAGGGAAAAAGAAATTATTATTAGAAGGTATGGTTTACTTAATAAAAAAGATGAAACTCAAAGAGAAATTGCTAAGGATTTAAAAATTAGTAGGAGTTATGTTAGCAGGATTGAAAAGAGGGCTTTAGTTAAACTTTATAGAGAATTTATTAAGAATAATAATATATAAAAGAGCATAATGATAATGCTCTTTTAGTTTGTAATTTATTAAAAAAAGGCATCTATCTGTTAAAGTACAAATAAATGTCAAACATTGAAAAAAATAAGTAGACATTCAGTCAATGAATGCTCCTTTATTATATGAAGAATCTCTTCATATATGCATTGTAGCAAATATTTGATATAATATCAAGTATTTTATTAACTACTTTTTCTTGATTTTACATATGTATTGTGTTAAAATAAACATCGTTTTGGGGGAATACATATGAAAGTAAATATTAAACTTAATGATAATTTTTATAAAGAATTTGGTAATGTTAGTGATGAAGTGTTAGAATATGCATTTAATAAATTAACTGAAAGAAACATGATAAAGGTGTATATCTATTATGGAGAACATTCTAAAGAGAAAAAGATGGGTACTAAAAAAGCATTGGAAGTAAAAAGTAATATTAGAAGAGTATTATATAAAAAGTGTTTATATAATTATTTAAATACAAGTACTGATAATATTAATAATTTAATTAATACTTTAAAGCCTTTTGAAAGAGAGTACTTATTAAAAGAATATTCTCTTAATAGTGATGATATAATTGAAGTACTTACAAGTGAAGAAGTTGATAGAAATAAAAAAACTATTCAAAAACTTAAAAATGCTGTTAATGCAAATAGATTTAATTTGACTAGAAAGAAATCTCCTAAAAATTATAAGGGATTCTTTAATCAATTTGATAAACCTGTAAATGAGGTTATAAGAGTAATAAATACTTTACCAGAAAGTGATATTAATTTACTTAAGTTAAAGTTAGGTAATGATTATAAAGAACTTAATGTTATTGATGGAGTTATTAATCAAGAGATTAATTCTCGTATAGTTGTTAGAATTAAAAGGTATTTTAGTTATTTAGATAATGGTGCAGAGTATGTAACAATTAAAGATTTTGTTAATGATACAAAAGATATAGATATTATTAAATTAAGAGTTGAATCATTAAATGAAAAACAAAAGAAACTTATTTATAAATTTTTTAAAGATGACTTAAGTAAAGAACATATAACTGCTGATAAAGAAGGACTTATTAATAAACAGATTATACGTAAACTAAATATATATATTGATAAAAGAAGAACTAAAGAATTTAAGTCTTTTTATAGTCAACTTGTTGATTTAAAGTTAGATAGCGAAACAATTGGTGAATTTAATGAAAGAATAAATACTTCTTTAACTTATTTGAGTAATGAAGAAAAGTCTCTTTTATATAAAAAGTATCATAGTGATTTAATGAATTCTTTAAATTATGGTCAAGTAACTAAGGAAGAGAATTTTCAAATAATACATACTATTATTCCTAAATTAAGATGGTATATTAAGAAACAAGTAAAACCTCGTAAGGAAGGTAAGCATGTTTTTGATAGGTTTATTGAAAGTGAAAGTATTGTTTTGGAATATATTAATAAATTAAGTGAAGAAGAAAAAAACACTTTAAAACTTAAGTATGGTGAAAACTATGATAAAGTTAATGATGTTAGTCATGAATTAAATAGAGAAGTTAGAAAAATTATTCTTAGAATTGAAAGAGATATTGTAAGTGATTTAAAGAAAGAAAATAATATAGATGCTAAAGTTAGTTCACTTATGAGAACTAGATTAATTCTTAAGAGTGAAGAGTTTAAAAAACTTAGTAGTATTTATGGAGTAAATGAAAGTATGTTACTTTTATGTTTAATTAAATATCCAGAATATATTACATTTGATGAGATATATAATATAACTGGATTAAATAAGGAAGAGTTATTAAATGTTACTAAAAAATACATTAGAGCACATAAGTAAATTATGTGTTTTAATTTATTAATAAATATGGTAAAATGTTAATGAAAGAGAAAGTGATTTTTATGTTTATAGATGAAGTTATTTTAAATGTTATAGGAGGTCGTGGAGGAGACGGCGTTACTAGTTTTAGACATGAAAAATTTGTTGAAATGGGAGGACCTGATGGAGGTAATGGAGGTAACGGAGGTAATGTTATCTTTGTTGGAAATGAGGGACTTAAAACATTAATAGATTTAAGATATCAAAAAAAGATTAAAGGGGAAAAAGGTGGTAACGGAAGTGGTGCTTTGAGAACTGGTGCTACTGGAAAAGATGTGTATGTCAAGGTGCCTGTTGGTACTACTATAATAGATTTAGATACTAATTTAATAGTTGGAGATATTACTAAACATAATGAAGAAGTAGTTGTATGTAAAGGTGGTAGAGGTGGAAAAGGGAATGCAGCATTCAAAAGTAACAAGAATAAAGCACCTCAAGTGAGTGAAAAGGGCTTGTCTGGAGAAGAAAGAACTATTAAGCTAGAATTAAAACTACTTGCAGACGTGGGACTAGTTGGTTTTCCT
>FR902220.1:3375-13253 GCA_000438415.1 Clostridium sp. CAG:628
TAGTGTAGGGAAAAGTAGTTTAATCAGTGTTATAAGTGATGCTAAACCTAAAATAGCAGAATATCATTATACTACTTTAACACCAAACTTAGGTGTTGTCAAAATGAATGATAGTAGTTTTGTAGTAGCTGATTTACCAGGTATTATAGAAGGTGCTAGTAAAGGAGTAGGACTAGGAGATAAGTTCTTAAAACATGCTAGTAGAAGTAGAGTAATTGCATATGTACTTGATATGAGTGAATATGAAGGAAGAGATGTATTAGAAGAATATGAAACTCTTTTAAAAGAAGTAAAAGCATATAGTGAAAAGTTATTTAATAAAAGAAGTATAGTTATTGCAAATAAGATGGATAGTGTAAATAGTGAAGATAATTTAAAAAAGTTTAAAGATAAGTATCCAGAAGTTACTGTAGTTGCTACTAGTGCTGTTACAAGATATGGAATAGATGAATTAAAGAATACTTTAAGTAAGATTTTAAGTGAAGTAGAGAGTGCTGATACATATGAAAATAATGAATTTGAAAGTTATGTATTATATGAATTTAAGAAAGAAAAACCATATACAATTAAAAGAATAGATGACCATACTTGGGTTCTTAGTGGAGATAAGTTAGAAAAACTTTTAATGAAAACTAGATTTAATAGTGATGAAGCAGTACTTAGATTTGCTCGTAAGATTAAGGGTATGGGAGTAGATGATGAATTAAGAAGTTTAGGTGCAAAAGATGGAGATATTATTAGAATACTTGATGAAGAATTTGAATATAATGAAAGGTTAGATTATTAAGGTGAAGTTATGTTAGATAAGTTTATTCCTGATATGTATTATCAGAGTATTTATAGAGTTAATTATAAGAAACTAAAAGAAAAGGGTATTACTTTAGTTATATTTGATTTAGATAATACTATAGCCACAATAGATAGTAAAGTACCTGAAAAAGATGCAATTAATTTGATAAAAAAAGTTAAGGATTTAGGAATTAGACCTATATTAATGACTAATAGTAATAAAGAAAGAACAGTACCATTTAGGGATGGTTTAGAAATAGATAGCTGCGCTAGTAGTATGAAACCTTTTAGTAAATATTATAAAAAAATATTATCATTATATCATACTGAACCTAGTCATGTAGCATGTATAGGAGATCAATTATTAACTGATATATATGGTGCTAATAAGATGGGAATGACTAGTATATTAGTTAATCCTATATGTAAAAAAGATAGACGTATTACTTATGTAAATAGATTTTTTGAAAAGATACTTTTTAAATTAATGGCAAAGAATGATTTATTTAAAAAAGGAAAATATGATGATTAAGAAGTGTATTGGATGTGGTAGTTTACTTCAAACTATTGATAAGAATAAAGAAGGTTATGTAAGTAATAAAGTATATGATAAAGTAGAATATTGTGAAAGATGTTTTAAGATTACTCATTATGGAGAAAGTTATGTTATAGATAAGAAGTTTCTTATAGATGAAGTAGTTAATAAGATAAATAAGAGTAATAAACCAGTACTTATGTTAGTAGATGTGTTAACTATTAATGAAGAAGTATTTAGTGTAATAAGTAAGTTTACTAATAAAGTTTATTTGGTACTTAGTAAAAAAGATTTATTACCAAAAAGTGTAAAAAGTTATAAATTAATTAATAAAATAAGTGAGTTAACTCTTATAAAAGATGTATTTGTAATAAGTAGTACTACTAAAGAAGGAGTAAGTAACTTATATAATAAATTACTTAGTGATAAAGTTAATTCTATATATGTAGTAGGTTTTACTAATTCAGGGAAAAGTACACTTATAAATACATTATTATTAATGAATGATTTAAAAGGTGTTATAACAACTAGTAGTTTACCTAATACTACTTTAGAAGATATTAATATTAAATTAAAAGATATAACTTTAATAGATACTCCTGGATTTGTTAGTGAAAATAATATATGTAATTATATAGAAATAAAAAAGTATACTAGTTTAATACCAAAAAAAGAAATAAAACCTAAAGTATATAATTTGCGTCCTGGGTTTATGTTATTAATAAGAGAATTAATTAGGATAGAAAATAATACAGATAAAAATATTAATTTAGTACTTTATTTAAAGAATGAAATTAATATAGAAAAAATGAGAGTTATTAGAAATAATTATTTAAAAGATAAAGAGGTATTTAGTACTGTTTGTAATAATGAAGATATAGTTATAAATGGATTGGGTTTTATTAAGGTAGTAAATACTGCTAAAATAGATATATATGTTGTTAATAAGAATATTTTAAGTAAGAGAGAGAGGCTTATATAATGGGTAAAATAAAAGTAATGAGTGAAAGCCTTTCAAATAAAATAGCTGCAGGCGAAGTAGTTGAAAAGGTAAGTAGTGTTGTTAAAGAATTAGTAGAGAATTCTATAGATGCAGGAAGTAACATAATAGAAGTTAGTTTAGTTGATGCTGGTATTAAAGAGATTAAAGTAATTGATAATGGAAAAGGTATGGATAAAGAGGATGCTTTACTTTGTTTTAGTCCTCATGCTACAAGTAAGATAAGAAACGAGAATGATTTGTTTTTTATAAACACACTTGGGTTTCGAGGTGAAGCACTTCCTTCAATAGCTAGTGTTAGTGATGTTTTTTTAGATACTAGTGATGGAAGTTATTCTACATTAGTTCATATTAAGGGTGGAAAATTAGAAAGTAATGAAGTTGGTACAGTTAGTAAGGGTACTAAAATAATAGTAAGGGATTTGTTTTTTAATACTCCTGCAAGACTTAAGTTTTTAAAAAGTTATTATACAGAATTAAATGGTGTAGTTAGTTTGATAGAAAAACTTAGTTTAAGTCACCCTAATATTAGTTTTAAATTAAGTAGTGATAATAAAGAACTTATTAAGACTAGTGGAAGTAATGATTTACTTAAAACTATTTATGAGATATATGGGTATAATGTTAGTAAGAATATGGTTTATATTGAAGGACATAATGATGACTATGATATAAATGGGTATGTTAGTAATATTAATATAACTAAAAGTACTAAAAAAGATATGATTACTTTAGTTAATGGAAGAATTGTTAATAATAGTTATGTTAATAGAATTATAAAAGATGCATATCATACATATTTAGCTGTAGATAAGTATCCAATAGTAGTTATTAATATTTTAGTAGACCCAACTATAGTAGATGTTAATATACATCCTACTAAACAAGATATTAAATTTGGAAAGATGGAGACTTTAGAAGAGTTATTATTTTCTTTAATTAGAGATAAGTTAATGAATATTAATAATATGTTTAAGGCTTATGATGAGACAAAATACGAAGTTAGTAATAGTGAAGAATATGTTCTTAATGATAATTTAGTTGTTAAAGAAGAGTATGATAAACCAGTTATAGAAGAGAGTAAGATGTGTTTTAATATGAATGAAGAAAGTTCTGGGTATGAAACAGTTATAGATACACTAGAAGTAAAAAATGAAAAACCTAGTTTGCTTCATCCAATAGGACTTGCTATGGGGACGTATTTGTTTGCTACTGATGAAGAGTGTGTTTATATGATAGATATACATGCTGCTAATGAAAGAATTAATTATGAGAAACTATTAAATGCTTTAAAAGAGAGTGTTGTACATAAAACTAGTATGTTGTTTCCTATAACAATAGAGTTTACTAAAAATGAGTTTATGACTATTATGGAAAAGAAAGATTTTATTACTAATTTAGGTATTAGTTTTGATGAGTTTGGAGTTAATACTATAAGAGTGTATGAACATCCTACATATTTTAGGGAAGGTTATGAAGAAGAAAGTTTAAGAAGAGTATTTGATTTAATAGTTAGTATAGATAAAGATTTTGATAGGGTTAAATTTAATGAACAACTTGCTATTAATTTATCTTGTAAGATGAGTGTTAAGGCTAATACTTTTATAGGAAGTCTTGAACAAGAAACTTTGTTAAAAAGGTTATTTGAGTGTGAGTTTCCTTATACTTGTCCTCATGGAAGACCAACTATTATTAAATATACTAAGTATGAACTTGAAAAGTTGTTTAAGAGAGTTAATGGATAGGTGTGTATGAGTAAAATTATTGTAGTAATAGGACCTACTGCAAGTGGGAAAACTAGTTTAGGAGTGTATTTAGCAAAAAAGTATAATGCTTGTATAATTAATGCTGATGCTGAACAAGTATATAAAGATGTGAATATTGGGACTGCTAAGATAACAAAGAGTGAAATGGAAGGAGTAAAACATTATTTACTTGATTTTGTTCCTTTAGATAAAGACTTTAATGTTTATGAGTATCAATTAATGGGAAGAAAATTACTTGATGAGTTAATTAGTAAGGGTAAAAATATTATTATAGTTGGTGGAACTGGGTTATATATTAAAGCATTATTATATGATTATAATTTTAATAAAAAAACAAGTAACTTAGATTATAGTGAGTTTACAAATGAGGAGTTAAAGTCTAGAGTAGATGAAATATATAAAGAAAATGATATACATGTTAATAATAGAAAGAGACTTGAAAGATTTTTAAGTCATTATGATACTACTAAGGAAATTATTAAAAGTAAGAGTGAAAGACATAACAGGGTGTATGATTTTGTGTTAATTGGGCTTAAACCTGAGAGAGAAGAGTTATATAGTCAAATAAGTAAAAGAGTAGACACTATGTTTGAAAGTGGGTTAGTAGAAGAAACTGAAAAGTTAAAGAGTTTTAATAAATTAAATAGTATAATTGGTTATAAGGAAACTTTAGGGTATTTAAATAATTTATATACAATTGATGAGTGTAAGAATTTAATTGTTAAGAATACTAGACATTATGCTAAGAGACAAATGACTTTCTTTAGAACTCAGTTTAGTGATATTTTTTGGTTTAAAGTAGATTATAATTGCTTTCTTAATACAAAAAAAGAAGTTAACTCATTTTTAGTTAGCTTCTATAAAGAATGATTCATCAAAATTGTGTTCTTTAGTATCTAAACTAAAGAGCTTTTCTTTTGTTATTAAGAAATAATTGTTATCATATTTATTGTTTTCTGAGTCATCCCAAGTTAAATCTATATGTAACCATTTACCATTTATATAAACTAAATTCCATAAGTGATTTTCACTACTTACTCTTATATTTGGTATTTTATAAATATTCATAAATATACTAAATGCATCAGCATAACCTGAACAAACTGCATGTCCTTCTATTAAAGAACCATATGCACTATTAATATCGAAGCTGTTTGTATTTTTATCATAAACTGTATGATTTAATATGTAATTATGTATTCTTTCTATTTTAGTTAAATCATCTATATTATTTAAATCTAACTCACTAATAACATTATTAACTAATTCATTTATTTTATTTATTTTTTCTTCACTATATTTCTTTTGTATTTCTAAAGTTATTTCATTATTAGAAGATACTTTAGTTTTAATAGTTTTAAAACTATTATATGGATGAACATAATTATTTATATTACTCATTAATTTACTATCATTACCAATACTTTCTACATCTTTAGTACAACTTTTATATTCTTTTGGACAATAAAAAGTAAATTCGTTGTAACCATTATTTAAGACATTAAAATATATATCTATTAATTCTTCTTTATTATATGGAACATAAGATACTTTATAATTAAAATTTTCAAAAGGATAATCTACTTTATAAGAATTAGGTTCTTTAATTACTAAGTCACTCTTACTAATTATAAGTGCTTTTAAGTTTCTAGTTATATCATCTAAATTAATATAAACAAAATAAACTATTAGCATTAATAAAATTGTATATAATATATTTTTTATCTTTTTCATAATAAAAGTATATAATAAATTTAAAATTAAAACAAGTATTTCTTTACTTTTATTTATTAAAATTTTATAATAATATTTAGAGGTAATGAATATGGGATGTTTAAGTAAAAATGTTTATAAAGATATTTTATTAGAAGATAAGGTTATTGTAAGAGATTTTGATATGAATTTAGAAGTAGAAAGTGAAAGTAATAAGTTTAGTGTGTGTGAATACTTTTTAAGAAATCATGTAATAAAAGGATTTTATACTTTATCCAAACTTAGACTTATGGTGTTTTCTAGTGATACTTGTTCAATTAGTGTAAGTACTTCTAATAAAGAATTGATTAGTTTGCTTATTAACAAGTATTATACTGATAGAGATAAGTTTTTAGGAGAAAATAGTTTCGATAGTTATAAATTTATTATTGGGGATGAAGAAAAGTATGAAGTTAATAATGGAGTGTTAACTTTAGAAGTAATGAATAATAGTATTGAAAAAGAGTATTTAAGTAATTTGATTTATAGTTTATTAGATGGAGAAGAGTTATATATTGGATATAAAGATGGATACTGGTTTCCACTTGAACCAAATAGATATAGAGGATATGATAAAGTGCCTTATATAGTTAATAATAGTAAATATATAGAGTTTGATAACTGTTTAACTTCTCTTGTAAGTAATGTTTTAGATAAATATAATAAGAATATAGAAGATAGTAATAAGTTACAATTAAAGATTAAGGGGTTTTAAGTATTAAGATAAATATAAGAATTTTCTTAAAAAATGGGTGGTTAAAATGAGTGTTATTATGGAAACTAATTTTATTAGAGAAAATGTGTTAAATAATTTAACTAATAAATTAAATGGTGTTAATTTAGTTATTGTTTATTTTGAAGAAAATAATACTTATGTTAATTTGAAAACTAAGTTGAGTGAAAGTTTAGGGGTTAATGTTAGAACTTATTTACTAGATAGTAAAGTTGATAATAAATATGTGTTAGATTTAATAAATGAATTTAATAATGATAATATGGTAGATGGGATAATTGTTCAGTTACCCTTACCTGAAAATTTAGATAAAGATAAAATATTAAATAGTATATGTTGGTATAAAGATGTAGATGGAATAAGTTCTATTAGTGTTAATAGGTATTTATGTAAAAAAGAATGTTTAGTTAGTCCACTTGTTAGAAGTGTTATTAGTACTATGAACTATTATAATATTGATATAAATAAGAAAGTTTTTATAAAGTGTGATGATGTTAATACTAATATTTTATTAAATAGTTTGTTTAAAAATAAGAGTTTGCTTGCTTTAGAAAGTGATGTTATAATAATAATTAGTGATAATATATTTGATCAAGAAGTTAAAGAAAATGTTATTGTTATAGATGGAGGATATAATAAAATAAATGGTGAGGTTGTTGGGTGTGTTAGTAAAAGAATAAAAAGTATTAGTAGTATGTATACTAAAGAAATAGGTGGAATAAATAATTTAGTTATTCCATATTTGTTAGATAATTTATATAGAATTAAAAATATAAAAAGGGTGTGATATTAGTGGGTATTTTATTGGATTTTATATTTTTTAGTATAATTGGTTATGTTGGAGAACTTATTTATTGTTCTTTAAATAAGAGAAAGAGTGGAAAAGCACTTTATGGGCCATGGTGTCCTTTATATGGACTTGGTGGTTTACTTATTACAAGTGTGTTAAGTAGTTTTGAAAGTAATATTTTATTAGTATATATAGTAGGAGTGATAGTTTCTAGTTTTACAGAGTACTTTGTTAGTTTAGTATTAGAAATTATTTTTGATGCTAGGTGGTGGGATTATTCATTTAAAAAGTTTAATTTAAATGGAAGAATATGTTTAGAAAATAGTTTGCTTTTTGGAGTGCTTGCAGTAGTAGTTTACTATTTATATATTCCTTTTAGAGTATACATAGTGAGTACTTGTAATCCGTTATTATTAAGAGTTATAGTGTATTCTTTATCTTTAGCAATGAGTATAGATGGGTTAATAACTATATTGGAAGCAATGGAAGTAAAATATAGATTAGATTTAATAGATAAAGAGGGTATTGGTAATAAGGTTAAACTAAAAGATAAGTTAAATCATTTAAAGAGTGACTTTAATTATAAGAGACTTATTAATGAGTTTGATTTTGATAATAGAGAGAAGAGTAAGTTTTTAAAGAGTTTTTATAGTATTAAAGATAAAATGTCTAAAAATAGGAAATAAAAATTTAGAAATATTGTTGAAATGAATTTCTATTTATGATAAAATGATTATGATAAGAGAGAGTGATATTTAATATGGCATTTGGAAAATTTAAGATATTTGAAACAGATGATGATGTTGTAACAACTAATGATGAAGAGTATTATTCAGTAAGTAGTGAAGAAGTTAAAAAGGGTGCAACTGGGAAAATGATACTTGTTGAACCACGTGCATATAGTGAGAGTCAAGAAATAGCAGATCATTTAAAATCTAGAAATAGTGTTGTAGTTAATTTTAAAAGAGTTACTAATGATCAGGCTAAAAGAATTATTGACTTTTTAAGTGGAACTTTGTATGCTATAGGAGGAGATTTACAAAAAATAGGTGAAGGTATTTATTTATGTACTCCTAAAAATATAGATGTACAAGGAGAGATTACTGAAGAATCTAGTGAAGATGAGAATGGGGAAAATTGGTAATATTTAAGATAAGAGGGTGTCCTTATGAATGGGTTTAATACGGTTTTTAGAGGTTACGATAAAGAAGAAGTTAAAAAGTATTTAGATAAAGTTATTAAAGAGTATGAACGTCTTTTGAATGAAAAAAAGATAGTTGATGAGAAAGTTAATGATTTAAGTAAACAATTAGAAAAATATGAGCAATTAGAAAGTACTTTAAATAGGGCTTTATTTAGTGCGGAAAATGCTAGTGATGAGATTAAAAGAGTGGCAAGACTTGAAGCGGAAGGACTTATTAATGAGGCTAAGAGAAATGCTAATAGAATAATAAATGATGCACTTATTAAGGCTGAGAAGGCTAATGATGATGCTGATAGATTAAAAAGAAATGTAACCTTGTTAAAGAAAAGATTAAGAGCTATTATTGAAGGACAACTAGAAGTAATAGAAGAAATGGATAGATTAGATTTTAAGAATAATGAATAGCTACTAATGTGGCTATTTTTTGAAAGGGATAAGTTATGGAAGATTTTTTAAAGAAAGTAATGGAGTTTTTACTTAGTTTTAAGTTTTGGGGTCCAATTATATATATTAGTATTGGTTATTTACTAAATAGTATTTTAAGTAATTTAGTTATTAAGTTAATAAAGGTTAATAAAAGAAAGAATCATAAAAAACAAGATACTGTTATTAAACTATTTAATAGTATATTTAAATATATTATTATAGTTATAGTACTTCTTATGATATTAGAATTATATGGAGTTAATACTAAGAATATAATTGCTAGTTTGGGGATATTTACTGTAGTAATAGGTTTGGCTTTACAAGATACTCTTAAAAATATGTTAGCAGGTGTATTAATTATATTAGATAATAGATATAATATAGGAGATTATGTTAAGATTAATGATTTTATTGGTATGGTTATTAATTTAGGTTTACAAACTACTAAGTTAAAAGGTTTTAATGGGGATGTGTATACTATAACTAATTCAAATATTTCTAGTATAACTAATTATAGTGAAAGTAATACTGTTCTTTATTATGGAATTGAAGTTAGTTATGATACTGATATTAATCATTTAGAAAGGGTATTAAAAAAGTTAATACCTAAAGTTAGTAAAATTGAGAATGTTGCTGAAGATATGAAACTTTTAGGACTTGATAGTTTTAATGCAAGTAGTATGACTTATAAAGTTTTATTAACTACTAAACCTTATAAGTATTTTAATGTTAAAAGAGAGTTTAATAAGATGTTAAAAGAGACTTTTGATAAAGAAGGTATAGAAATACCTTATAATCAAATTGATGTACATGTTGTTAAAGAAAAATAATTAAGAGTACTTGAATTGAAATGCACCCCTTAAAGTAGACATTAATAAAAAAG
>FR902221.1 GCA_000438415.1 Clostridium sp. CAG:628
GTGCTAGAAAGACTAATGCTTTCTGGCACGTAAGTGCCTGTAGCTGAAAATTTGATTTTAGTATCTAATGCAATAAGCATTTATAGATATAGGGAATAAGCTATTAAAGTGCGTGTGACTTTAGACTTCTTACTCGTGTGGTCCTTGTCGCCTATTTACTGGGATGGGTCTTTCTCGTATGTTTGGACCTGGGATTCCAACAATGCGTTCTTGCTCAGCTACAGCGTCAACAGCGCTAACGGTGTGCGTCCAGCCATCTCTCTCAAATCTTGTACTAAATGGGCTAGTGGAGACGGCTCATCTTCTAACCCATACACAATAAAAGAAACTGAAACTGGTTGTTAAATAAAACACATCCCACCTATAAAGGTGGGTAATTATAAATGAGGAGGTATGTTATGAAAAAAGGATTTGTTTCAATAGCTACTATGTATACTTTTTTAATAGTGTTTCTAGTAGTAATTGCATCTATAATGGCTAAATATATAAATAGAAATAAATTAATTAATAATATACAAACTAATACAAAAACTGAATTAAATTTGAGGTATGATAATGAATAAGGGGTATGTATTTATTGAAACTATTATTGTAATCGCACTTATGAGTTTATCTATTGCATCAATTTACTCACTTAGTACTAAAGTAACTGGAGATATTGAAATAAGAAGATATTATGATAATATAAGTGATTTATATAAAACTAATATTATAAGAAAAAATATAAATAAAGATGTAATAACAAATTTAACTGGACATATTGAATTTAATAAAGATAATTGTACTTCTTATATGACTGCAACATGTAATCAACTCCTTAGTGAACTTGAAGTAGAAAATGTAATATTAACCAAAGATCCGATTAATACTCTTTTACTTAATGTAAGTACTATTCCCAATAGCATGCAAATGTATTTAAGAACTATAAATACTTTAGCAAATACTGAAAATAAAGAAAAATTAATAATTGTTAATTATAAATATAATGGTAAAAACTATTATGCATCACTTAAAATATAGGAGGCAAATAATGAATAAAAAAGGATTTACATTAATTGAATTATCTATTTCAGTTGCCCTTCTTTCGGTGGTAATAATATACTTATTATATTTTCTTAAAACAGTAAGAGATGAAGATGAAGGAATAAACGCGGTTACTGAAATGGAACTTGACAAGGCAATTATATCTAAAACAATAAATAATGATATATTAAATGAAGGTAATATTAATAACTTTACTTGTTTAGATGGTTTATGTACAATATATTATAATTCAGGGAAAATAAAAACTCTTAAAGTAGGAGATAATACTGTGATTTATAAAGATATAACTGATAAAAGTAACCCAGTAACTTTACTTAATAGAAATACTTCTTTAAATTATAGAATATCTTTACCAAGAACTTTATCTACTATACATAAAATAATAATTTATTCTGATGAAAATAATGAATATAATATAGATTTAGTGTCCTCTAAGTGACACTTTTTTATTTATAGGACTATCACTCCAATAAGTATACCTACTAAAACTATGAGTAATTTATTAATGAAGAATATCTTAAGGTTGAGTTTATAGGGACTAAGTATTCCAAAAGACTGAATAAGTACTGATAAGCCACTAAAGTTTAATGCACATATTATAAGTATGTATATATATTTAGAATTAATATTTAATTTACTAAGTAAGTATATTCCATTAGTTATTTCCATAACTGAGTTTAATATTGAAGTAGTAATGTCACTTAAGTTTAAATAATTATTTAAAATAGAAGTTATAACACTAAATAGAATAATTGACCCCATTATAACTAATAAATTATTACTATTATTTATTATAGATTCTCTAAGCAAATTAAAAAAACTAGTTTTACTTTTTTTATTAAAAGAATTATTATTACTAAGACTTTTATAATTAAATAAATAAACTATAAAGTTAGATAAATAACAAATTAATAAAATTTTAATAGAAGAAGTAAAACTATTTAAAAACACACTTACTACTCCTAAAACAAACATAGGATTAGGAAAGTAAGTTGAAGACATAACTATACTTGCATCATGTATACTTATCATTTTATTATTTAATAAGTCTCTTACATATTTAGCATTTGCTGGAAGCCCACTTATTAAACTAACAACAAAAATATCACTATACTTAAACCTAATTATCTTTTTTAAATTATCAAAATAATTAAAGTATGCTAGAATATCTGTTAAAACAAAGAATGAAAATAAACTAGGTAATACATTTCTTGCAAATATATTTATTCCCTTATTAACTGAATTAATAATTAAACTAGGATTACTTAAAAATATATAAATTATTATACTAAATAGTAAAGTAATAAAACTTTTTTTAAATATTTCTATCATATTTAGTCCTTTCAGTGTTATAATATTAATATGACTAATAAATTATATGAAAAAATTAAGAATTTTATAAAAGCAAATTACAAGTTTATAATATTTTATATTGTTTTTATTTTGCTTTTTACAGTAAGTTTTGACTATGAAATATATACTCCAGGAGGACTAAGTAACTTAGATGATAGAATTATTATGGATGATGAGTATCCAAGTAAGGGAACGTTTAATTTAACGTATGTTAATGCTAAAAAAGGTACTCTTCCAATGATACTATTAAGTTATATAATTCCTTCATGGGACCTAGTTAGTATAGATGATTCAAGAATTGAAAATGAAGACTATGATGAAATACTAAAAAGAGGTAAAATAGATTTAACTAGTGTAAACTCTAATGCTATAGTTGTTGCTTTTAACGAGGCTAAATTAGACTACAAAGTAGATAAAAATGATTTAACTGTGTATTATGTATTTGATTCATCTCATACTAATTTAAAAGTAGGGGATATCATTACTAAAGTTGACAATGTGAGTGTTAATAATGCTGATGAGTTTAGAAATATAATTAATACGAAAAAAAGTGGTGACACTGTAGAATTCACTATAATAAGAAATAATAAAACTATGAAGAAAACAGGTGAAATTTATGAAAGTGATGGTTCCTTATTAGTAGGAATATACTTAACTAATGTAATGGAAGTAAGTACTGATAAAAACATTAAGTTTAAATATAGTGGAAATGAAAGTGGTTCTAGTGGAGGACTCATGAGTGCTTTAGAAATATATAATAACATAACAAAGCATGACATAACAAAAGGGTTAACTATTGCAGGAACTGGTACTATTTCAAGTACAGGTGAAGTGGGTGAAATTGCAGGAGTTAAGTATAAACTTGCAGGTGCAGTTAAAAATAAGGCTGATGTTTTTATCGCACCTACTGATAATTATAAAGAAGCACTAAGTGAAAAAGAAAAAAATAACTATGATATCAAAATAATAGAAGCAAAAACTTTTAAACAAGTTCTTGAAAGTTTAGAAGATTTATAATATAATATCTTACCTAGGGGGAAAATATGAAAGAAATTAATTTAACAACTGAAGAATTAAATAGTATAAAGTCACTTTATAACGTAACACATATATATGGAGAAGTATCAGTTTATCTTTTACATGATGTAATACTTTCTTATTTAATAAGGGATGATTATGTAGTAGTTAATTATAAAGAAAAAAGAAAAGAAAAATATAGATATTTAATATATGGAAATGAAATGGATGAAGAATATGTTAAGTATGAATTTGATTTAATAACTTTAGATAATAAAAAAGATTTTATTGATAATTATTTGGGAGGTAAAAGATGTACGTTAAAAATGAAACATTAAAGTTAATTAGTAAATATACTAAAGTTAGTCATATAACTAAATATGCAAGTGAATTAGAAATATATAAAGAATGCACTTCTACTTCTAATATTATAGTCAATTTAAAACGTAAAAGAGTTGAAAATTGTTTATTGTACTGGGAATATGATGTAGTTAGTTCAACACCATTAATTAGAAGTATATTATTAACATTTATGCGTCATGAAGAAAATAGAGAAGAATTTATTACTAATATGGCTTCTAAAGAGTTGAAAATGAAGTTAAAGTAATATATAATTATATAGTAGTAAAGGAGTAATTATGAAAGTAACGAGAAGTGATTTAAGAGTAAGAATTATGACTATTTTATATCAAATAAATATATATGAAAAAGATAAAATAAGTTATGATGTAGAAGAAGTAATAAAAGAAAATGATAATAGTAATTCTAAGTTTGTAAAAGATATAGTTTATGGTGTATTAAGTAACCATGAAGTATTAGATAACATGATAAATAAATATTTAGATGGATGGAAAATAAGTCGTTTAGGTAATATTGATCAAGTAATATTTAGAATGAGTGTATATGAATTAATATATACAAAAACACCTAATATAGTATGTATTAATGAAGGAATAGAATTATCTAAAAAATATAGTGATGAAAAAGTAACTAATATGTTAAATGCAGTATTAGATAGAATATTAAATAATGAGGTAACAAATGAATAATGAAGTGTCTTTAACAGTAACAGATATTAATAATTATATTAAAAATATTGTTGATGGAGACTTCTTTTTGTCTAATGTAACACTAAAAGGAGAAATAAGTAATTTAAAGTTTCATACAAGAGGTCACTTATACTTTTCCCTAAAAGATGAAAACTCTAAAATTAATGCAGTTATGTTTAATTATAAAAATTTAGGACTTAATTTTATTCCAAAAGATGGAATGAATGTTATAGTAAAAGGAAAAGTTAGTGTATTTACTACTGGTGGAAGTTATCAAATAACAGTTAGTAATATGAAAGAAGATGGTATAGGTAACTTATACATACTTTTTGAAGAGTTGAAGCGTCGCCTGGAAAGGGAAGGCTTGTTTAGTCCTGAACATAAGAAGAAATTACCTAGAATACCTAAAAAAGTAGGCGTTATTACTGCCTCTACTGGTGCTGCTGTAAAAGATATTATTAGTACAATTAATAGAAGATTTCCACTAACTGAAATAATACTTTTTCCAACCTTAGTGCAAGGAGTAGGTGCTAAAGAGAATATAGTTAAAATGATTAATGAGGCTAACGAGTCTGATGTAGACGTTATAATACTAGGACGTGGAGGCGGTTCTATTGACCGACGTAAGTTGGTGGTAGGGAAAAAGTGAATACTGACTAACCTGTGCTAGAAAGACTAATGCTTTCTGGCACGTAAGTGCCAGTAGCCGATTGAAAAGGTAAATGCAACTTTGAAGAAGTAACTACAATTTAATTTGTATTATATAGTAAATAACCCCATAAAGTAGTACTTTATGGGGAATCTCTATTGTATTTCAGTAATTAAAAATTAATGGTCAAGATAAACTCACTCACGTTGGATACTAAACTTTCAGTTTTCTTATTTAGAGTTTTGTGACTTTCTAAGTTTTTACAAGTGTTTTTTGTAAATTTCTTTAAAAAGTTGTAATTTAACAATAAAGCCACGACTTAAAACATCAAAAGAGCCTATTTTTTTAAAAATTTGGTGTTAAAAAGTTGATATATATTAGATAAAATGTTAAACTAATTTTGTTGTTGGGAATTATTCATGCATAATGCATAAATAATTCTTATTAGTTTAGTAGAACAGGCAGTTAAACAAGCGTAGAAATGTTTACCTTCCTGTTTTTTCTTTTGGTAATAAACATATATTGAATTTTCTTTATCACATTTTGCTGATAAAGTAATAATATTTCGACTACAATTAAATAAAATTTTTCTAGCATATCTATTTCCACGTTTTGAAATAGGCCCATGATAATTTATACTTTTACCTGATTGAACTATAGTTGGATCAAGTCCACAACTAGCATTAATTTGTTTTATATTATTAAATCTAGTAATGTCTTTTAATTCAGCAATTATCAAAGATGCAGATAGTTCTCCAATGTCAAACAATGAATTAATACATTCAAAATTTTTAGTTTCTTTAGCAAGTTCAATCATTTGATTTTTAACTTCATCTTTTTGTTCAGTTAAATTAATAATAATATTGGCTAATTGTTTTAAATTATCAACATCTTTAGAATTTTTATTAACTCCTGGGTAAGAAGTAAGTGCATCAACTCTTTTATCTTTGATAATATAGGCATGTGGAAATTCTTTGATAAAGTTTAATGCAGTTAAATCATATGTTTTTCCATCTTTAAAACATAATTCAAATTCTGGAAAGCATAGCTGTATTAATTCTTTATAACGATTTTTATGACGATTTAATCCTTCATCTAAGTGATAATATTGTCTAGATAATTCATTAAGCTTAGTATAAATTTCATCTTCGGTGTAATTCCTATCAGGAATACTACCTTTCCAAAATAAATTAGTTAATTTAATGCAGTCTTGCTTATCGGTTTTTGTTTTTCTGATTGTGTTAGTAATTTCTTTACCAATAAGAGGATTAAAGACAATAACATGATAATTATTTTCTTTAAAAAATCTTTCTGGTGATTTGTGATAAATACTAGTTGCTTCCATGACAACGGTCAAGTTATCTTTGATATTTAGTTTGTTAATATAAGAATCTATTTTTTCAAAATATGATTTATTATGAATGTATTCGGTTGGTTCTAATAATACTTCGCCAATATCAGATGATAACATAAACATATTTTTACCTTTAGCAACATCTAGTACTAAAACATAATTCATATAATACTTCCTTTCCTAGTTTGACTCTTAGTACATACCATTATCTCATCATGTTGGTTATATGGATTCATTGACCCCACTTTCTAAGACTAGATTAATAATAAGATAAGAGACGGGCAGTCACAAAAATGGATTCAAAGACCCTTGGTATAATCTGCCTAAACTCAAACGCGAATTTTTTATTCTTTCTTATAAGAAAGAATAAAAAATATTCTATCATAAACTAATGATTTTTTCTCTCATTAATTTACATTTTAAAGTATACATGGTATAATGTTGTTACTGGAGGAATTAGATATGTTTGATATTAGTTTACTTAAGAATGATAGTAAAGAAAAACTAGAAATAGATATGGATATTAATTTTACAAGTGAAGACCTTAAAGATACTCCTATAAAAGACGTAAAAGACATTAAGGCTAAGGGTACTATTAATAGAGTTAGTAATGATTTATATCATTTAGAATTAAATATTACTGGAACTTTGGTGCTTACTTGTGCTAGAAGTTTGGAGAATGTTTTATATCCAATCGATATTTTTATTGATAAAAACATAGAAGAAGAGCCAAAAAGTGACGAAAAACCATTAATTTTGCAAAATTCACTTGATATTTTTGCAATTGTGTGGGAAAATATTATATTGGAAGTTCCACTTCGTGTTGTAAAAGAGGATGCAAATTTTATAAGTGAAGGAAATGGATGGAGCTTAGTTGAAGAAAATGATAAAGAAGAAGTAAATTCACCACTAAGTGATTTACAAAAATTGTTAGATATGGAGGGAAAAAGATGAAATTAGATTTACAATTATTCGCTGTACCAGCAAGACGTGTTAGTAAAACTGCTAAAAGAGCAAGAAGAACTCATTTAAAGAAAGAGGCTCCAACAGTAGTAACTTGTCCTAATTGTGGTGCACCATTAATGCCTCATCGTGCTTGCACAGAATGTGGTTTCTATAAAGGAAAAGAAACAGTAAAAGTAACTAAGACTAATAACTAGTTTTAGTTTTTTTTCGACATTTTATTTTATATTTATTAGATATACTAATTATGGGTGAATTTTTATGAATAAAAAGATAATTTTTCTATTAATTAGCATATCTATTTTTTTGGTATCATTTATAACTATTAAATACTTTGAGAACAAGTGTAGTTATGTTACTTATTATATTCTCCAGGAAGGGGCGTTTAAGAATTATAATGGAGTTATTAAAACAACTAGGAATTATAATAACTATGTTATTTCTAAAGAGGATGAGTTATATAAAATATATATAGGTGTTACGTTAGATAAAGAAGTGTATAATAAGTTAATTAGTATGTATTCTAAGACGTCTAGTACATATATGAAAAAAGTTAATATTAATAATAAAGAGTTTTATAATAAAGTTAGAACTTATGATAATCTTATAAAGAATAGTGATAATTTAAAAGAAGTTGATCTTATTGTTAAAGAAGAGTTAAAACTTTTAAAAAAAATACTTGATTAATATTTATTTAGTGTGTATTATATATATTAAACTTTAGTTACTTTTATAGAAAGGTAAGTAATGAAAATTAAAGATATGTTAAATGAAGAAAAACCTAGAGAAAAGTTAAGTCGTTTAGGAGTAGAAAGTTTATCTGATTCAGAACTTCTTAGTATTATTTTAAGAACTGGGAATAAAAATGAATCAGTTAATGAGTTATCTACTAGGATACTTAAAAGTATTGGAGGAGTTAAAAATTTAAAAGAGATGACACTTCATACTTTGACTCAAATTAGTGGTGTTAAACTAAGTAAGGCTAGTACTATATTAGCTTCTTTTGAACTTGCTAAGAGGTCATTAATTGATAGAGATAAAATATTGTTTAAAAGTACTAATGATATGTTTAATTATGTTAAAGGAGATTTTCTTAATGCTAGACAAGAAAAGTTTTTAATTTTATTATTTGATAATAAGTTTAAATTAATAAAGAAGTGTGAGCTTTTTAAAGGAACAATTAATACAATTAATGTACATCCTAGGGAAGTATTTAGAGAGGCTATTAAAGAGAGTGCATCTTTTATAATACTGATACATAATCATCCAAGTGGAGATGTTACACCTAGTAAAAAAGATGATGAAGTAACTAGCATATTAGTTAAAACTGGGAACATAATAGGTATCAAAGTAATAGATCATTTAGTAGTATCATCTGATAAATATTATAGTTATTATGAAAATGCGAAAAAAAAGATTTAAGTAGCATATTATTAAATGGGTGGATAAGAGTGAGTACTAAAGAAAATTTTAAAGAGTTTTTAAAAAGAAATATGTATTTATCTAAAAGTGTTAATAGTGGAAAAACTACATATCAGAAATTATTTGAAACTTATGATATTTATGGAGAAGATAGTGATGTGTGGAAACAGTTTAGAACTGAAGAAAAAGATGTTAAATTAAATAGTAGTGTTAAATCGGTACTAAGTAATTTAAAAAATATTGATATTGATAAACTAGAAGAAAATATTTCTAGTTTGGAAAAGACTCTTGGTTTTTTAGAAGAAATAGTTTTATCTAGAAACGAGAAAAAAGAAAGTAAAAAAAGTGTAAAGAAGAGTGAAAAGAGTATAGAAAGGTTTTTTGATGATTAATGAGATATGATGTTAAAGAAAGTATTTATAAAGATGAGAATTTATTAAGATACTTAAGAGAAAATAGTGGTTGGTATAAACGTCTTAATAGAAATGAAAACTTAGAAAATATGGTAAATGAAATGAAAGAAAGGTATGGTTTAAGGTTTAGAGATAAAGTTGATAAAATAGGTACTGGAATAGACATTATTAATGCATTTATGAATGTTACTAAAGAGTAGATGTAAACTTGATAAAAATGTTTTATAAAGTGTTGACTTACTTAGATAAAATTTGCTATAATTAAGACATGGTAAAGAAAGATATATCTTCCAAGTATGTCTTTTAAGGTAAAGGAGAGGATGATTGGAAATGAAAAAGTTTAATAAGAAAGGTTTTACTTTGATAGAGTTATTGGCAGTTATAGCAATACTTGCAATTTTACTATTATTAGTAACACCAAATATTTTATCAATGTTTAATTCAGGAAAGGAAAATTCATTTGTTCAACAAGCTGAAAGAGTATTACAAGCAGCTAATACTAAATATATTTCTGAAAGTTTAAAAAATAATCGTGCTTATGTATTTAGTAATGTTACAAAAATTGGTGATAAAGATATTGAAAAACAGGTTGATGATTTAGGACTTAGTAATAATTCTGTAAGTTATTGTGTTTCGATTGATAATAAGGGTAATGTGACTGGTTTCTCTGTAAGTGATGGAAGTTATTCTATTAGTAAGAAAAATGATAGCCCATATATTACAGTTGATGATATTACTGCAAAAACTAATGATACATTTACTAATTTAAAAGCAAATGGTGATACTGGTTTTGTTGCTAAAAATAGTGTAATTAAAGCAGGTACTAATGATGCTGCTCCAACATGTGCTACTGTAACTAAATAATAAATGAATTATAAGAGGGAAACCTCTTTTTTTATTTTTGAAAATATTATATAATGTTAATGAAAGGAATATGTTATGAATTATATACCTCTTAATGTAAAAACTCATTATGAAATTTTAAGTAGTCTTATTAAAATAGAAGACTTGGTTTTATATGCTAAAAAAAATAATGTTTCTAGTTTAGGTATTACGGATTCAAACATGTTTGGTAGTTTGGAATTTATTAATTTATGTAAAAAGAATAATATTAAACCTATTATTGGAGTTCCATTTTTAGTTCAAGATGTTAATACTATACTTTATGCAAAAAACTATATAGGTTATAAAAATTTGCTTAATCTGGTTAGTATTAGAAATACAAGAGGTTTAACTAATGAAGACATAGTTAAACATAGTGGAGAATTAATTTGTGTAATTAGTTCATATGACAAAATAGATATTTTAAGTACTTATTTTAAAGAAGTGTATTTATCATATAGTGATAAAGAAAGTAAGATGAGTGCTTTAAAAGTAAGTGATAAAGTTGTCTATATGAAAGAAGTAAGATATATAAATAAAGAGGATAATGAATACTTAGTTTATCTTAATTTAATAAGAGATGGTAAAGAAATAAAGTCTTTTAATGAGTATAGTTATGATAATTATTTAGATTATGAAATAAGTGAAGAAGATGTATTAACTACTAAGAGGTTTAGTGATTTAATTAATATTGAACTACCTAAGTATGAGTTTAAACTTCCAAGTTATTCGGTTAATTCTAAAGAATTATTATATAATTTGTGTAATATGGGATTAAATAAAAGGCTAGAAGGAAAAGTATCTAGTAATTATTCTAGTAGACTTAATATGGAGTTAGAAATTATTACTAATATGGGATTTACTGATTACTTTTTAATTGTTTATGATTTTATATTGTACTCTAAAAAAAATAATATAGTAGTTGGGCCTGGAAGAGGAAGTGCTACAGGAAGTTTAGTTGCATATAGTTTAGGTATTACTGAAATAGACCCAATTAAGTATAATTTGATATTTGAGAGATTTCTTAATAAAGATAGAGTTACTATGCCAGACATTGATACTGATATAGAATATTTAAATAGATATAAAGTTGTTAATTATTTAAAAGAAAAGTATGGATTATATAAAGTGGCTAATATAATTACTTTTGGTAGTCTTTTACCTAAGCAAGTAATAAGAGACATTGGTAGAATATTTAATTTTAATACTAATAAGATAGACTTGATAACTAAGACTATTAATGATGAAGTGAGTTTTAGTGAACTTAAACGTAATAAAGAATTTATGAGAGTATATAGTAATGATAATGAATACTATGATTTAATTAAGATATGTAATAAATTATGTGGACTTAAAAGACATACTAGTGTGCATGCTGCAGGTGTTATAATAAGTGATGAAGTTTTAATGAATAGAGTACCTTTATATATGAGTGGTAGTGATATAGTAAGTGGTTATTCTATGGAATATTTAGAGAGTATAGGATTACTTAAAATAGATTTACTTGCACTTAAAAATCTTACTATTATAGATAATATAGTTAAAATGGTTAGTATAAATGAGAATGTGAATATTAAACTAAATAATATTCCTCTCAATGATGTGCCTACTTTAGATATTTTCAAGAATGCAAGTACTTTTGGTATTTTTCAGTTTGAAAGTAGTGGTATGAAAGGCTTTCTTAATAGTTTGAAAGTGAGCTCATTTAATGATTTAATTCTTTCCATAGCGCTTTATAGGCCTGGTCCAAGAGAAAGTATTCCTATGTTTTTAAGTGTTAGATTTAATAAAACAAAAGCGAGTTATATTATTCCTGAGTTAGAAAGTATTTTAAGTGAAACTAATGGGATTATTATTTATCAAGAGCAAATAATGGAGATACTTAAAAGAGTAGCAAGTTTTAGTTATAGTGAGGCTGATACGATTAGACGTGCGATGAGTAAGAAAAAAGAGAGCGTTATTTTAGAATATAAGGGTGAATTTATTAAAAGAAGTGTAAGTAATGGAATAGAAGAAGATAAGGCTAAACTTATTTACGAATTGATTTTAAAGTTTGCTAATTATGGATTTAATAAAGGACACTCTGTTGCATATTCAGTTATTGCTTATAGAATGGCTTATTTAAAAGCACATTTTCCTAATTATTTTTATAGTGTTTTGTTAACGGATGAAGTTAATAATCCAGTTAAGACTAATGAATATATTAATGAAGGTAAAACTTTAGGTGTGTGCTTTAGGTATCCTAGTGTTAACTTGTCTACTAAAGAATATATAGTTTATAATGGTGATGTTATTTTACCTTTAACTATTATTAAAGGTATTAATAAAGATGTTGTTGATGCTATAATTACTGAGAGAAGTAACGGTTTATTTAAATCATACTTAGATTTTGTTAAAAGATTATTTGATAAAGTTAGTCTGAATGATATAAAGACTTTGGTTTTGGCTAATGCACTTCGTGAGTTTGGGATTAATAAGAAGACAATGATAGAAAATTTAAGTAATTTAATAGAATATTCTAAACTTGCTAGTACTTTAGATGAAGAGTTAATTAGTGTGCCTGAATTAATAATGTATGAAGAGTATTCTAAAGAAGAGTTAATTAATTATACATACATGTGTTATATGTTTTATTTAGATAATCATCCAACTACTAAGTTTAAAAGAGTTCTTACTATAAAAGATATTCCTAAGTACTTTGATAAGTTTGTTAATTTGGTTTTGCTTATTGAAAATATTAGAGTGGTTGATACTAAGAAAAAAGAAAAAATGGCTTTTATGAGTGTCAGTGATGATACTGGAAAAATTAATGCAATTTTATTTCCTAATCAATATAAATTATATAGTAATTTAAAAAGAGGTAGTGTTATAAGGCTTTATGGTAAGGTTGAAAAAAGATTGAGTGAATATCAGTTAATTGCTAATAAGATAGAAATTTTGTAAATTTTCTATCTTTTTTAGTATTTATTAAAATTGAATGGGTTTTTTAGACAAAGATTAACGAAAAAACGTGGTTTGTGGGGTATAAAATGTGTTAATTTATTAAAAATAGTACTTTGACAATGTGTAATAAATATGTTAAATTGTTCTTGGAAAGGAGGTGAAATATGAAAAAAGTTAAGGAGTTATTTAATAGGAAAATAATATTGTCGATTATTAGTATGTTTGTTATAGCTGGACTTTCTTTTGTTTATATAAGTAATACTAATAAAGAGTTAAAGAAAAGTGAAGTATATGATTTAGAAGTAGAAGAAAAGAAAACTAATAATTTAGAAATTGATGAAACTATTAAATATATTACAGTTGATATCAAAGGGGAAGTAAAAAGTCCTGGTGTTTATAAGATAGAAGAAGGTAAGAGAGTAGTAGATGCGATAAATGCCTCTGGTGGACTTACTAAAAAAGCTGTTACTAAATATATTAATTTGAGTAAAGTATTAAAGGATGAAGATGTTATTATAATAAACAATATTAGTGAGTTAAAAAAGATAGAAGATAAGAAAAATATAGAGGAGATTAAGATAAATAATAAAAGTAATATTAGTGTTAAAGAAAGTGATGTTATTACTAATGATAAGAGTGATATTGTAAAAGAGAGTGATAGTAATAAAAATACAATTGTGAATATAAATACTTGTACTTTAGAAGAGTTACTTAGTATTAATGGAATTGGAGAAAGTAAAGCAAAGAGTATAATGGAATATAGAGAGAATGTTGGGTTATTTACTAGTAAAGAAGATATTATGAAAGTTAGTGGTATAGGAAATAGTTTATATGATAAAATTAAGGACTATATTACTACAGAGTAATATTTATAGAGTTACTATAGTTGGAGTTATAATATATGCTCTTATAGTAACTCTTTTACCTAAATATGAAAGTGTTTATAAAGGAAGTGAAGAAGATTTCTTGTGTTCTATTGATAACTATAAAATAGAAGAAGATAAGATGAAGTTAGAACTTGTTTGTAAAGAAAAATTAGTGGGTAGTTATTATTTTAAAAATGATGAGTATAAATTTTTTAAGAAAAAAGTTAATATTGGAAGCAGTGTTATTGTTAAAGGGAAGTTAGTGTCACCTAAAAATAATACAGTTCCATACTTGTTTAATTATAAAAAATATTTATATAATAAAAGAGTTTATTATACTTTGAAAATAGATAGTATTAAAATACTTAATGAAAATAGTAATCCTTTTATTAAATTAAAAAATAGAGTTATTAAACATGTAAATAGTTATAAAGATAGTACTTATTTATATGCTTTTATATTAGGTAAAACTGAACTTATAAGTGATGAAGTTTTAACTAGTTATAGAGAAAATGGAATAAGTCACTTGTTTGCACTTAGTGGGTTACATGTATCTATATTTAGTTCTATACTTTTATTTATACTTAAGAAGTTAAGATTCAAAGAAATTTTAAATTATGTTTTAATATTTATTTTTCTTTTATTATTTTCATTTATAACTGGGTTTTCACCATCAATATTAAGAGCAACTTTATTATTTTTTTTATTAAGTATTAATAAAGTGTTTTATTTAAATATTAGAACACTTGATATACTTTATTTAGTATTTATTATTTTAGTTATTATTAATCCATTTATTATATATAATTTAAATTTTATTTTATCATTTACTGCTGCTTTCTTTTTGATTTTTTCTAGTGATTTGTTAAAAGGTAAAAACTATTTTGTTAGTTTGTTTAAGGTAAGTTTACTTTCTTATTTTGCAAGTTTACCACTTAGTATATATTATTTTGGATATACAAATTTATTAGGAACTATACTTAACTTGGTTTTTGTACCTTTAGTTAGTTTTGTGGTTTTTCCTTTAACACTTCTTACTTTTATAATTAGTAAGTTTTATTCAATACTTAATATTACAACTAATTTGTTAGAGAGTTTATCATTATTATTTAACAAGTTTAAAATAATTATTTATTTTCCTAGGATTAATTTAATATTTGTTTTTATTTATTTGAGTATACTTATGTTATATATTAAATTTAAAAAGAAGATATGTTTATACTTAATAATAGTTTTACTTATATTTTTTAAAATTAGACCGTATATGGATAATAATACTTATATTTATTATATAGATGTAGGACAAGGGGATTCTATTTTGGTTGTGACACCACACCTAAATAAGACAATATTAATTGATACTGGTGGTATAGTTAGTTTTAATGAGAATTATAAAAGTAATATTGTTAAAAACAAAACTATTCCTTTCTTTAGAAGAATTGGAATTAATAAAGTTGATTATTTGTTTCTTACACATGGAGACTATGATCATGCTGGTGAAGCAAATGAACTATTGAGTAATTTTTGTGTTAAAAAAGTTTTTATTAATAAGGGTAATATTAATAATATTGAAAAGAAAATAAATAATAAAGAAGTTTTGAGGTTAAAAAATTTTGTTATAGATAATATAAAAGTTAATTCTTTAAATAATAATGTATTTAATAATGAAAATGATGATTCTACTATATTACTTTTTAATATATATGACTATAAGTTTTTATTTATGGGAGATGCTAGTATTAAAACAGAAGAGTATTTATTAAATAATTATATTTTACCTAATGTTGATATATTAAAAGTTGGACATCATGGATCATATACTTCAACTAGTACTGATTTTATAAATGTGATTAAACCCAAATACTCAGTTATTAGTGTAGGAGAAAACAATATGTATAAACATCCTAATAAGAGTGTTCTTGATATTTTAGATAATACAAAATTATTTAGAACTGATGTGGATGGAACTATTGAAGTAAAAATAAGTAAAAAAGGATATAAGATTAAAACTTATGTTCCATAAGAAAGGAGATATTATGAATTATTATGATGAAATAAAGAATATATTAGTAGATAATGCTATTGGAAGAAAGGTAAGAGAATATAAAAGTAACCAAAAAGATTTAGAAAGTTACTATAATGTGGGGAAACTTTTGGTGGAAGCACAAGGTGGAGAAGAAAGGGCTAAGTATGGTGATGGTCTCATCAAGGAGTATTCTAAAAGGCTTACAAGTGAACTTGGAAAAGGATATACTGTGACTAGATTAAAATATATGAGAACATTTTTTGAAGTTGTTAAAAAAAGTCCGCCATTGGCGGACCAATTCAAAAATATAAATATTACATGGTCTAACATATGTGAAATATTATATTTGAAAAATATTGAAGAAATAAAATATTATTTAGATCTATCAAACAAATTATGTCTGACAAAACGTGAATTAAGATTAAGAATAAAGTCTGATGAATATAATAGACTTCCAGCGGAAGTTAAAGAAAAGTTAAAAAGTAATGAAGTAATAAGTAATAGTGAGAAAGTACCATCACCTGTTGTATTACATGATTTGAGGGTGGATGGTAAATTAACTGAAAAATTAGTGCAAGCATTGATAGATGAAAACCCAATAAATTTTTGTAATGTCTTGGGTGAGGGCTACACTTATTGTGGTAGTCAGTACAAAATCAAAATAGGTGCAAACTATAACTATATAGATGTTTTATTATTTAACGTAATGGATATGAATTATGTGGTAGTAGAAATAAAAGTAACTGAACTTAAGAAAGAATATGTAGGCCAGATACAAACATATATGAATTATGTTGATGTTAATTTGAAAAAAGAGTTTCACAATAAAACAACTGGAATACTTCTAGTAAGACAGAATAATAAATGGCTAATTAAATATATAAATAATGATGGTATAACTATCAGAAGTTTTATAACTGATAATGAGAAAATAATAGTTTAGGAGGGTTAAAATGAATTATTACAATGAAATAAAGAATATTTTGGTTGATAATGCTATAGGAAGAAAGGTAAGAGAATACAAGAGTAATCAAAAAGATTTAGAAAGTTACTATAATGTGGGAAAACTTTTAGTAGAAGCACAAGGTGGAGAAGAAAGAGCTAAATATGGTGATGGACTCATTCAAGAGTATTCTAAAAGACTTACTAGTGAACTTGGAAAAGGATATTCAACTAGAATGTTAAAAAGAATGAGATTATTTTATTTGCTTATTCAAAAAGGGACGCCATTGGCGGCCCAATTTAAAAACATAAATACTACTTGGTCAAATGTATGTGAAATAATGCAGTTAAAAAATATTGCAGAAATGAAATACTATTTAGATTTATCAAATAAATTATGTTTGACAAAACGTGAATTAAGATTAAGAATAAAGTCTGGTGAATATAATAGGCTTCCGTTAGAAATTAAAGAAAAGTTAAAAACTAGTGAAGTAATTAGTCCGAATAAAAAGATTCCATCGCCTGTTGTATTACAAAACTTAAAAATCAATGGGGAACTTTCAGAAAAAATGGTACAAAAATGGATAGACGAAAATCCAACTTTATTTTGTGAATCTTTAGGTGATGGATATACTTATGTAAAAAGTCAGTACAAAATTAAAATAGGTGCAAACTATAATTATATAGACGTGCTTTTATTTAATGCAGTTGATTTAAATTATGTAGTGGTAGAGATAAAAGTAACTGAACTTAAAAAAGAATATATTGGGCAAATACAAACTTATATGAATTATATTGATATTAATTTGAGAAAAGAGTTTCACAATAAAACAACTGGAATACTTTTAGTAAGAGAGAATAATAAGTGGTTAATTAAATATGTAAACAATAATGATATTGTTGTTAGAGAATTTATTGTTAATGAAGAATTAATATTAACAAGCAAAATGGTGTAGTGAATTATATAGAGCACTTAAATAAACTAAAAAGTCCAAATACTGGACTTTCATTCGTTACAAAAAATTAATTATTCTCCTTTAATTTTTTTGTTATATTCGTACATTGCTTGTTCATATTTATTATCTCCTGGATAATAGTATTTGCTTGTTTTTATATTGTCTGGTAAATATTGTTGTTTTACATAATGATTTTTATAATTATGTGGATATTTATAGTTAGGACTAGTTGTTCTAATATGTTCTGGAACTCTACCAACATTGCTTCTTTTTAAGTCATTTAATGCAGCACTATAAGTCTTTTCAATAGTATTACTTTTTGGGCTTAAAGCCATTTCGATTACCGCTTGAGTAAGAGGTTTATAAAGTTCTGGCAAGCCTAATCTTTCAGACGCCTCTATTGCAGTTAATACTTTAGTTTGAAGAGTAGGGTTAGCAAGACCAATGTCTTCATAGGCAATAACAAGCATTCTTCTATAAAGTATATCAAAGTCTCCTGCATCAATTAGTCTCATTAAATAATGGACTGAAGCATCTACATCACTTCCTCTTATACTTTTTTGAAATGCACTTATCACATCATAATATCCATCTTCATTTTTATCATAAAATAAATTTGTTCTAGGACTTATTTCATTAATATTATCTATAGTAAAATTAGGACCAAAACTATTATAACAGAACTCTACTAAATTATATGCAAATCTTAAATCTCCTGCACTTAATTTGGCTACATGACTTTTTATTTCATCTGTTAAATTAATATCTGTATATACTTCTTTAACTCTATTAAGTGCATTAAATATATCATCTTCAGTTAATTCTTTTAGTTCTATTAACTGACATCTACTTCTAATTGCAGGGTTAATTGAATGAAATGGATTAGAACTAGTAAGTCCTATAAGAGTTAATTTACCACTTTCTATAAAAGATAGTAATAAATCTTGTTTATCTTTGTTCATTCTATGTATTTCATCTACTATTAAAACTAAATTATCTATCATTTTACTTTCTTCAAATACTACTTCAAAATCTTTTTTACTATTAATAGTAGCATTTAACATTCTATAAGAACATTTTAATTCATTCATAAGCATCAGCGCTATTGTGGTTTTTCCTATACCACTTTTACCATAGAATATTATATTAAATATTTTATTATTTTTAACTAAATTATTAAGTATTTTATTTTCACCAACTATATGAGTTTGTCCAACTATATTGTTAAGAGTATTTGGTCTTAACTTATTTGCTAAAGTTTCCACTAAAATCACCTAGTTATTATTTTACCATAATTTTTACTTTTTTTGTATGCATTTTTAATATTAGTTCTAGCTAATATATAATCAGTACTCATATTATAAAAATCTAGTAATTTATTTAATTTATAGTTGGAATGTTATTCTTTTTATTTTCATATTTAGAGTAATCAGCCTGGCTTTGATAATTAATCCATATATGCGATAAATGAAGACGATGATTTTAGAATATGACAATTATAGTCTCGTGATATATCCGATCCTTCTGTTTTAGTTCGTCCGGTACTTAGTATAAACTCATGTGTTGAATAGGCTAGTAAAGACGGAAGTCCAGAAAAGCCATATATATTTTTAGAAACTGAAAATGGTTGTTAATATTATGTAAAGAAAAGAAAGTTATGTTACTTCCTTTTTATTTATGTTATATAATTATAATGTGAGGTATATGAATTATTTGGATGATTATATAATATTTTTAAAAACTGAGAAGAAGTTAGGAGTTAATTCTATAACTAGTTATGAGCTTGATTTAGATAGTTTTTTTAAGTTTTTTACCTTAGATGTGGTTAATTGTACTAAGAATGATATATTAGGCTATATTGGGTCTTTAAAAGGCTCTAGTGTTAGTACTATTAATAGACATATTAGTTCTTTAAAAGGGTACTTTAACTACTTATTAGAGAACAACTATATTAGAGTTAATCCTATGGAAGACATTAGTACTTTAAAAAAGAGTAAATTGTTACCCAAGTATTTGAGTATAAGTGAAGTAGATAATTTACTTAATATAAAGTTGGTTACTCCATTTGATTATAGAAATAAGGCAATGCTTGAACTTATGTATGGAACTGGACTTAGGGTTAGTGAACTAGTTAAGTTAAAGTATTCTAACATAGACTTTGAAAATAGTTTAGTTAGAGTAACTGGTAAGGGTAAAAAGGATAGAATTATTCCTATGGGAGAAGTGTGTGCTTATTATTTAAAAATATATTTAAGTGAGTATAGGAATAAACTATTAAAGAGAAATACATATGATGAAGTTTTTCTAAATAATCATGGTAAACCTATTACTAGGCAAGGATTTAATTTTATTCTAGAAAATATTAAAGAGTGTGCAGGTATTACGAAAACACTTACTCCTCATGTGTTAAGACACTCGTTTGCAACACATTTACTTGAAGGAGGAGCAGATATTAGAAGTATTCAAGAAATGTTAGGGCATGAAAATATTAGTACAACTAATATATATACTGAAGTAGTTAATGATGTATTAAAAGAAAATTATTTAGGGTTTCACCCTAGAGCTAGAAAGGATAGTTGATTATGTTTAAAAGAGTTTTTTTGATAGTAATGGATAGTTTAGGAGTAGGAGCATCACCTGATGCGTCGAAGTTTGGAGATGAAGGCGCTAGTACTTTAGGACATATTTTAGTAAATGATAATTATCATTTGCCTGTGTTTGAAAAGTTAGGATTAGTTGATTTAGTGAAACATGAAAACAAGTATAAAATTGGTTATCATGGTAAATTAGAACCAATTAATAAAGCTAAAGATACTTTGAATGGTCATTATGAAATGATGGGAGTAGTTTATGATAAACCTTTTATGACTTATCCTAATGGTTTCCCTTTAGTTTTAATTAGTGAAATTCAAAGAGTAACAGGAAGAGAAGTAATAGGTAATTGTGTTCATAGTGGAACAGAGATTATTAAAGAACTTGGTGAAATGCATATGAAAACTGGTGCGTTAATTATATACACCAGTGCTGACTCAGTACTTCAAGTTGCTGCTCATGAAGATGTTATTCCTGTTGATGAATTATATAGTATTTGTGAAAAGATTAGTAAACTTGTTTTTAATGAAGAATATAAGGTTGGAAGAGTTATTGCTAGACCTTTTATAGGAAAACCTGGTAACTTTACAAGAACACCTAATAGAAAAGACTTTACTCAAGAACCACCTAAAAATGTTATGACAATGCTTTGTGATAAAGGGTATGATGTGATAGCATTAGGTAAAATAAAAGATATATTTGCTGATACGGGTATAAGTGTTGGACTTAAAACTAAAAATAATATAGATGGTATTATTAAGCTAAATGATTTTGCAAGAAGTGACTTTAATGGTTTATTATTTCTTAATTTAAATGATTTTGATAGTAGTTATGGACATAGAAGAAATAGGGAAGGGTACTTAAAATGTTTAGAAGAATTAGATTATTACTTACCTACTTTCTTAAATAGATTAAGAGATGATGACTTAGTTATATTTACTGCTGACCACGGAAATGATCCAACATATAAAGGAACTGATCATACTAGAGAATATACTCCAATAATATTTTTTAGTAAAAGTTTTAAGTACAGAGGAGAACTAGCTACGAGAAAGAGTTTTGCTTGTATAGGTGCTACTATCTTGGAGAATTTTGGAATAGAAAATACTTTAGGACTAGGGGAGAGTTATTTAGATAAATTAAAATAAGGAAGACAATTATTAACCGTCTTCCTTTTTTAGCTATTTACATCTAGATTGATTTCTAGATTGACTTCTAGCACTAGTTTTTTTAGTATTACGTGCATTATTTTTAGCACTGTTTCTACTAGTATTTCTAGCGTTATTTCTCATGTTAGCCACTTATATCACCACCTGTTATTATTATTGGTTGAATATTTAATTTAATGCAAATAAATAGTAAAGTTTAGTGGTAATTATTAGCATAATCTTGAATTATTTATGAAATGTGGTTATACTTTATTTATAGGGGAGATGATTAATAATTGAATATTGAATACAAGAAAAGATTAATAAGTATAGTTTTATCTATAAATATACTAGCAACTGGTTCTTTAATGAGTGGGTGTGAGTTTAATAATAATAAAACTACTGAGGATGTTCCTGTTAGTAGTAGTTCAGAAATATTAGACTATTATGACTTAAATAATATTTTAAGTAAAGTAGATGGATTTGTTCATATAATTAATTATAAAGAAGAAAATAATTATTATGTTGGAACATTTAAAAATGATAATGATGTTATATATAAATTAATAGACAAATATGGTAATATTTTAGAAGATGACTATATTGATGTAAATATAGTTAATGCTAATAAAATAATTAGTAATATTAATTATGATAAAGATGTTATTTTGTTTAATAGTGATAATTATATTTATATAGAAGGTAATATTATTGGAAGTAATTTATTAGATGGTAGTATGATAGCGCATTCTTATTTTGATGAGTATATGGTATACAATGATATTGTTTTATTTAGATATCAAAATGTTTATTCTTATATAGATAAAGATGGTTATATTAAAACTAGTGAATGTAAAGATTTTAATGAGTTAAAAGACTTTGTTAGTAGTAGTAATGTACTTTCTTTAAATAATAATTGATTTTATATGTGTTTTAGTATATAATATTGTGCCAAGATGGTGATGAAAAGTGAAAAAAGAAAAAGTTATTGCACTAATGCTCGCCGGTACAATTTTTAGTAGTGGTTGCACATTTAAACAAGTTAAAGATAATAATAAAGATAATAGTGATACTCTTATAGAGAGTACTACTGAGTTTAAATATTATAATATTGATAAGAAAGATAATGGTAAATATAGTATTACAAATTCTACTGGAAGAATTATATTTGATGATGTGATTAATAGTAATGTTTTATGTGAAAATAAACTTTTGCTTCAAATCACTGAGGAAGATATTAAAGAAAAATTATATTATATATATGACTTTGAAAATGAAACAATTATTGAATTTAATGCACTTGAAGTTTATCCTTATGGGAATAGTGGGTATTTTGTGAAAAAATGTTGGACTTCTGTTCCTTATTATGAAGAAGATAAAACAATAACAAATAATTTTCAAGGTTATTATATGTGTGATAGTTTTAATAATTATGTTAATCTTAAAGGGTATGCAAACGCTTATATTCCATTAGAAGAAGGATATCCAATTGTTTTATCAAATGGAGGCGATAATAAACTCTTTTATTCAAAAAATACTAATAATTTAACTACAATTGCTTTTAAGGCTAATATAAAAAGTGTGTATCATGATTATATTGTTGTTAGCGAAAATGAGAATGACAGAGTACTTTACTTTGATAGTAATGATGTTTCTTTAATGGATATAGAAATGAGTGGAAAAAATATTTTTATTAAAGGGAAGAGTAATAGTAATATAGAGAATTTACTTATATGTGGTATAGGAGAAGATGAAAAGGTTTATTCTACTTTAATTCATGATTATATTGACTCTTTAGACCACGTAAAAGCAATTAGTATAGATGATATATATGTTTTATATAAGAAAGATAATTATTCTTCTTTAATAGATATTTATGGTAATAAATATTTTAGTAAGTACTGCGATAATATATATTTTACAGTTATGTTTAATAATTTAAATACACTTTGTTCTTTTGTACAAATAGGTAGTAGAGTAGTGGTGTATGACATTAATGGAAATGTTATTTATGATAAAGAAAGTTCTATAGATGAAGCATGGGAAAGTATAAGTAATATGAATGTACTACTTAAGGATTCTATAGTTAGTGGATATAAAAAAAGAGTATTAAGTTTATAATTATAATATTCTTTTTATTTTGTAATTCTTTTTTAATTAATTTAATATTATTATATGGGAGATATTTTATGAGTAATGTTACTTTATCACTTTTAATATCATTTTTAGCAGGTATTAGTACATTTATTGGTGGTTTGGTAGTATTTATTAAGTTTAAAGATAAAAATAAGTTTTTGGCTTTTAGTTTAAGTTTTAGTTTAAGTGTTATGTTATCCATTAGTGTATTTGAACTTATTCCAGAAAGTATTATGAAACTTTTAAATAGGATGAGTTTTTTACTTGCGTTTTTATCTGGATTATTTATGTTCGTTTTAGGTAAAATATTGGTTAATAAAATAACTTACAAAACCCACCTACTTTCAGGAAGTAGTCTTTATAGAGTAGGGGTACTTAGTATGATAGCACTTATGATACATAATTTTCCAGAAGGAATTGCTACATTTATGGCTAGTTATAATGATATTAGTACAGGAATTAGTTTAGGTATTGCAATAATGCTTCATAATATACCAGAAGGAATAAGTATTGCTGTACCAGTCTATTATGCAACGGGAAGTAAAAAGAGGGGACTTTTTTTAACTTTGGTTAGTGGGCTTGCTGAACCTTTGGGAGCATTTGTGTCTTATATATTACTTAAAAATTATATTAATGATGTTACGATTAGTTTGGTATTGATTTTAGTTGCAGGTATAATGATGAGTTTAGCTATAGATGAAATGATACCTGAAGTTAATAAATATGATAATAGGGTTATTAGTATTATTGGAATGATTTTAGGACTAGTATTAGTATTAATTAACTTATATTTATTCTAGTTTTCTTTCTTATTTATAAGTTCCGATAATATATATTATGTTAAGTTCTATTTTTAAGAAATAATTAGTATGATGAATTATTATTTATTAATTTAGATTTGTACTCCACTTTATTAATAATTAAAAAAGACTAGAAATTCTAGCCTAATTTTGTTTTTCTCCAATTACAACTTTTCTTGTTTGTATTTCTGCAATTTTATTAATTACTTCTTGAGCATTTTCGGTAGTTATTTTGTCATAACCAAGTTCTCTTAAAGCCTGTATTTTAACTGTAGTAAGTTGTTGTGTTCTACTTAATACTTCTTCTTTAGTACTTTCTATTTCTTTAACAAACCTTTCGTGAGATGCTATTAGTTTGCTCTTAGTTGCTCCTCCATTATTGTATAAGTTCATTGCAGTAAATATAATGCTTTCTAGAATGAACTGGGCTGTTTCATCAAATTTAAATTCCATTGGGTCACTAAAACCTGTTGTTTTTGATAAGTATGCAAAAATGTACTTAATTTCTGGAATTGAATCTATGCTTTGAAGTACATGATATAAGTATAAAAATTCATAATATGTATTCTTGTTTTTTTCTTCAGTAAACTTCTCTTTTATTAAATTAATTAAATCTGTTACTAGTGTTTGTTCTTCTTTATTTAAATCTTTTAAATTAAAATATGAAGCATCATCTATATTTCTTACATTTTGATTAAGTCTAGACTCTACATCTTCTAAGTATTCAGCAGTTACTTTTATTTTACCAATTGATTCTTCACTACCATCTTCTATATTTAGTAATTTAAATAATAAAAGTTTTTTCTCCTTTGGCCATTTATTTAAATTTTCTAGTTCCAAATAATTATATATCATTTGTCTTGATACACCTAAGTATTTGGCTAGTTTTACCTTTGATATTCCTAATTCTTGTAATAAATCATTTAAGTTTGTCATTTTTTTTAATACACTCTCCTTCTATGTTATAATCTAATTGTACAACAGTTTACAGTAGTATGTCAAGTGTAAAGTAAAAGAAAATTAAATGTATATTAAAAAGAGTAGTTTATACTACCCTTCTCTTTCGAGTTTTAATTTATTTTCTAGTTCTTTTGGCTCAGTTATTTTAGAAATATTTTCAAAATTATAATAATTTTTATTATATATTTTTTTATATTCATTTAATAGAGTTTCATTATTTGCAAGTAAACTCATTATTTCAGCATTTATCTTGATTATATCTAATTTTCTTTCTTTTTCATCATCTAATTTTTCTTTTAAATATTCTATATTTCTTATTAAATTTTTTATTTTACGCATTAAATATAAATGGTTTCCATCTCCATAATTTATACTATTAGAAATACTTGTAATTATAGCATAGAATAATGTTATTGCAATTATTTCTAATATTAAAAAACTTTTTCTTATATCTTTTACAGAGTTATCATAGTCGTAATTTGTTACTTCTATTTGCATATAAGGTTCAGTATAAAAGTCATCTATATTCAAAGAATCTTTTGTTTGAATACAAGTTGAATCAACCATATCACTTATATCAACAATGCTTAAATTATCTTCTATATCTTTAGTTGAATCTATTTTTAAATTTTTATATTCAACTTTTCTTTGAAAATTACCAAGTTTAGTTTTTTCATATGGATAATATTTTTTGAGACGTGCATTTTTATCATCATTAAATATACTGCTTTTCCATGCATAACCATCATCTATAGTTTCACTACTACCATCTTCTATATATATTGTTTTTGTGGTTGGTATTTTATAATCATATGGTGGAAATAATTTAATTATTCCAAATGTTGGTCCACCTAACAATGCAATACCTGCGATTAAGGAAAGTACACTTGCTTTAACATCTTTTTTTCCATATTTTATATTTTTGTCTAAATTTTCAAAATTATATTCAATATCAAATCTATCTTTTTCTTTTTTATTAATTTGTTTTATGTTATTTAGTATTTCTTTTTTTATAACATCTAACTTCTTAGTAATTTCATTTGTGATATTATAATTATACTTTATACTTAGTATTTCGCTTAATATTTCTTCTTCTATGTAATGAGTATTTATTCCATTAGAATTATATAAGTTTATCATACTATTTAATTTATCATTGTTTAATGGCTTTATATCATTTATTAATAGTTTATCTAAATAACATAAATCAATTTCATTTTGTCTTACATAGTCATATAGCTTTGTAGTATTTAATAACATTTTTTCATAAAGTAATAAATAATATGTTACTGTGTATAAGCCTTCTAATACTTGTTTTTCTTTAGTATAAACTAGAGTATTAGATAACTTCATTTCTGTTAATAGTTCAATTACTTTATCAATGTATTCAGTTATATTATTCTTATTTATATTTTTAAGTACATCTGTTACATGATTACAAAATGAGTATGCTTTAAAGTATATTTCATATTCGTTTAATTCACTTTCAAGATAATTTAACTTTGATATTGCAGATGTATAATCAAGTTCTATACCAAAGTATTTATCTTTTAATTTTGTTTTGTGTTCTTCATTTAAAGTACTTTCTATAGTATTAAGTACTACTTTATAATCTTTTGTATCAAGTCCAATTGATTCTAATATTTCTATTGTTCTTTCTATTTTTATTACTTTAGCATTGTATTCCATTGCCTTGTCGTTTACCATATTTTATTCCCCCATCAATAAAATTATTTATAATTATACCCATTTTTATTAATTATAAATACCAAAGTTTTGTGTTATCTTTTCTTACTTCTTTGATTATTCCTCCACCAATTACTTCGCTACCTAAATATATTACACATGCTTGTCCAGGTGTTACTGCTTTAGCACTTTCATATTTTACTATAACTTCATTATCACTTATATATTCTATTGTAATTGGTACGTCTTCTCCACGATATCTAAATTTACAAGTAGCAAATGTTGGCTTTAAATCGCTTATATAATTCATGCTCTCAATTACTGCTTCATTACTCATAAGATATTTATTATCATCTCCAAATGCAACATAAAGAATATTTTTTTCTGTATCTTTACCACATACATAATGACGTTTTTGATCGCCTGATAAGCCTACATTCCTTCTTTGACCGATAGTGTAGTTCATAAGACCATGATGTTTACCAATAACTTTCATTGTGTCTATATCAACTATGTCCCCTTCTTTTCCTTTTATGTAGTTATTAACGAACTCTTGATAATGTCTTTCCCCTATAAAACATATACCTGTTGAGTCTTTCTTTTCTGCAACTGGAAGGTTAGCATTAAGTGCAATTTTTCTAACTTCAGGCTTTGTTAAACCACCAACTGGAAATAATACATCTTTAAACTCACTAGGTTTTACTTGACTTAAAAAATAAGTTTGGTCTTTATTATTGTCTACTCCACGAAGAAGTCTACCATGCTCTAATCTTGCATAATGTCCTGTTGCAATTAAGTCTGCACCAAGTTTCTTTGCTTCTTTTTTAAATAAGTCAAACTTTATATATTTGTTACACATAATATCAGGGTTTGGTGTTCTTCCTTTTTTTAGTTCGTCTAAGAAGTAAGCAAATACTAATTCCCAATATTCTTTAATAAAATCTACTCTATATAAAGGTATTCCTAAATAGTCACACACACTTTTAGCATCTTTAAAGTCTTGTTCTTGTGGGCATATTCCATCAGTTATTCCTTCAGGGTCATTATTTATATTAGAGTCCCAGTTTTTCATAAATAAACCTATTACTTCATAACCTTCTTTATCAAGTAAATAAGCGCTTACTGCTGAATCTACTCCCCCACTCATTCCTACTACTACTTTCATAATATCACTTCCAAACTGTTTATTATTATACAATATTTTGTACAATCTGTCTATATTTCTTATATACTAAATAAAAAATACTAAGCAATTAAGCCTAGTAATAAAGGACTAATATATATTTCTAATAAAGATATGATTATACATATAATAAGGCTTGTTATAAAGAGAATTAAAACTTTCTTTATAAAGATATTAAGATTAATTGGTTCATTCATATACATTACTTTTAATAACTTTAAACTTAATTTAAACATTATACTTGAATAGAGTATTAATAATATACTCATTAATATATGATGAGGAAATAGTATTGCTACAAAATAAAGTATTCCTTTTAATTTAAATGTACTTATAGTACTACTTATTAAGAAACCTATAGTTAAACCTTTATAATAGTTTATTAGAAGTACTAAAGGAGAAAATATAACAAGTAATGAACTAAGTGTTATTATCACTATGTAGATTATATTATATTTAAAACTATTTATAAATGTATTAAATGTTACATTAGTTTTAATGCTTACAAATTCATTCATCATATTCTTGACTATCATTTTATCAAGTGAAGTTGTTATAAAAAAGAATATTATTCCAGAAAGTATTCCAAGTCCTAATAAAATGCTCGATACTAATAATATTTTCTTATCTATTAATTTTTTCATACTAAAGTATATTAAGGTACTTTTAAATTTATTCAAAATATTGTATAATTATTTTGAGGTATTAATATGAAGAAGAAAACAAAAAGACTAATTGAACGTATATTAGTCTGGACAGCAACAATAATTATACTACTATTCTTCGTTGGTGGTGGAATTATTACAATATTAAGTAGATAGTTATCTGCTTTTTATTTTGCTTTTTTTCTCACTATAATAAGAATTTATTTTTTAATGAATTTCAAGGAGTTGTTATCTTTTACTTCTTCTAATATAGTTTTATCACTGGAATTTACACTATAAAGTTTTTCACTAATTATTCTACTGTCTGCTTCTTCTATAATAAGTGCAACTTCATTATTTAGGTATATTAAGTTTCTTATATAAGTTACATTTTTTCCTAAACTTATTATATTAATGTTAGTATTTGTAATGTTACATGTTAGTTTGTATGTATTACTAAAAATATCAGTGCCTTCCATTTTTAACAAATGAAATGTATTATTATCTTCTAACTTAATACTGTTCATGTCTATATTAGTTAATTTTGCTATTTTACTTATTAAAACTATTAGTTTTAAATCATCTACTTTCATATTATTTTACCTTCCTTAAAATTTTATCTTTATCTAAATAATTATAGTTTATTTCATTTTCTATAAGTTTTCTATATGCAACGCTTGTTTTCTTTCTATCTTCAATTCTTTTTAGAGTTACTTCTTTAACTCTGTTAAGTTCTTTTAACCTTGCTTCTAACTCTTTTATTTTTTCTTTATAGTAATTATTATTTTTTAACAAGTCTTCATACTCTTTTTTAAGTTTTTCATCTACATCTAGATCTGCTTCGTACTTTTTATATAAAGGAATGCCTATAAATATAAGAGGTACAGCAAGGAAAAACTTTCCTATATAAACAGTAATCATTGTTGCAAATACAAGGGTTAATAAACAATTTCTTGTATATCTAACTACAGATTTACTATCTTTAATATTTTCTTTAGAATAGTCTAATTCTTTATTATTATAATATTTTTCTTTTCTTAGTTTAGTTAATAGACTTATTAAATGATTAGTTTTTCTTCCTAACTCATACATATTCAATTCTTCTTTAGTAATATTAGAACTCATACTTTCCTTCATAATTTCACCTCCTTAATTCTAACTTTTTAACATTATTTTTTTCTTCTATTTGTTTTTGATTATTTAAATATCTTTTATATGCTAAGATACTCTTCTTTTTCTCTTCTATTCTTTCTTCACTAATAACTTTTTCATTATAATTATCTATTAACTCTTTAGTATTCAAGATATTTATTTTATTTAATTCTTCATTAATCTTAATGGTATCGAACTCACTCATGTTATGTAATGATTTACCAATAGTATTTAATGTAACTAGTGTAAGACTTAAATAACTTATTAAAAATATACCAATACCTAAATTAGATAGATTTAATATTAATAATAAAATTATAATTGTTGTTTTACTTATAAAGAGTCCTACAAATAAAATGGCATTTAGTTTATTCTTTTTATCAAGTACTTTTAGTTTCTCATTATGTGTTTTACTTAATAACTTAAAATTTTCTAGATCTCTTTCTAATTCTTTAATAGTTTTAGTATTATTCATTACTTTCTTTTTAATACTTTATCCTCCTCATTTTCGCTTAAGTACTCTTCTTTTCTTAAATTTTCTTTATAAGCTATTTCATTCTTTCTTTTTTCTTCAAGCCTCTCTTTTTCTATTAGACTAGATTTGATTAATAAATCTAACTTTCTTGTTTCCTCTTCTATTAATGATTTTGTTTTAACTTGATTTTCTAGATTTATTTCTTCTTCTTTTTTGTATTTATTATAATCACTTATACTATCTAGTGTATTATCAAAATATTTTGTAAAATTTTTAGTACTTAGTACAAAACCAAATGAGAATATGAATGTAGTTAATAAACTTAAGTTAACTACTCCATATATATGACATGTTAGAAAACCAAAATTTATCATTTGACTTAGTAGAGAAGTTAAAAACGCTGTTAAATATATTGTAACCTTCTTTCTAGATAAAGATATTATTTCTTTGTTTGCCTTACTTTGTAACTCATATTTTTCTAAAACACTATTTAATGTTTTAATAGATAACTCTACATTTTCAACACTTAAATTTTTACTTGCATCTAAAGACTTGTTAGAGTCATAACTACTTCTCATATGTATTCCTCCTTGTATAAGTATTTAAATTCATTATCCTTTTTTCTTTGTCACTAATTAAATAATTATAGTTATCTAAGTTTTCATAGCCTAGTATAAATAGTTTTTTATCAATTATCGTTTTAAAGTTTAGTTTAGATAAATAGTCAGTAAGTAATAAATTACTTATTAAAACATTCCCATTTTTTGCTTCATATATTATTCCATCATAAGAAATATTTTGTTTAAAATATATACTAAAGTCTTTGTTTAAGAGTTTAAACTCTTTATTTTTTAATATCTCGCTTAGAGTATAAGTATATAACAAGTTATCTACTTTATCAAAACCTAAACTAAATAAACCTAGTATTATTTTTTCTTTTGTTATGTATTTCATAATTGCCTCCTTTAAAAGTGTAGTTTATATTATACCACTTTATAGAAAAAAAGCAAGAATTCATTTATTCTTACTACTTATTTCGTTATTAGAATTAATTATTCTTATTTATTTTTTCTAATTTTAAAGTATGTTCTTTTTCATTAATTTCTTTAAAATTCTTTTTTTCATAAATTTTTCCCTTTTAATTTCAAAGTTTTAACATCTTCATAATCGAATGAGAAATCTACCTGATTCTTTAATCCTTCTTTATAAGCTTTAACTAACTCTTCTTTTAACTCATTTCTTTTCTCTTCAACTTTAATTTCAGTCATTAACTCACTAAGTTTTCTTTTTAGTTCTGCACTTCTTTCTAGGTTAACACTCCAGTTTTCTTCTATTTTTCCAGCCGACATACTATATTTTTTTATGTCTTTAATATTTAAAGTAATTGATGTTAAACCTACAACTGATATAAGCCCAGTTGCTATTATAAAACCTATTGGAACTGCATTTGTAATAAAAACTGCAAAAAGTATAGTACTAAGTATTGTACCTGGTATTTCTTTATTTCTTGTTTCTTTAGTTTCTGCTATTTGATCATTTAAATTTTCCATTATTTTACTTTGATTTGTAATTTTATCTTCTAATCCTTCAATGTTATTAGATAATAGTATAGCCTTTTTGATATCTCCTGTATTTAGCCCAGTGATTTTAATAATTTCTCCTTTATCGTTGATGGCTTCTATTTCTTTTTCATTTATTATACGGTAATCTACATACATAATGAAACCTCCCTTGTATTTAATATTATAAACTAGTTTATGTTTAATGTAAAGAAAAAACAAGTACTACTACTTATTCTTTCCAAAACGTCTATCTCTTTTTGTGTATTCTTCTAAAGCCTTCTCAAACTCATCCTCTTTAAAGTCTGGAAAGTATGTAAGAGGAAAATACATTTCTGCATAAGCTAGACTAAAGAGCATAAAGTTTGATATTCTTATTTCACCACTTGTCCTGATTAGAAAGTCTATTGGTGGTAAATCGTTATATAAGTTTTTCATAAATATTTCTGGTGTTATATCTTCAGTTTTAAGTTTACCATCTAATACATCGTTTATTAGTTTTTTAGTTGTGTCTACTATTTCAGTTTGCCCTCCATAGTTTAAGCAAATGTTTAGAATGCCACCCGTGTTGTTTAGAGTTTCTTTTTCAAGACTTTTCATACTTTTATATACTTTGTCACTAAGTGGTTCTTTTCTTCCTGAAAACACTACTTTTATGTTGTTTTTGTTAAATTCTTTTATACTACTCTTAAAACCTTTTAGAAATAAATTCATTAGGTAATCTACTTCATCTTTGGTTCTATTAAAGTTTTCAGTTGAAAAAGCAAATACACTTAAGACTTTAACTCCTCTAGTAAACACGTGTTTAGAAAGTATTTTTAGTGTTTCAAATCCAGCTTTATGGCCTTCACTTCTTTTTAGACCACGCTCGGTTGCCCATCTACCATTTCCATCTAATATTATACCAACGTGATAAGGTATTTTTAATTTTTCCATAATCTACTCCCTTATTAAAGATAAGTTAACTTTTCCCTTTTCTTTATCAATTTTGTCTACATAACATTTTATAATTTCGCCAACACTAAGTATATCTTTAGGATCAGACACAAAACTCTTACTCATTTTAGAGATATGTACTAATGCATCGTCATGAAGACCTATATCTATGAATGCACCGAAAGATGCTACATTTCTTACTGTTCCAGTTAGTTCCATTCCAACAGTTAAATCATTTATTGTAAGTATGTTACTTTTTAAGAATGGTGCAGGTAACTCATCTCTTGGGTCAAGTCCAGGACTAAGTAATTCTTTTATTATGTCTGCTACAGTATATGCGTTTACATTGGTTTCACTACTTACTTTGTCTACGTCTGCGTTAGTTAAAGCACTTTTAAATTCAGGCTTATAAATATCACTAATGTCTAACTTTAGATAGTCTAATACTTTTTTTGCATCATTATAGTTTTCTGGGTGTATTCCAGTATTATCAAGTATATTAGTGCTTGTTGGTACTCTTAAAAAACCTATTGCTTGCTCATATACTTTAGGTGTTACACCTTTAACATTCTTTAAATCTTCTCTTCTTTCAAACTTATTTTTTGTTTTATAGTCCATAATACTTGTTACAACTTTTTTAGTAAGTCCACTTATATATGATAATATGGAACTTGAAGCAGTATTTAAGTTTACTCCAACTTTATTAACTACACTTTCTACAGTGTATTTTAAAGCGTCACTTAGATTACTTTGATTAACATCATACTGGTATTCTCCTACACCTATACTTTTTGGATCAATTTTAACTAGTTCACTAAGTGGGTCTTCTACTCTTCTAGCAATAGATATTGCACTTCTTTTTTCAACTGTTAAATCTGGGAATTCTTCTATAGCTAGTTTACTTGCAGAATACACACTAGCTCCTGCTTCATTTGTAATTATGTATTTAACGTCTAAACCTTTTATTGCCTCAGACACAAACGCTTCACTTTCTCTAGAAGCTGTTCCATTACCTATACTAATTAGTTTGACATTATATTTATCAATTAATTCTCTTAATATTTTAGCACTTCCTATTTTATCGTTTTTAGGTTCATGTGGGTAAATAACTGCAATATCAAGTAAGTTACCATTCATATCTATTACTGCTAACTTACATCCTGTTCTAAATGCTGGATCAAAACCTATTACATTTGTGTCTTTTATACCTCTTGTTAAAAGTAAATTATACAGGTTACTACTAAATGTTTCTATTGCTTTTTTTTCACTAAGTGAAGTGACTTCACTTCTTATATCTCTTTCAATACTAGGTATTATTAGTCTTTTTAGACTATCTTTAATAGAAACTTTAACTATATCTACTACAAAAGAGTTAGTATTTTTAATTATCTTGCTTTCTAACCAAGAAGTTACTTTGTCTAAGTCAAAATCTATTTTAACAGATATAACACTTTCCTTTTCGGCACGATTTATTGCTAAACATCTATAGTGTTTTAAGTATTTAACAGGTTCAGAGAAGTCATAATACATTTCATATGTTTTAGTTTCGTCTGGGTTATTTTTTTTAACTTTAGTTACAATTTTACCAGTATTATACATGAATTTTCTTATGTAACCTCTGTAGTAAGCATTATCACTAATCCACTCACTTATTATATATCCTGCATTTGTTAAAGCTACTTCCTTGTCCATATTGTAAGGTTTTACAAGTTCTTCTAAACTTCCACTTGTAGGAAAAGACATTATCTTTTTAGCTAGAGGCTCTAGTCCCATTTTAATTGCTTCAGTAGCCTTAGTTTTTTTCTTTTCTTTATATGGAAGATATAAGTCTTCTACTTCAGTTAATTTAGTAGCATTCATAATACTACTTTTTAACTCTTCAGTCATTAAACCTTTCTCATCAATTAGTTTTATTACACTTAGTTTTCTTTCTAAAAGATTCATGTTTCTTTTGTACTCGTCACTTATTAGTTTGATTTCTTCTTCATTTAAAGCATCAGTTACTTCTTTTCTGTATCTTGCAATAAAAGGTATAGTACATCCACTTTCTAATAATTCTAAACAAGCTTTTATTCTTTTTTCACTTATGTTTATTTGATTACTTAAATTTTTAATTAATTCTTCATTCATTATTACACCTCACTAATTATTATACATTAAAAAAGTAACAACTACAAATTTAATTGTTACTTAATTGTAAAGTATTTTCTACATCATACTCTTTTATTTCAATTAATTTATATACTAAATATAACTCACTATCTATATTAAGTAAGTCTATCTCATCATTATCTTTTTTTACCATTTCTTTTAAATATTTTAAAATATTACTATTAATATATTTTGGTTTATAATAGTATTCAATTCCGTTAGTTGTTTTACTATTTGTTAATATTTCATTATATATTTTACTAGCATATTTATAATCAATATATTCTTTTATTTTCATATTACTTAAGTGTTTTTATAAGTTTTCTCCTTTTATCAATAGTTATTAAGTAGTTATTATTTTCTGCATTAATTATTTCTACTCTTTCATCTTTTGCTTCACAATATTTTTCTAGTTTTCTTATTACTAATAATTCATTATTAGATATTTTTACATACCCACCATATACTCCTTTTATATTTGTTTCTCTATTAGTAACATAGATATAAATTTGACAAACTTTATTGTTTATCTTTTCTTCTAAAAGTTCAAGTCTTTTTTGTTTTAACTTTTCTAGCATAAAATTACCCTCCTGAATTAAGTATACTACATTTTATGGCAATTTAAAAGAGAAAATTACTTTTCTCCTTCTTCTAACATGGTTCTTATGAATACTGCATAACCAGTTTTAACATCATTTACTACAACGTGAGTTACTGAGCCAATTATTTTGTTGTTTTGTATTATTGGACTTCCACTCATGCCTTGTACAATGCCACCTGCTTCTTCAAGTAATTTTTTATCAGTTATTTTAAAACTTATACATTTATTAGTTTTTATAAGACTTTTATTTATATTAGTTATTTCTATTTCATATGTATTTATTTCTTTTTCTTTGGTTACTGTATAAATCATTGCTTTACCTTTTAGAACTTCATCTATTTTAGCAACTGGTATTGTCTCTTTGTTTATAGAACTAGTATATTTACCAAATAAACCTACACTTGTATTTTTAGAAATTTCTCCAATACTTGTGGAATAGTTTATATTTGCATTTTTGCTTCCTACTCGTCCATCTATACTTCTATCTATACTATTTACGTAAGACTCATATATTTCTCCCTTTTTTATTTCTATTTTGTTATTAGTTTCTCTTATAGCAATTTCGTGTCCTAATGAACCAAATATTCTAGTCGATGGGTCAATATATGAAAGTGTACCTATTCCAGTAATCTTTTCTTTTACATATAACCCAGTTTTATAAATACTTCCTTCTTTTACTAAGTTAAGAGTAGTTTCTTTTTCTTTATTATTTCTTTTTATAAGAATATTTACCTTATTATTTTTAATATTTTTATCTATTAAATCACTCATTTCTTTTATTGAAGAAACTTCTACTCCTTCTATTTTTAAAATCGTATCACCAACATTTAGTGTGTCACTTCCAATATATTTACCATTAACTTTATAGAAACCTACTACAATTATACCTTCAGTGTGTGCTTCTATACCAATGTTTTCTCCACCTGGAATTATGTTTTCTGAGTAAGCGAGTACTAAAATAGGTGAAAGAACTATACTAATTATTAGGACTTTTATATATTTCATATTAGTCACCTCTAATAATAGTGTTTACTATAATATAAAGAAAAAACTACCAATTATTTACTTGGCAGTTTTTAGTAAAAATTACTCAGGCTTAAATTCAGTAAAAGAGCCATCACTATTTAGTATTTTATTTACTGTTTCAGTAGCATTTGCAAGTTTTTGGTTACAGAACTTAACTAATTCCATAGCTTCAGTATATTTTTTTACCATATCATCAAGTGGTACTTCACCACTTTCTAATTCTCTTATTATTACTTCTAACTTTAGTAAAGATTCTTCAAATGTTTTATTCTTTTCCATAATTTACCTCCTATAAAACTTCACTCTTTATAATACCATCACTAAATTTTGTATCAATTATACTACCTTTTTTAACACTATTAATGCTTTTAACTATTTTACCTTCTACAAGTGTTAAGGAGTAACCTTTTTTAAGAATATTCTCAGGATTTAATAAGTTTAGTTTAGTTTCTATATTTTCTAATTTAATTTTTTCTTTATCTAATCTATTTAACATATTAGGGCTTATCATTTTAGATAAGTTATTTAATTTGCTTTTTTCTCTTTCTAATTTATAAGTCATAATACTACCAAGTTTTTCTAGCATATTATCTAGTTTTTGTTCATCTATTTCATACATGCTTATTGGATTTTTTAGAATGTATGTACTTTTTAGTTTAGAAAATGTATCAGTGTAAGACTTTATTTTCTTATTTATTACTGATATTATTCTACCTTTATAATCGTTTAGATAACTTTGTATTTCAACTTTGGAAGGTACTACTAATTCGGCAGCACCAGTAGGTGTAGGTGCACGCATGTCTGATACAAAATCGCTTATTGTAAAGTCTATTTCATGGCCTACTGCTGATACAATTGGTTTATTAGAGTTATATATTGCTCTTGCAACAATTTCCTCATTAAAAGCCCATAAGTCTTCAATAGAACCGCCTCCACGTCCTAGTATTATAACGTCTACAT
>FR902222.1 GCA_000438415.1 Clostridium sp. CAG:628
TACATAATTATTAGTCATATTGTATATCCTCCTTCTACTCTTAAACTAATATAAGTATACCAAAAAAGAATACTCTTTTCAAGTACTCTTTGATATGTTTTATTTAATTTTAAGTTTTTTACTTAATATATAACTAATTATATAAACTATAACTATTAGTATAACTACTCCTATAAGTTTAGAAGGGTTTTTAAGTGATTCTATAAGTCCTACTCCTACAAATCCCCAGAAATATACTAAAGATATTTTACCAAGCATTAATGCTAATAAGAATTTCCTTTTAGGTACTCTACAAATTCCTGCTGCTATATTAATTGCAAAAGCAGGAGTAAAAGGTATTGCAATAAGGGTTACTAAACTTGTAAAATTCATATTTTCTATAACATTAATTACTTTTTTTAAAGTATTATTTTCTTTAAATTTACTAAGTCTTTTTTCACTAACAGCTGATTTAAATAAATAGTAACTCATCATACAACCAAGTACTGTAAATATCCAACTTATTATAAAACCTATAATATTACCAAATGTCATAAAATTAAGTGTTATAAATAATGATAATGGTAACATAGGAATAATAGATTCAAATAATATAAATACACATCCAAGTAATGCTCCCCAAGAACCTAGTAAATTTAGTAAATTATTTATTAATTCATTTAATGCTTCTAATACTTCCATATTTTCTCCTTTTATTTGTATTCTCTTACATTATACCCCAAATATGATAAAACAGCTACTACTCTTTTACTAAGTTTACCACTTTTACAGTAAATTAAATAATTATCTTTCTTATTCAAATGATATCTATAATTATTCATAAGTTCTTCATAAGGTATATTAACTGCACCTTTTAAGTGATAAATATTATAGTAGTATTTATCCTGTATATCTATAATTTTAGTATTTCCAAAAAATAAGTTATTCATACTTTTTTTCACCTATAATATTATATGAAAACAAAAAGAAAAAGCCACATAGGCTTAATCATCACCAAAGAAGTCATCAAAGAATTCATCATCAGTAATATTTTCATCAACTATTATAGAATCAGCATCAACATTTATTTTTGGCTTTTCTATTTTTTGTTCATTCATAATATCATCATTAATTGAATTAGCAAACTTCAAGAACTCATTAACATTCTCTTCTTTCTTAGTTTCACTTAGTTTTTGTTCACTATCTTCTTGATATGGTGAAACATTATTTAATTTATCACTTTTTTCTAATTCAGCAATTCTATCATCTATTTTCTTAATTAAATCATCTAGTTCTACATTTTCTTCTAGTTTACTTTCTTTAACCACTTTATTTTCAGGTTGAATATTTTCTTCTTTATTACTTTCTTTATCTTCTTTATTACTAATAAACTCTTCATATTTTTTATTAACTAAATCTTCAAATTCATTAGGTTCTTCTTTATTACTCTTTTCTTTTTCCATAGCCTCTTCTGCTTCAAGTTTAGCTATTTGAGCATCTATATTTTTAACTAGTTCATCAAGATTAGCAGAGTTAGTATTCCCATTCACTCCTTTATTCATATTAGGAAGTCCAAATGGTGGAACAAAAGCACCTCCTCCAAATGGATTAAATCCTGATGGGTCTTCTGTTCTATGTTCATCAACAAATGCTTTAATATCAAATGTTTTTATACCCTTACTCTCTCTTGTAGGATATCCACTTATTGTTTCAGTATAACCCCATCCACCTTTTTTAGATTTAAATATTTCAAAGCTTGCTTTATGTTTAGTTTTAAATGGCATATTTCTAAAACGTTTAATAATCATTTCAAACTTCTTCATTTGTTGTAAGTCACTTACTGTTACAAGCGGTCTAATAGGCGGAGTAGGTTTACCTTCTTTCGCCTCTTTTGGTTTAGCGTCTCCTAAAAGTTTACTTATTTCTTCAAGAGCAGCATATTCTGTAGTAATTAGATAGAACATATTACCACAGTTACCTTTAATTGTTTCAGCAACATCTTTTCCATATACTTTATTTAATTGGCTAAAGTTTTGTATAACGAAATTAAATCTCATGTTTCTTGAACGAGATGCAGTAATCATACTTTCTACGTCTTTTAGTGCAGGCATATTAGCAAACTCATCTAGTATAAAATTTGTTCTAATTTTAAGTTTTAGATTTTCTTCTTTTTGTGCTTCATCAATTAAACATTCATAAACTTGCTTTACAAATATTGTAGCAAGAGCATGATACGTTGTTTTTTCGTCGTGTATTTTTAAGAATACAGCTGTTTTTTCTTTACCTATTCTTGTTACATCAAAATCAGTATAACTAAGCATTTCAGCTAGTTTTTGTCTACTACTAAAAATACGAATTTTTTGTCTAAAAGTAGATGTGATACCACCTTTTGTATCAGCAGGTGCAGTAATAGTTGCAGCTGCACTTATGTATGCACTAGATAACTCACCCTTTATTTTAAAGTATTCTTTATCATACTTAGAAGGTCCACATCTTTCTTCACCAAACGTACTCATTGCATTTATACTATTTAAGTTTATCTCATCTTCACTTTTAGCATCTTCAAATAATCCTAAAGCTAACCCAGTAAAATAGTCAGCTGCAGTCTTTTGCCAGAATGGGTCATTATTATTAGTTGAGTCAACTAGTATATTAGTCGCAAGGTCTTCTAATAACTCCATTGCTTTATCTTCTTTTCCTTGTTTCCAATATCTATAAGGAAGTGTAAGAGGATTCCAAGCACTACCTTGTTCTGGGTCACGGAAGTTAACAATTATTACATTATATCCTTTTTCTCTTAAAAGGTTAGCATTATGTTCATAAATTTCACCCTTAGGATCAGTTACAATCATACTTTCCCCAGCTTTTCCTAGAATTTTAACTAATGGATCAATTACAGTCCAAGTTTTACCTGAACCAGAAGCACCTATTATAAGACTATGGTTTTCCCCATCATCTACCCACGCTTTGTCTTCATTCAATATAATTGGAATTCCAGCATGTTCATATGTATCATCTTTTAATGTAATTTCTTTTACATCATAAGCTTTCTTCATCTCATCATCTTTCATCCATCTAGACCAACCTGGTTCATCTTTATCTTTCTTTTTACCAAATCCAAAACCTTTTTCTCTATCAAAAAAAGGATTAGATGTACTCATAAATACTGCAATTAAAGCAAGTAAATACATAGTTAATGTAGAAGGTAAAAAATCACTACTAAAAGCTGGAAATGGATTCAAGCCCCAAAACTCATTATTATGCGTTATTTCGTATAAATTTAACACCCCAATAGCAACTAAATATAATAAAAAAATACAAAATATTATAAACATTACTATATCTTTAGGTTTAGCTGTAAATTTTAATTTTATTTCACCCATAAACTTCACTCTCTTCTCTTTCAAAAATATTATACCAAATTATAAATAAAAAAACTAGGTAAATATTTTAATTTTTAGAAAAAGAGTACACCGGGATTAATCGTGTACTCAATTATTGTTATATGTGATTTTATAGGTTTTTGAGGATTTATATTTTTATTACAACTTTTCTTCTAACAATATCACTTCTCCTTTCATGATATAAGTATATAATACTTAAGTGAAAAGTTTGTGAAGTATATGTGAAAATTATATGTTAATGTCAAAATAGAATTTTGTACCCTTTCCTTTAGTACTTTCTACTCCATAATTATATCCATGTTTTATCAAAATATTTTTAACAATAGAAAGTCCTAATCCTGTACCTACTTTATTTCTTGTATGATTCTTTTCATTCTTATAATATTTATCCCATATTAATTCTAATTCTTCTTTATCTATACCTTTACCAGTATCTATAATATAAACTCTTATATAAGACTTCTTATCTTCTATTTTAACAGTTATTTTCTTATCCTTACCAGTATAATTAATAGCATTACTAATTAAATTATATATAACTTGTTCAATTTTCTGTTTATCTGCATTAATAGTATACTCATGTTTAAAAATAAATTCAAAATCATAACCTTCTTCTCTTAAATAATCAAATCTATGTAATATAGTTTCTATAAGTTTATTAAGACTAAAATCTTCCCTAATTAAAATATCTATATTTCTTTCACTTTTAGATAACTCTAAAATATCATTTACAAGTAAATTTAATCTATCTGTTTCTTCTATTATTACACTCAAATTATCATTTCTTTTTTCTTCATTATCTTTATTTAAATCCCTCGCCATTTCTGCATATGCTTTAATCATAGTAAGAGGAGTTTTTAAATCATGACTTACATTAGCAAGTAAATCTCTTCTTGTAGTTTCTAATTTAGATAATTCCTTCTTAGCATGATTTAAAGTTTTAGAAAGTTCTTTAATTTCAATAATATTAGAGTTTTCATCAAACGGAGTTATAAGATCCCCTTTACTCATTTTAGTAGCGCCATTCATTAACCCTTTTATTGGTTTTGTAACATGTTTACTTATAAAATAAGCAATTATAAATGAACTTATATATATAAATATAGTTATATATATTAACTCTTCTCTTATTATAGATATAGCCGGGTCAGTAGGCTCTAAACTAACATTTATAAAAGCAAAAACCCCATCATCTAACTTAATACCAGTTACTAAAGTTTTATTATCTAATTTAGGATTAATAATTTTATAATTCTTACTATTTAAATTACTCTCCATAAAATCTAATATATAATTAGTACTAAGTTCCACATTATCATCTACATAAATACATCCTCTTCTTTTACCATTAGAACTATATATTGAAGTATTATCTTCAATTATTTCAATACAAGCATTGTTATTATATGAAAGAGTATCATAGTAACTTGATGGTTTACCATTTACATAATAGTATTTAGTTTTATAAGCAAGTGTTTCTAAATCTTTAGTAGTTCTTTGTTCATAATAAGTATCAAAAAATAATACTTGTAAAATCCATAACAAGGCTATTAAAGCAGTAGAAAATATGGCCATATAAAACCATATTTGTTCTTTTAGCGTTCTATTCTTCAGTTTCATATTTGTAGCCCACTTCTCTTACAGTTTTTATTAAGTCTCTATATACACCTAAATTCTTTCTTAACATCTTTATATGTGTATCAACAGTTCTATCATCTCCATAATAGTCATAATCCCACACACTATTAAGTAATTGTTCACGACTTAATGCAATACCTTTGTTTTTTATAAAATAAGTAAGTAATTCATACTCTTTTGGTGTTAAAGAAACACTTTTTCCATTAATAGTAACTTTCCTTCCTCTATAATCTACTATCAAATCTTTATAAGTATACACCTCTTCATTATTTACTGTCCTTTTTAAATGTGCTTTTACTCTTGCAATTAATTCTTTAGGACTAAATGGTTTAGTTACATAATCATCTACTCCTAAATTAAAACTATTTAACTTATCAGTTTCTTCTTTCATAGCACTCAACATAATAACTGGAATATCTTTTGTTTTTCTTATCTCTTCTAAACAAGCAAATCCATCCATTTTAGGCATCATTATATCTAATATTATTAAATTTACTTTATTACTAGATAAAACTCTTAAAGCATCAAGTCCATTTTCTGCTTCAAGAACTTTATAGTTTTCACTCTCCAAATATTCTCTTATTACTTTTCTTATTAATAATTCATCATCTACTACTAATATTGTCATAATATTCTCCCTTCTTTAGTGTATTATATATTATAAAAGTGTTCATTTTGTGAAAATATTAATGTTTATCTAGGACTCAGTTTACTTTTATCTATTTTTAAAGTTAATTCCTTATAATCATTTTCTTCTTTAATAGGTTTATCAATTATTATTAGATCTACTTTATTAGTACTCAAAATACTATCAATTTCTAAAGAATTATTACAAAGTATTACATGATATTGTTCACTTTCTAAACGTTTTTTAATGTAACTTTCTATATTAAAATCATTAATCACTAAAAGTATAGTCATAACTTACCTTCTTTACTTTAAAAAGCGGACTAATCACTTAGTCCAACCCTTTCTTTTACTAATTCATATTTTTCTTTAGCTAAATTAATAGACACATCTAAACCTTTATTTAAAATTTCATCAACTTCTTTACTATTTAATAGTTCATTATATCTACTTTGAATTTCACCTATTTTCTTAGCAGTAACCATAGCCACATAAGTTTTAAATGTTCCATACCCAGAATTTTTAAATTCACCTTCTAAATCATTTATAGTTCTAGAAGTCATAACAGATGCTATATTAAGTAAATTAGATATACCTGGCTTATTCTCTTCATCAAAATATACTAAGTTATCACTATCAGTTGTAGCACCTTTTATTTTCTTTATAATACTCTCCTCACTATCAAATAAAGATATAACTCCATTAGGATTTTCTTCACTTTTACTCATTTTCTTTTCAGGATGTTTTAAATCTTTTATTTTAGTACCTACTTTTGTAACTAATGCTTCTGGTACTTTAAAAGTCATACCATATTTAGAATTAAATCTATCCGCTATATCACGTGCAAGTTCTACATGTTGTTTTTGATCTATTCCAACTGGTACTAAGTCAGCATCACAATAAAGTATATCACTAGCCATAAGTACAGGATATGTTAAAAGTCCTATTGAGAAGTTTGAAGAACCTTTACTTTTTTCTTTAAATTGTATCATTCTACTAGCTTCTCCATAATAAGTATTACATTCAAGTATCCATGAAATTGCTGTTATATAAGGATTTTTAGACTGAATATACATTGTTACTTTATTAGGATCTACTCCACAAGCTAAATACATTGCTACAAATTTTTTTATTCTTTCTTTTAATAAAGTTGGATCCTGATAAATTGTTAATGCATGCAAATCAGCAACAAATAAAAGTATTTCATAATCTTCATTATTTTGCATATCAATAAGTGGCTTAATTGCACCTATATAATTACCTAAAGTTAAATTACCTGTTGGTTTAAGTCCTGTTAAAACTCTTTTCATTTAATCACTTCCATAACAATATTTTACAGCATACATAAAAAAAAGTCTATAAAAGACCTTTTATTTATTAAGTTTTTTTACATTATAGTTTAATAATTATCAAATTAATACCACAACTCACTTAGTTTTAAACTAGTACTTTCTGGCATAGGACTAGGAAGTTCTAAATTAACTAGAAGTGGTATTTTAAAACCTGTTCCAAAGGCTAAACATGTTCCAGAATTTAATGTTTTAAGTTTCTCTAAACTTTCCATATCAACATTAGTACTAATATTCTTTACTATTTCAAAATCATTTGGATGGAATATTCTAAATACTATAAAGTTTGAACATTGACTAAGTGCAGTACTAGAAAGTTCACAAGGTCTTTGTGTAATAAATGTTAATAAAGTACCATATTTCCTTCCTTCTTTTGTAATTCTATCAAATATATTATAACCTATTATATTTATATCATTATCATTTTGTACATATCTATGTGCTTCTTCCAAAATAATATTTATTGGAAAAGATCCTCTTTTTTGTAATCTATTAGTATAGTTAAAGAATAGTTTAGAAAACAACTTAGTTAATACTTTTGCAAATCTATCATCTACATGACTTAAATTAATATCAATTAACTGAACATTTTCTCCCATATCAGTTTTAAATATATCTTCTACAAAAGATTCTTTAGTCATAAATTTATTTACTTCAAAAATACTCTTATAATCACTGTTTATTATTGTTTGAAGTCTTGTTTTTAATATATTATTTTTTGAATAACTTTCAGAACTATTAATAGTTCCTTCACTTAAAAGAGCAAACTCTAATGCATAATATAAATCATCTAGAGTATAAGTATAATCATAATTAATCATTATATTATCCAAATTTAATCTAGTAAACTTCTTTAAAAATTCAGTTACTAAACTTATTGCATTCAATTTACCATGTTCATCTATTAATAAACATTGTTTAAGAGTCCTATCATATCCAGGTTGTCTTATAATTGATTCCAAATTTAAACTTTCAGTATTATAACTAGTTAAAACTGCTATAATTTGATCCCTTATTTGACCAGCTGATTTACCAGAAGTTAATATATCCAATAAACATTTTGCAATAATATCATTTTTATATTCAATTACTTTTTCATCTTCACTAGTAAAAATATAAACTAATTTAAGTGTTTTTTCTAGTACTGGTAACTGCATAGCATCTGTCACTTGTAAAAGTATTGCTAAGTCATCAACTTCTAAAAAGTTAGGAGGAATTTTTAACATTAATTCATCTACTTCTTCAATACTAGTTGTATATTTTTTAAAGTTCATGTTAACACTATTCATCTTAGTAAAAGCATTCTTATATTCTCCATATGCATCAAATATTACGAAATGACTATTAACTGGTCTTTTTTCAGAGTTAATTATTATGTTTTGAAGTATTCTAGTAACACCACATGACTTACCACTTCCAGTATTACCTATAATAGCAGAATGGTTTGCAAAAAAATCATCTATTGGTAAATTAATATTAAAACCTTTATATATACTTGATTCACCTAGTACTGGTAAACCCTTACTTTGAGTACCTATAACTAACTCTAGTTCACTTACATTAATTATTCTAGGTACTGTATTAGGTTTTTTTACTACTCCAGGATAAAACTTATTATTTTTAATTTCACCAACTAAAAGAATATCAATTACTTCATCGGTTATTTTAGTTATTTCACCCATTACTTTTCTATCTTTTTCAGGAAAAATAACATGACAATTCATTAGTTCACTATGTGTTACTTTACTAAGATTTTCAATTTTACATGAGTTTCCATCAATAGTTAAAATTTTTCCAAACATATTTTCAACATCCCTTTACTATATAAATATATCATATTTTTTTAATTATTTAAAGCATTTTTTGATTTTTACTTGACTTTATACATTAATATATGATATTATTTTGTTGTTCATGGCGATGTAGCTCAATTGGCTAGAGCGCACGGTTCATACCCGTGAGGTTGAGGGTTCGATCCCCCCCGTCGCTACCATGAGGAATTCTGCTCAAACTTTTATAGTTTCGAGTTTGATAAATAACTAATTCAGAAATGGATTAGTTTTTTTGTTATTAAAAGCTATCCTAGAAGAAAGGATGGTATTATGGTAAATATTATTAAAGAAGAATTACCTAGTGAAGAATCGTTAAAAAAGAAGTTAGAACTAATATGTGAGTTTTCTAAGGTAGCACCTACTATTATAAATGGTAATATTAGAAAAATAGATAAAACTAACTTAACTTATATTGAACCCAATAGAATTATTATTAAAGATAAAACATTTCTAATATTTAATTTTTCTAACGAAATATTCATTGAGAATTTATCTAATAAGATAAAATTATCTGAATTAGAAGATTATTTTAAAACTATCTAAATACTATTATCAAAATATAAAATTTATAAATGTTAAATAATAATTTTAGTTGAATTATTCTATTGTGAAATGCAAAATTTGACACCTGAAACATTTTATGCTAGAATAGTAAGCAATTCAAAGGAGGATTTTATATGACTGAAAAAGACTATTTATTATTATTAAAAAAACAAATACAGCCAAAAAGAGTTGTTTGTGGTTTTAATGAAGATGCTTATGGTAGACCTGTTGTAACAACTGGTATTCCAAAAGAGTACAAAGAAGGACATATAACATATGAAGACCAAAAAACAGTGAGTTACGAAAGCTACGTGAATGAGCAATTTCAACAAAGTGCAAAAAGAAGAAGATAATTTTATGAGGTGTCTAAAAGTATAAATGCAAGTTTAACTTTTGACGCCTCTTTTTTTGAGAATAGGCTTAACTTTTTAAAGTTAAAGTGCCAAACAATTGAAAAGGAGTTGAAGATTTATGAAAGATGAAGAAAGAATATGTGGGTTATATTTAAGAGTATCAACTGAAGATTAAGCCAAAGAAGGTTTTAGTCTACCAGAACAAAAAGAACGATTAGAGAAACTTTGTAAGTTTAAAGGTTATAAGATATATGATTATTATACTGATGCAGGAATAAGTGCTAAAACTGGTAATTATAGACCTGAATTTGATAGATTAATAGATGATGCTAAAAATGGCAAAATAAACACTATTATTGCTTTAAAACTAGATAGACTATCAAGAAGTATATATGATTGAAAAAACTTGCGTAAACCTCTGAAAAGTATGAATTTGATTTAGTATGTGTTAATGATGACATTAATACAACAACAGCTAATGGAAAAATGGTAACTAGAATAATGATGTCAGTTTCACAAAATGAAATAGAAAGAACTTCTGAAAGAACTAAAGTTGGTATGACAGGTGCTATTAAACAAGGTCATATTCCAGCAATTTGTCCTATTGGTTTTAAAAGAGTTGATAAAGCAGATATAATTATGAGATATATTGATGATGTTGAGTTAGAAATTAAAAATGGAAAATTAGTTATAAAACAAATTAATTTTATGGTATAATAGATTACATTAGTTTGGAGGTGCTATATGTCTAAAATTAGTAATGTATTAACTATGCTTGAATATTTAAGTTCAGGCAGAAAATATAGCATATCTGAATTATCTGAAAAATTAGAAGTTAGTCCTAGAATGATTCGAGTTTATAAAGATGAAATAGAAAAAGCAGGCATATACATAGATACAATTAAAGGTCCATATGGTGGATATGTCTTAAATCAAAATATAAATGTTCCAAAAAGATTTATAACACCAAATGCTGTTAATATTAAAAACAAAGAATTTTATAATATAGTTAATAAAGCAATCAAAGAAAAAAGAAAGTGTTATATAGAATATTATTCTAAAGATAAAAAAGAGATTTCTGCAAGAACTATTCATCCTTACGATTTAATATTACTTGGATTAGAATGGGGAGTCGCTGCATATTGTGAGAGAAAAAAAGAGATAAGACATTTTTATATAAATCGCATTAAAGAAATAAAATTATTAGAAAATTTTTATAACTGACATATATATTTCCTCTTCTTTTGTTAATATATAATTAGCAAGGGAGAGGTTTTATAATGATTAAACATACACATACTGAACCTACAGAATTGAATTTTTCTAAACTAGAAGAAAGAATAATGCAGGTTAATGATCCATATTTAGGTAAATACAATGATATAAGAGAAATGCTATATGAATTAACTATAGATAATAAACCAACATTAATTATGGCAACTGGAGGTTCTAAAGTAATAGCATATTATTTACAACTAATTATTGAAAGATTAGGATTAACTGGAATTATTTGTGAGGTAATTGAGCCAAGAGATTACTTTTATAAAGCAAATAGAGATATGTTTTCTAATTTAATTGCCATTTCTGCTAGTGGAAATACTAATGGAATTAGTGAAGCATTATTAGATTTTAGAGGTAATAAGTATTTAATTACTGAAAATAAAAAAGAATCTAATTATCAAGTAGTATCTTGGAGTAATGAACTTTATGATAGAGAAAAAAGTTTTATATCATTAGCTACTAGTCTAGGACCAATATCATTACTTCTTGATTCTACTACTTCACTAAATTTAGAATTAGGTTCAAACGAAATAAAAAGAATAAATGATAAAATAAAAGAATTATTATCAAGAAGTAAAGAAAAAATAAATAAATTAAATATAGATTTTAAAGATACTTCATTAATTCAAATAATGAGTGAATATGAAACAAAAACTTCTGCAAGTGTTCTAGAATCTAATTTAACTGAAGTCGGATTAGCACCAGCAGTAATTCATGATAAAGGTTCATATTGTCATGGAAGAAGTAATTTATTATTTCAATACCCAAATAGTAAATTAATTTACTTATCTCACGGATTAAAAGAATTAGATAGTTTATTAATCGAATCTATCAATAGTGAATATTCAAATATATCTGTTTTTGATACAAATGATTTAAGTGATAACATTTTTTGGAAGGAATATTATTTAATTTTACAAATGTATTTCTTATCTAAAAAAATAGCTAAAGATAAGAATATAGATTTAACACAACCAGAATATAATCCAACTTTGGTAAAGAAATTATATAAATTTAAAGGAGAAATGTAATATGGAAAATTTAACTTATATAACTGGTAATTATGGTAAATATGTTTCAGTAAAAGAAAAATTTGAAAATGCTGGTATTACTATTGATTATTTTAAATGTGATTTAGATGAACCAGATGTTAATGATATTGAATTTATATCTAAAGAAAAAGCAAGGCAAGCATACGAAAAATTAGGTAGTCCTGTATTTGTTGCCGACTCAGGTTTCTATATAGAACATTATCCTGATAATCCAGGATATCCAGGTGCCTTTGTAAAAAGAAGTGGTGTTAGTTCTAATGTGAGCAAACTTTTAGAAACAATGAAAGATGTAACAGATAGAAGTTGCTATTTTCTAGATTGTCTTACTTTCTTTGATGGAAATGAATACTATCAATTTTTTGGAATTAGCAGAGGTTCTTTATCAAATGAATTAAGGGGACATGAAAATAAACGAGCAAAATCAAATCTATGGTATGTATTTGTACCAGATAATTGTATTAAAACACTAGCAGAAATGACTGATGAAGAAAGAAATAATAGACCTGATAATAGAACAAGTGCTACAGATGAATTCATTAAATGGTATATATTGAATCGCAAAAATGCAAAAAAATTAACTAAAAAATGTTAAAATAAACGATATCTATGGTAAAATGTATTTAGTGATTAGTTGTTTATCAACTATTCCTAAGGTATCGGAAATACTATTTGTCCGTACCATGAGGAATTCTGCTCGAACTTTTATAGTTTCGAGTTTGATAAATAACTAATTCAGAAATGGATTAGTTTTTTTGTATTTTACAAAAGCTATCCGAAGGAAAGAATGGTATTAAGGTAAATATTATTAATGAAATTAAAAAATTATATCAAAATGATTTCGATACTTCATCATATTATAGTAATACAAAATTTAATATATTTATTTAGAGATCAAGAAATCATATTGACTAAAAATAAATGGAATAAAAATTAGAATGAAAGAACCTCGTGCATATTTTATTAAATATGTTGCTCCAATAATAAAAAATTATTTAAATTGTTCTACTTGTGATGATTTAGAATGTATTAAAATACAAAAAAGTCTCTTAAATCAAAATTAAGAGGCTTTTCATTTTAGTATAAACGAATAACGTAGCTAATAAAAGTTGCGTCTCCAGGACTCATATAACCCTTGGTCATTGAGTAATTAAATTGTAGCACAAATTATAAAGTCAATCCATACTACATTATATAGTATTCCCGTTATTAATTATGTATAATAACATTATTATTTTGTTTTAACTTTAGCAGAATTAATTATTTTTAAGCTTTCAGCAATTTGAGGTTCTAACTCTTTTATTTCATCAAGTGAATAGTATTCTTTATCAGTATGTCCTTCAACATAATCACTTACTTCAGTAAGACAAACTTGATAATTATTTTCTATTATATATTTATAATACTCTTCATTATATGTTGTACTTATACCATCAGAATAAACAATCATATTTTCATTTAGCAAATCATATAACTCAACATGACATCCTAAACCACCTAAAATATTTTTTTTATAAAATATGTATTCACTTACTTCATATGTTTCTTTATTGAAAAGTAAATATACATTTGCACTATTATACAATTTTACTGCTTCACCATTTTGCATTACATATTTATAATAATCATCTACATTTGAATATTCAGAAGAAATAGTAACATGTTTAGGGACTCCATTTTCATCTTTATTACTAGTACAACCAGCAGTTCCAAGCATTACACTAGCTAATCCTAATGCTAATAATCTTTTCTTAATTTCTATTAATTTGTTTTTGTCCATATATATCCTCCCAAAAAAGCAAAAGTCAAGATATATTATAGCAAAATTAATTTAAAAATCAACTTTTTCCCCTAAATTTATAAGTTAATCTTTATTAATTTAAAAATTATTTTATTATTATAGCGACTAGTTGTTTATCAACTATTCCTAAGGTTTCGGATATACTATTTGTCCGTACCAGAAAGAATGTTACTCACTTAATTGTGAGTTTTTTTATGGAATTTTTTACAATATTGTTTTATAATATTGATGTGATGTATATGAAAAAAAGAGTGTTAATAAGTTATTTAAGTTATTCTAAACTTAGTTTAAATACTGCTTATAATTTGTATGACTTACTAGATAAAAACAAATACGATATTCATTTACTAGATATATCAAATTACTTTAATAATAAAATAAATATATTTAATAATTATTTATTTAAAGATTATAAAATTAGTTTATTAAATGGTTTACTCTATAAAGTAATGAATAATAAAATAGTTAGTAAACAGTATTATAAATACAGTATTAAATGTTTTGATAGCACAAATCTTAGAGAATATTTTAAAAAAATAAATCCTGAACTTATAATATGTACCCACTATAGTGCAAGTTATATAAGTGCTTACTATAATAAATCTAAATTAATAAATAGTAAAATAGTTAATTTTGTTACTGATTATACTATGCATGAATCATGGACTATTAATTCTAAAGAAATTGATAAGTATGTAGTACAAAATGACATTGTTAAAAATGAGTTTATAAAAAAAGGAATAAATCCTAAAGATATTTATTCATATAACATTAATACTAATTTAGATAGTGTTGAAGATAAAAATACTATTTTAAAGAAATATAGTCTAAAAAAAGATAAAAAAAATTATTTATTTTTTGCTGATATAGATATGGGTTATGAATATTTTAAAACAGTATGTAAAAAGAACTATGATATTAATTTAATAGTTTCAACTGGAAATAATAAAGAATTAAAAAGTAAATGTGAAGAATTTATTTATAACAATAATATAAAGAATACTCTAGTACTTGGTTTTTCAAAAGATATATATGCATTTATTAATATAAGTGATATAGTTATATCTAAACCTGGTAGTAGTATTATTAACGAAGCTTTACTTATGGGAAAACCTGTTATAATGACTAATCCACAAAATAGTAGTGAAGTTTTTAATATGAAGTATATCCTAAAAAATCATTTTGGTTTAAAAGCCAGAACACCAATTAGTTTAAGAAGAAAAGTTAAATTATTAAATACTTATTCATTTATATTAAATTCTATGAAAAATAAAATTAAGAAACAAATTTCTAGTAATGAGGGAAGTATAGACTTATTAATAGAAAGCATTTTAAAAGAGTAAGAAATGTCTTACCCTTTTTTAGTCTGCATAGTTTTTAAAATAATTTTTAATAAATACTACTGGAGTACCTTTATCTCCACTTCCACTAGTTAAGTCACATAAACTACCTATTAAATCGGTGTATCTCCTTGGTGTAGTTCCTTGACTTGCCATTGTACCTTTTAAATTATTAGATTTTTCCTTTATTTCTTCTTTAATTTTATTATTTAATTCTTCTCCACTTAAACCAGCAAATTTATTATCTGATAAATATTTAAGTTTAATTTCATTAGGAGAACCTTCTAATCCACTAGTATATGCAGGACTTACTACAGGGTCTGCTAATTCCCAAATTTTTCCTACTGGATCTTTAAATGCCCCATCTCCATAAATCATAACTTCAACAGTTTTATTAGTTAATTCATACATTTTCTTTTGTATATCATTTACGAGATTTTGTCCATCTTGAGGAAATAATTTTACCTTTTCTTCAGTAGCGCGATTACTTCCTAAAAGTCCATATTTAGAATTATAACCACTTCCATTAATACTATTAGTTAATAAATCATCTAATCCTAAAACAGTAACTCCACCATTCTTTTTAATTAATTCTTTAGTTATATTTCTTGTATGAATATCAGCACATAATACTTCTTTAGTATAATCTAATATTACTTCAGGATTATTAGAAAAAACAAACTCAACATCACAATTTTCTTTTTTACATAAATCTCTATAAAAATCCACCATATTTACACCAGTAAATACATGTTTAAAATCTCCAAATTTTTCAGAATATTCTTTTTCACTCATAACATAATTATTAAGAGGAATATTTAAGTTTTTTAATCTATCTTTATCTAAAATATCATTACCTACTTCATCTGATGGATAACTTAAAACAAATGTAATTTTATCCATAGCACGTGCAAAAGCACTTAGCAGTACTGCAAATCTATTTCTACTTAGTATTGGATAAACTATTCCTAAATGTCTAGTTTTCACTTTACTTTTTAAATCTTTTGCTATATCATCTATAGTACAATAGTTTCCAGTACTAATTCCTACCACTGCTTCAGTTACAGCAATTATATCTTTATCTTCAACACTCATATTTAATTCATCAAGTGCAGATAATACACTATTTACTGTTATTTCAGCTAAATTGTCTCCTTCTTTAATAACTCCAGTTCTTACTCCTATACTCATTGTTCCAACTTTACTCATATTTAGTCACTCTCCTATAATATTTTATCAAAGAGTAATTTATTTTTAAAGTATATTTACATTTATTAGTAAACTCATTGTAAAGTGTTTATTTTATTGATAATAGTAATAATTCATTCATAGTAATACCTCAATAATATTATATTAAATTTTAAAAAGAATTCTGTCATTATAGTTTTTTACCTTAACAAGTATATTTGATACTAAAATAATAATGTTTTAATTTATAATAAAACCTCGTTAAAAACGAGGATTAATATTCAAAATGGTGACCTGTACGGGATTTGAACCCGTGAATGCAAGCTTGAGAGGCTTGTGTGTTAACCATTTCACCAACAGGCCAATTCACGCATACAATTTTACCATATGCGTGATATTTTTTCAATTAGAATTTGCTAATTCTTTCTTTTATTCTGTCTTTTCCAAGAAGTTTTAATATTTCGTATAAGTCAGGTGTCATTGTTCTATTAGTAACACTTACTCTTATAACTTCACATGCATGTGCAACTGAGCCTTTGTAATTTTCAGGATTTTTCTTATATTCTTTAGTTTCACTAGCAAAACCAAACTTAGGACACATTTCTTTAATCTTGTTAAACCATGTTTGTTTGTCGTCAGCCTCATCATACACATTATCTATATAATACTCAAGTAACTCTTTAGAATAGTAGTCCTTCCTTTCAAAAGTCTTTTCTTCATTAAAGAATAACTCGTCATACATATAACCTATTTCTCTTTTAACTGCACTAAAGCTTTCTATGTCTTTTCTAGGTCTTTCTACTTCTCTTTCAATATTTAATACATTAATTGTATAGTCTTTATACTTATTTATTAATTCATTAAATTCTTTATCATAAGTTCTTGACCAAACATCAACTAAATTAAATACTTCTTCTGCTTTTAGTCTACTAATATAATTTTTAGAAATATTAATAAGTTTTTCTAAGTCATATAATGAACCACTTGTACTCATTTTATCAAAAGTAAATTTAAAATCTTTATAAGTTTTGTCAGGGTTAGCTATAAACCACTCTTCAAAGTTAGAGTTAACTAAAGTTGCAAAATATAGTTTAATTGCTTCAACTGGAATTCCTCTTTCATGATAAAATGCTACAGCTGCCTCTGGGTCTTTTCTTTTACTAATTTTTCTTACTTTATCTCCATCTTTTTTATTAAGTGGAAGTAAATGTGCAAATTTTGGTGCTTTAAAACCACATGCATCCCATATCTCTAAATGATAAGTTAATGAAGAAATATATGAGTCATCTCTTGTAACAGTAGTAACTCTCATGTAATGGTCATCACACACATGCGCAAATGCATAAGGTGGTACTCCATCACTTTTAATTAAAACTTGATCTATATCATTTTCTGGAAGTTCAAGTTTTCCTTTAATTAAATCATTAAACTCTACTTTTTTATTAAAGTCTCCCATACTTTTAAGTCTTAAAACCCACTTATCTTTGTTTTCTAAATGTTTTTTAATCTCTTCCATTGATAAATTTCTACACTTTGCATAATGTCCATAATAGCCTATTCTATCTTTAATGTCTTCTTGATGTGTTCTCATTTCTGTTAATTCTTCTTCTGTACAAAAACAAGGATATGCTCTTCCAATACTTACTAAGTATTTAGCAACAGTATGATAAATGTTTAATCTATCTCTTTGTTTATATGGTCCATAATTACCACCTGTAACTGGGCTTTCATCTATTATATAATTAAATTCACCTAAATCATTTACGATATGCTCTATTCCATTTTCAATTGATCTTTTTTCATCTGTGTCTTCAATTCTTAATATAAATACACCATTACTTTGATGTGCAAAAACTTCTGGTATAAAAGCAGCATACATATTTCCCATATGCATTCTTCCAGTTGGACTAGGCGCAAAACGGCATACTTCGGCACCTTCTGGTAAATTTCTTTCAGGATACATTTTCTCCAAGTCTTCAATAGTAGTTGTCACTTCTGGATATAAAAGTTCTGCTAATTCTTTATAATTCATTTTTCTCACTTCCTTTAAAACATACTATTATTTTACTATATTTTGTACTATTTTACCATATTTTTTTAAATAAATATTGACATTTAAATAAAAATGTAGTAAAATAAGGTACAATTAAGAGGGGGATTTTATGATAACATTTAATGAATTAAATTATGTTAATTCAAGACCATCTAACTGTCCATATCCAGGAATTGGTTATGCTAAAGATGTAGCGTAAGAATTAAAATCAAGTTTTTCTGAATACAAGGAATACTATTTTAATAAGAAATACAATTTTTCTTTATCAAATGGAGAACAATTTGACCTTGAAATTCTAAAAAAGAATATATGTCATATGTTAGGAGTAGACTTTAAATTATTAACAAGTGAACAATATACTGGTTTTAGAGAAGACGTTTTAAAAATATATGGAAGTATTCAAAGTTTTGATTTACTAACCCAACTAGTTGAAAACATAGACGATATAGTTAAATATGACGAAAGCGCAGCTAACAAAGTATTAAATTATTATAGAATAATGGTTAAATCTTCAATATTTAAAAAGATATCTGACTTTTCTAGATTTAACTTTGGTGTTATAAATTTTGACTCAAATATTTATCCGCACCACATTTCGTCAAGAAGTACTAAATACCTATATGTACAAAGTAACGAAATAACTACACCATATTTTATGATGGGTATATTAAAAGAAAGCAATACAGACGAAGTAAAAGAAGACGAAACACTAATTGATAAATATGTTGTAGAAACTTTACTTGCGCCAACTAATCCAAAAGATTTCTTTAAAAATCAAGAAGTATGTATACCTACTCAAATTCAAATAATAACAAAAGATAAAATGGCAAAAGTAGAAGCTTCAGCAAGTGAAAAATTAGCTCTATTAAATCAATACAAACTTATAATTAGCCAATATGGATTAAACAATAAATTAAATATAATGGGTGATTACGAAACAACATTAGCTGACAGTGTAAATAAAAAATTAAGTTTATAAATCAAAATTAAGCAAAAGGTATAGAAAAATAAAAGTGTAAGTATTGCATAAATTTAAATATTTTAGTATAATGTATACAGAAGAGAAATCTTCATATAATAAAAAAGGAACATTTAATTTCACTGTTAAATGTCACCTGTTGTAGTTTTTTAAAAGCACCGACTGTGGTGAAATCAGGTGCTTTTTTATTTTTGTTTAATTATAATGAATATTAATAAAAAAATAATTATGATTAATGCTGTTATTAAAAAGTCTTTTTTTGACATAATTATCACCCCTCTCTTAGAAGACTCGGTGACACCTAACAAATTAAATATTCCATGCATAAATTATAACATAGTTAACAAGTTAAATCAATACAAAAAATGAACAAATTTTCGTATATTTTAAGCTATAAAACTTCAAGATAAACCACTTGCTTTTTTATTTTTTCTAATGTATAATTAAGTTACTGCTCCTGTGGCGGAATTGGTAGACGCGCACGACTCAAAATCGTGTATAGAAATATGTCAGGGTTCGAGTCCCTGGAGGAGCACCAAGTATAAAAAATAATGGCTAGTTTTAAATAACTAGTCATTTTCTTTATAATTAGATTTATATAACTCCACTTCACTATTATCAACTGGACTATCTTTAATATCAAGTTTAGGTAAGTCTTCTTTAGTAGCAAGTCCAAAATAATCTAAAAATTCATTAGTTGTTTTATAAAGATTAGGTTTTCCAATAGTATCTTCTTTACCACATTCTCTAATAAAACCTCTTGCTAACAATTTTCTAACAATTTGACTACTAGACACTCCTCTTATTTCATCAATTCTAACTCTTGTAATAGGTTCATTATAAGCAATTATTGCAAGAACTTCTAAACTAGCATTACTTAATGTAAATACTCTACTATCAGTAACCAATTTTTCATAATATTCTTTATGTTCACTTTTAGTAGTAAGTTTAAACGTATTTCCTAAAAAACTTATTCTCAAGCCACGTTCAGGAGATTCATAATCACGTCTTAACTCAGTTAATATTCCTTTTACATCTTCTTCAGTAATACCTAAAATACTCGCAAGTTCTTTAATAGTAATTCCTTCATCACCTACTACAAATAATATTCCTTCTGTTACACTCTTTAAATTCATTCTAATCAACTCTTTCAAGTAAAATCGTTCCAAAGTTTTTATCTTGTTTTAATACTATTTCCTTATCTTTAGCCATTTCTAATATTCCTAAAAATGTTACCACTATATAAGGTCTACTTAATTCTTCAAACAAACTTAAGAACTCTACTATTTTTTGCTTTTTTAATATACTTCTTATTTTATTTACCCTATCATTTACTGATAACTCTTTTTTAGCTATCTTAGTATTTAATGGTTTAGAGTATTCTTTTCTTTCTAATAACTTTTGTAAAGCAACTAATAAATCATTAGCACTTACTCCTTCATTATTTTCTAATTTTTCAGTTGTATATAACTCTCTTTTCTCGGGAACTTTTGTATAATAATTACTTCTTTTATCTTCAAGTGTTCTAAAAGTACTAGTACTTTCTTTATATTTCTGATATTCAAGTAATCTTCTTTTTAATTCTTCTTCAGGATTAACACTTTCTTCATTTTCATCTTCTTTAGGTGGTTTAGGAAGTAAATATCTACTTTTCATTTCAATTAATTCACTAGCAGTTACTAAGTATTCACTTGCTATATCTAAATTCATTTCTTCCATTTCTTTTAGATAATTAATATATTGTTCAGTTATATCTACTATCTTTATTTCACTTATTTCTATTTTCGACTGTTTTACTAAGTGCAAGAGTAGATCTAATGGACCCTCAAAATCCCCGATTAAAAAATTATTCATTAGTTACAACTCCATTTACTATTTTCTTCTTTTAATTTTATTTCTCTTTTAGTAGTAGCTAAACTATATAATGGTTTAACTTCACTATCTGTATAAGAAACTAAATCTAATTTATATTTTAAACTATTTTCATCAAATGTCAAGTCAGTAACTTTACCAGTTAAAAGTTCTGCTTCTTTTTCAAACTCATCTTTATAAGAATAAATTTCATCTTCTTTTAGTTTTATACTTTCTTTTGAAACTTCATAATTAGAAAGACCATTGCTACTAAAGTTATAAGTTACTTTAGTTACTAAATTATAATTGTTTTCTGTTGTTTTATAAGTACATACTAATATATCATTTAAATCATTAAAATCATTAGTTTCAAGTATATTTATGCTAGCATACACTACTTCTTTATATAATTCATCACTCAAATTAATTTCATATAAACTCTGTACTTTTCTATTTAATTTAGTACCAGGGTTAAACTTAGTCCTATATATAACTACTCTTTTAGAATTATATAATTCAATATACACATTTAACTTTGAAGCATCATCTATACTCTTATCAGGAAGATACACATTACTTATAATATTTCCTGTTTTCTTTGTAAAACTATAAAACCTGATATTCTTTGCAATAATATGTCCTTTTTCATTATTTATTTCTAATAAACCATCTTGTGTTTCATAATATTCAATATTCTTTTTAGGAGTAGTCACTACATCCTGAGTAGGTGTTTTATTTATTAGTTTAGATAGTTCAGGCAAGTAAAACGCTACTAAAAGTATAGGAAGTAATATGATTATTGAAAATATACCTGCTTTTTTTGCTTCTTTCTTTTCTTCTTTAGTTATAGAATTACTATCTAAGTCTAAAATTTCTATACTACTTCCATTATCATCTATTACTTGTTTATCAAAATTATCTTCTACTTTTTTATTAGTAAGTTTTTTAATTTGAATTTTACCAAATAACAAAAATACTATTTCTAATAACTTTGTAACACTTAAAATAATTATTGAGTTTTGAGTATTTAAAAAGTTGATAGAATTTAATATTTCTAATGGAAAATCAAATAAAATTAAAATACATATAGTTGCAAGTAAATCCATAAAAAATAATATAATACCAAATAAACTATTAGATACTACTTTTCCTAAATAGTACTTATTTATAAAAGGAATCCATGCTAAAAAAACACTCTTTTCATTTTTTAATTTAGATAATTTAGTTAATACTATTCCATTAATAATATAATGTACCGACATTAAAAGAAATACTATAACTAATATAATAAATAAACTTTGTGACACACTACCCATATTATAACCTCTCTTTACTATATATAAGTATACCAAAAAACTAGAGATTTCTCTAGTACTTTGTTTATTATTTCTTAATTTTGTGGTTTACAAGTAATGCTAACTATGAAAGACATTATAATTGTTACTGTAAGTCCTCCTGATGATTTAGATAAAATACCAGTTAGAAGCCCTGTTATTCCATCATTTTTAAACCCTTCATATGCACCCTTAAATAAGGTATTCCCAAAGTTTGTTATTGGTACTGTAGCACCTGCTTCACTAAATTTTATAAGTGTGTCATATATTCCAAAAAACGATAAAATAGACCCTGCTATAACTAAAAATGTATTTAAATGTGCTGGAGTAAGACTAGTATATTCGAGTACTAATTGTCCTATAGCACAAATTAATCCACAAATTATAAATGCATTTAAATATATCATATACTAATCACTTCCAAACTTACCGCATGTGAAACAGATGGAATTGATAAACCAATATTAACTGTCGTTTTAGAATGAAGTGCACCTGTTCCAACTATGAGTATTTTTTTATATTTATTTTCTTTTAATATTTTATTAAATAATATTAATGGTAAACAAGTAGGTCCTGAAGCACCTGCAATAGAATTACCAGTATCTTTATAAAGTAAAGCACCTGCATCCATTAAGTTATCAATTTTTAACTTATACTCCTTTTCTAAGTATTCCTTTAAAATATCTAAGCCATATATTCCTAAATCACCTGTTAATATTAAATCATAATAACTTGGTTTTCTTTTAGTATCTTTAAAATGTTCATAAATAGTTTTAGCTGCAGCAGGAGCCATTACTGCACCAAAATTATTTGCATCTTTATAACCAATGTCTACTACACTTCCAATAGTCGCACTCTCTATTTTTAAATTAGTTTTTTTATTAGTAACAATAGCACTTACACTACCTGTTGCAGTAAAAGTATTTACTTTTTTTCTAATAGCACCATATTCTATTGGAAAACGAAATTGTTTTTCACTAACTAAATTATGTGAGGATGTTACTACTCCAACATTTTTTACACGATTATTTTCCACAAACACAGATGCAATTAACAAACTTTCAGTAAAAGTAGTACAAGCACTATAGACACCTAAAAATGGTATATTAAAATTTTTCATTCCAAAGTCACTGGCAATTAATTCACTTTGTAAATCCCCACCAATAAAAAGATTTATATCTTTTTCTTTTAATTTACTTTTATTTAACAAACCTTGTACACATTTTTTAACATACTCACTTTCAGCTTCTTCTACACTTCTTTTTTCATAATAATAATCATCTATTAACAAGTCTCCCTTAACAGTAATACCATGTTCATTTTTACCCAATAAAGAATAATAATCTTTTATATAAGAACTATTAAATTTTATTGTCACATTATCACCCCTTTTAAAAGTGCTAAAAAGAAACTTACAACTAATCCATACAATATTATAGAACCAGTTAATTTAAAAATGTTAGACCCTATTCCCTTTATAGGACCTTCACTTTTATGGTCCATTCCAGCAGAAGTCATAGCATGTGCAAAACCAGTTGATGGAATAATTAAACCACATTTTGCAAAAGAAACAATTTTATCAAAGAAACCAAGTCCAGTTAATATAGAAGATATTACTACTAATGTAATCATAACATACATGTAACTAGCACTTTCACTAAGCAAACATTTAACTCTAAAAAGTTTAAATAAAACTTCACCAAACACACCCATTAATCCACCTATAAAAAATGAAACAAAAACATTTTTAAAAATATTTTCTTTCTTACTATGCTTTTTTACTATTTCGTTATAACTTTTTAAATTCAAAATAACTCACCCATTTATAATATGGACGAGTTATTAAGTTTTATACAGTTATATTACTTCTAATTTTTTTTAATACTTTACTTTCTTCACGAGATACTTGTACTTGACTTAACCCAAGTATAGTAGCAGTCTCACTTTGTGTATAATCCTTTAAGTATCTTAGTTCAATTATTTTTCTTTCATATGGAGTAAGACTATTTAATTCATTTTTTAAATCAATTAAATCATCAATTGTGTTAGTTCTATCAAAGCCTATTATTTTTTCTAAAGTGAAATTATCATCATTTAAATCTCTTTCTAAACTAACAGCAAATTCACTTTTTAGAATAGCTTCATTAAGTATTTGTTCATCAACACCTAAGTAAGCACTTACTTCATAAGTACTAACACATCTATTATATTCGTGAGACAAATATTCTTTAGTTTGAACATAACTCTTATATAGTTTTAACATGTCTGAACTTACTTTCATATTTCTATCATTTTTAATATATTCTATTATTTCACCTAGAACATATTTATAAGCATATGTTGTGAATTTAGTATTACTCTCTTTATAGTTTTTATATGCTTTTATAAAACCAATAGTACCCACTTGAAATAAGTCCTCAATATTATAATGTTTACTATATTTAGAGGCTATTTTATAAATGAAATTCTTATTTTCTAATATTACCTCTTCTAAATCTTTTATCATATTTTCATCACTCCTAGCGCAGTTAATTCATTGCTTGTTTCATAAAAATTACTAACGTACTCTTTACTTCTTAGTTTTTCCTTAACTTCATTACTAGTTAAACTACATAATATAATCTTACCATTAGAAAAACTTACTAAATCATTTAGATTCATAAGTGCTTCAATACCCTTAATATCTATTACATTTAATTTATCTAAATTTACTACTATATACATAATACCATGTTTAAGTATAACCGGAAGAACCTCTTCATTAAAAGTATTAACTGTATTTTCATATAATTTACCACTTAATCTTACCCACAAAATCCCACTTTTGAATTCCATTTCTATATTTAACATATTTTGCCTCATACTTAATATATCTTATTTTTTATATTTTTTATACAAAAACGACATAATTAGATAATTATTTCTTTCTACATAATTTTACATATTTAATAAGTATTGGTAAAGATATAAGAAAAGATAATAATCCAAATATTAATATAAATGTTGATGTCTTATCAAAGTTAGAAGTTTTTTCTTCCGTTACCATTGCAATTGGTTTATTAAACACTTCTTCATTATCAAGAACATTTTCATTTTCTTTACTAACAATTTCTTCTTTATTAATAGAATTTAATTTTTTAATTAAACTATCTATTTTCTTATCTTTATTGCTAATTATATTTTCAACTTCATTTTTTGTAAAATTACTATCTTTTTTTTCTATAACATAATCTTCTTCATCTTTAATATAACCTTTTAAATCTGTGTAATAACCTGGATAATAATTCTTATTAATAGTATAACACATATTCATTTTATCTTTATATTTATATTGATAAGAAGAAAACTCTAAAGTTTTTGATTCTTGTTTTGTTAAATCCAACTTAACATCAAGTATACATACTTCATTATCGCAAGCATTACTAATTATAGTATTTTCTTTATTAATATGATCAGCATGAATTTCTTCATTAATATAAGTTTCTAAAGTTAAACCTTTAAATTCAACATTTTCATTGTAGTAATAAATTCTTATAATACTTTCTTCTAAATTAACTGGAGCAAACGGAAGTATTGTAAATGTATCATAATTAGATACTCTGGTTCTTGCATCATACCAATTATAAAGTCCATCATTAAAAGTATAACTATTTGCTATAGGTGTATAACCAATTTTATAGGTAATTGGTTTTAAATTTTTATCAAGTACTTCTATCTCATAAATATAAAAATTTTTATTTGAACCAAATGAATTAATTTGAATTTTATTAACTACATTTTTATTAAATACATAATTGTAACTTTCTTTCTCAATTATTCTACCATCTTTTTCTTTAGGTTTACTAAAACTATAAAAATAATCAGTATATTTAACCTTATCCTTAAGAAAATATTCACAATTACTTTCAGCATCAACCTCATAATGAAAGTTACTATCTTCTAACTTATACCATCTATATTTCACCTCACTTTCTGCATTTAATTTTAATGGTAATACTAGTATTACCATCAATGATGCTAAAATTTTAAAAAACTTTCCCATAACTTCTCCTTTCTGAAGGTTCATTTTGTCCTTCTACATACTTATACGTAAAAAAAAGCAAAATTACTTTTTTTATTTTGCTTTACATAAATATTTTACACACACATTTACATAAGATGTGTAAATTAAATATAACTTAACTCTATATAAACTATTATTTATTAACATTTAAAATAATTTCTAAATTATTCTTTAACCTTTCATCATTAGGATTTATATCAACTGCTAACTTAACATATTTTAAACTATTTTTTATATCTCCAATATAAAAATAACATAAACTTAATATATCATAAACTCTTTCATTCCATGCATACTCTTCATTAATATAATTACTAGTCTTCTCTTTTATACTATCTGCTTTTAATAAATATTTTATACTTTTCTTATAATCTTTTATTTCATAATAATAAAACCCTAATAAACAATAATTCTCTTTATTCCCTGGTAATAATTTAATAGATTTCTTTAACCACATTTCACTTTCATCTAATCTATTTAAATATTTATAACAAATTGATATAAATCTCATTGAACTACATTTTTCTTCTTTCCAAGTAGATGAAGGCATATAAACATGTTTTATTAGCATATCTATTGCTTTATTATATTCTTTATTATACATATACTCTCTTCCCAAATAATGAATATTTCTAGGATTTGACTGATCAAGTTTAACATCTTCTTCTAATAATTTTAAATAATAACTTCTATCTTTAGAAATATCTTTGTAATGATTAATTTCTATCTTATCAGTAGTTAAAATATTTTCTTTTCTATCAAGAGTAAACTCTAATACTTCATGAACTTTATTTACCCATTTATAATTATTTCTAGTATGTATTTTAGATATATAATAACTCATTAACGAATTACCCTTACTATCAAAAGTATAATTTAAATTATACTTTACTCTATCTGTATTATCTGTCCAAATACTCTCTAAAGTATTTCTCCAGCCTTTATTAAAGACTTCATCTAAGTCAGTTGATACCACAATATCTGCGTCACTCTTCACCATCTTAAGTGCATCATTTCTTGCTTCATCAAATGCAAAATTTTTATATTGCTTTTTTTTAACAATAACACCAATTTTTTTTAATAATTCTACTGAATTATCAGTAGAACCTGTATCTAAAACATATATTTCATCAGCCTCTTTCATACTTTCATACCAACGTTTAATATGTTTACTTTCATTCTTACATATAGCATATACACATATTTTCATTTTCTTTACCTCTATTATAAAATATGCTAAAATATTACAAGAGGTGTTAAATAATGAATATAGGAATAGATATAGATGGAGTTTTAACAGATTTAAGTAGTTTTTACTTAGATTATGGAAGTATGTATTATTATAATAAAGGAACTTATATTAAAAATCCAAATGAATATCACTTTAAAGATATATTTAAAGTTAGTCAAAAAGAAGATGATGACTTTTGGACTAGATTTATAAATGAATACTGTTTAAAAACTCCCCCAAGAAGATTTGCTGGTGAAATTATTAAAAAGATAAAAGATGAAGGAAATAATATTTATCTTATTACATCAAGAAACTTCTTAGTTAGTAAAACTGATACAGGAAATGGTAAAATTGATATTACTAAAAAATGGTTAAAAAATAATGATATTTGTTATGATAAGTTAGTATTTTCTCCTCATGATAAAATACCTGATATAAAGAAATTAAATGTAGACATTATGATAGAAGATTCGCCAAATAATATAGAAAGTATAAGTAAGATTATTCCAGTTATAGCATTTGATACTAGATATAATAAAGATGTAAAAAGTAAATATAGATGTTATAGTTGGTATGATATTTACAAAACATTAACAGAATACAAAAAGTAGAATTCAATTTGAACTCTACTTTTTAAATATTTTTATATCTTTAATTTTATTAACAACCTTATTATATATTGTTTTCATATCATTTTGTCCTTTCAATATATAATATGTTTATATTGCTTTTATGAAAAGGCTTATATCTAGCATCCACTTGTAGTTTCCTGTATTGTATATGGATTAGTTGCTGAACCATCTCCTCCATTTGTCTTAACACAAGATTTTAAACTTATAACTGGACGAACTCCATCAGTCCTACTAACAGTAGAACTAAATAGACCACCAGGACTTCCAGAACCACCTACACGAAACATATAAGCATTTCCACCTGCCCAAAAACTAGGAGACAACAACCACCAAAGATTTGAATTTGTTATACTTGAATTTGCACTATTTAAATAATACCAAGCGTATGGGCTCTTTAAACTAGTTCCACTTTTTCCTCCTGCATACATTATCTCATCTACTGTCATTAGTGCAATAGGATAAGTAAGCTTTGCACTTGAATTACTCCCACTAAATGCATCTGTTGCTTCCGTGCAATCATATGTTGGTATATAACTTGTATATGCTCTTGCATATGCTGCATAATAAAATGTTGAACTTGTGCTATACGAATCACCAGAACGCAAATTTCTATCATTACAATACACGGCTGTTGTACTTATATATTTTCCATAATTTGCATTTAAATTATTTTGATACCATGTATCTAAAATCCCCTTTATTGTACTATTATTTGTGTTTGTTCTATTATTTGAAAGTGAACTGCTTGTTCCATACTTGTATCCTGCATGCATTGGAGAATTATAAGATAAATTGAATGCACTCACATCTATATATGCACCTGTTGTGTCATGTGTTGTACCAGAATACAATAGTCTTACACCTCCGTCGGCATTTGTTCTTATTATCCTCCAGTAGAATCCACCAAACTTTACCCAGTTATTTGTTGTATTTCCTGCATAATAATACACCGTTGTTGCTGTTGTATTATGTACATTCTTTTCTGTTGCAGTATATAATGTTCCAGTTGTATTACTTGTTAATGTTACATTAAACACATCTCTAGTTTTCAAAGTCGTATTGTCTGCAAGTAACTTATCATACAAATTTGTTATAGAAGCTTTAAATGCTATACTGCACGTTTTTGTACTAGTTACATTACTAATAGTATAAGTACTACCACTTAAAGTTCCACCACATGTGTTTGTTTCTAATTGCAATGTATATCCACTTGATGGTCTTACAGTAAAACTTACACTGCCATTATAACCTGTAGCTTGTGAAGAAGGTGATACTGTTCCATTTGTTGCTGTTAATGTTACTATATAACCATCAGTGAAATCTATTGTACAATAGTCTGGTGTTTTTATATTACTTAAGAACACACCTTTTTTTTCATAATTCCATTCAGCTACAGAACCATTTTTACATGTTACATTTTTAACTACATTAGTAGTTAAAAGTTCAGCATATGTTTTTGTTGTACTTTGTCCATTTAA
>FR902223.1:0-40192 GCA_000438415.1 Clostridium sp. CAG:628
TAATAATTCCTTAAGATTGATTATACGTGATTTAATGGATCCAGTTAGAATTGGTAACTTGATTAAAGAGTTAAGAATAAAGAGTAATCTTACACAAAATGAGTTTGCTAATAAATATGGTGTTACTTATCAAGCGGTAAGTAAATGGGAAAATGGAAAAAATATACCTGATATTAGTGTTTTAAAGTTAATATGTGAAGATTATAATATTAGTTTAGATAGTATTTTAGATGGTAAAGTTAATAAGAATAAAAAGAAGTTAATAATACTGACTTCAATTATATTAGTTATTTTATTAATAGTAATTGCTTCACTTAATTTTCGGGATAATCAAATAAACTTTAAGATAATTAGTTCAAGTTGTGAAGACTTTAATATTTATGGGTCACTTGCTTATAATAAGAGTGATAGTCATTTACATTTAGGAAATGTTACTTATTGTGGAGGAGATGATACTACTAAATATGTAAAAATAGAATGTGGTTTGTATGAGAAAAAGGATGATAAGTTTAAAGTACTTGATACTTGTAAATATAATTATGATGGAAGTATTAAGTTAGAAGATTATTTGGAGAATATTGATTTTGATTTGAAAGATTTTTCTAATAAGTGTGATAAGTATGATAATAATAGTTTATATATAGTTATTAATGCTACTGATAATGAGGGTAATATTACTAAATATCAAATTCCTCTTAATTTAAGTAATACTTGTAATAAAAAATAAACTCAACCTTAAGTTTAGTTACAAATAAAAATAAATATGTTATCATTTAAATAGAAGGAGGATAAACATGAAAAATTTAAAAAAGTTTTTATTAGGAGCTATACTTATAGTTATTGGTTTAATTCTATTATATTTCTTCTTTATTAGGAAAGATGATAATAAAGAAACTGATGCTCAAAAATTTAAAAATGAATATAGTAAGGTGAGTGATAATAATCCGTTTGTTTATAGAAATATAGATCAAATAATAAACATACTTGAAAAGGGAACTGGTGTAGTATATTTAGGCTTTCCTGAATGTCCTTGGTGTCAAGCTTATGTTCCTTATGTAGAAGAAGTAGCTAAAAAAGTTGGTATAGATAAAGTTTATTATTTTAATATTCTAGAAGATAGAAAAAATAATTCTGAAAAATATCAAAAAATAGTAAAAATATTAAATGAATACATACCAAATGATGAAGAGGGAAATAAAAGAATATTTGTACCTGCTTTAATTGTTGTAAAAGAAGGTAAAATATTGCTATTTAATGATGAAACATCACTTGATACAAAAGGTTATGAAAAACCTGAAGATTACTGGAAAAATGAAGGCAGTGAAGACCTAAAATTATTATTTGAAAAAGCATTTAATGAAGTTAAAAGCAATGTATGTAAAAGTGGCTGTAACGATTAGTTACAGTTTTTCTTTTTTATAGATTTAAATTTTATTTTATCTTTAAACTTAGAATATTAAATTATTTATATAATAGATTTATTAAACTTGTATTTTTTTTGTAAATTAGAAACTTTGTTTTATAGATTTTTTATATTTTTTATGGTACACTTTTATAGTATAAGGAGTTATGATATGAAAAATAGAATTATTTTAGGTATATTCGCAGTTGTTTTTTGTTTCTTTTTAGCAGGATGTGAATTTAATGTTGGAGAAAAGAAATATAGTGTTAATGGTATAAATGTTACTTTAGAAGATGGTTTAGTAGAAACTGATATAGTTAGTCAAACTGTTTATTTAAAGGGAATAGATATGGAATTTACTGCTTTAAAAGAAAGTTTTACTGATTTAGAAAAAGTAAATATTACTAGTCAAAATTCTTTAGAAGATTATGCTAGTTTAGTAGTTAGTAATAATAAATTAGATAGTGAAGTAATTAATAAAGATGGTGTTGTTTATTTTGAATATGTTAAAGAAATGAATGGAAAGAATATTTATTATTTAGCTACTGTTAATAAGTCAGAAGATGCTTTTTGGTTAATACAATTTATTTGTTCAGAAAAGAATAAAGATAAGTACAAACCTAAATTCTTAGAATGGTCTAAGACTGTTAGTTTTGATAAGACTTCTAATTAGAGGTCTTTTATTGTGGTGTAAAACTTATAATTTATTATGAGGAATAGTATAGAGGTAAACTTAAATATTGAAAAAATTATTTATGTTGTTTTTATAATTATTTCAGTAATGGGAATAATAGGTACTAATTATGAAGAAAAGTTTATTGAAACAGGTGATAGTTTTTATCATGAAAAGGGTGGTACTATTTTTAAGATAACTATAGTTATAGCACTTATAATTTATCTTTATTATTTGAAAAGAAATTATGAAATTTATAATGAAGCAAGTTCTAAAGAAAAAAATCTTATTAGAATAAGACTTTTTGGTAGTGTATTTTTTGTTGTTGGGGCAATTTGTTTAGTTTATTTTAGATTTAAGGATCCAGGATTTGTTGATAGCCCTGAAATTTAGTTAATTAGTAGTATTTTGTGTAATTATTTTTATTAATTCTTTTGTACTAAAGTTAGGTGTAGTATTCTTATTAAGCAATATGCCTATCTCTCTAGAAGGAATTTTTTCTTTAATTGGTACAATAAATAGTTCTTTGTTATCTAAATTATTTTTTATATAATCTTTTGTAACATAACCTATGCCAAGACCAATACGTGAAAACTCACTTACTAAGTAATAACTTCCTATTTCAATTTTTGGTTTTAAAGTTATTTCGTATTTATTTGCAAAATCATCTAGGAATTTTCTTGTGTTAGAATTTTTGTCTTGAAGTATTAAAGGGTAGTTATTTAATTCTTTAATTGATATTTTTTCTTTAATAGGTTTATTACTTACAAAGCAATCAGTTATTGTTTTACATTTTATTATGTTAAAATCATTTTTTGTTTCTTCATTAGTTAGATTTAAAATGTGCATATCAATTAGACCATCTTTAAGCATAGACTTTAATTCACTAGTTAGATTTGTTCTTATTTCTATATTTATATTGGGATAAAGTTTATGAAAAGTTTCTAAGTAAGGCATTAAAAACTCTTTTGTTAGAGTAGTGTTTATTCCAATTCTAATAGTGCCACTTTCTAAGTTAATTAATTCATTAAATTTTGCTTCACCACTTTTAAAGTATTCTATTCCTTTACTAATATATTCGTACAATGTGATTCCTTCAGTTGTTAAGTTTACTCCTTTTTTTGTTCTAGTAAATAGTGGCGCACCTAAATACCCTTCTAAGTTTTTAATTGATTTACTGACAGCGGGCTCACTTATTAAAAGTTCTTTACTAGATCTTGTTATGTTTCCATTTTTAGCTACAATATAAAATATTCTATATAGTTCATAATCAATATTCATAAATAACCTCCAGTTATGACCTTATTATACTAAAAAGTGTTATTTAATACAACTATAATATAAGTCTTTTTTTAGTTTTAGTAAATTATTTTCTTCTTTAATTTCTTCAGTTATTATTTTTGAATGGAAAATTGTTAGGTCTAAATCATAAGGAATTAAATTTATTTTGTTTGAAGAATATGTTACAGTATATAGTTTACTATAATTAAATATTAGTTTATATGGAATATCTTGATCGTTATTTAGTTCTTTGTTAATGGTTGATATTTCATTATATAATATAATTTTTATGTTTGGGTTATTTTCTATTTTTTTATATTCTTCACTGGATTTAAATTCTTTATTAACTATGTATTTTATTTTTATACTTGGTATTTGTGAAAAGTAGTCTACAATTTTGAATGTTTGATTTTTATGTGGTCTAAAAATGTAGTTATTTTCATCTATATATATTTTATTAGTGCCATCAATTACCAGAATGTAGTTTTCAATTTTGTCTTTTTTATTTATTACTTTCATATTTTTTATGTTTCTTTGTTTGAATTCTTGTATTAGGTTTATCTCATCAATATCATTATAGCTTTCTAATATGTTGGATGTTATGGCTGTTAATTCTTCTATCGTGTAACCATTTTCGTTATATATGTCAAAGTCTCCATTTGGATTATCTTCTTTTTTATATCGAAAAGATATGTAGTTATTGTTTCTGTTTATACTTTCACTCCAGGAAAAATTGTTTTCACCTGATATTTTTTTACCACATAAAATGCAAGTGTGTTCTTTATCTATAGATGTTAATCTTATTTCGTGTTTACATTTCTTTTGTAATTTTTCTAATTCGTCATATTTATTTATTAAATTCTTTCTTTCATTTATTAGTAATTCTTTAATATTTTTAATGTTATTTTTGAGTTCTGGATTTTCTATATTTGTAATAATAACTTTTTGTAAATCTAGTAAATCTGTTGAAATTTCAGGGCATTCTTTTTTTAGTTTAAGTAAAGTGTTAATTTCATATTTCTTCATTTTTAATATCTCCTTAGTATTTGTATATTTTCTGTATACTCTAGTTTTGTTAAAAAGTCTTCAAGTTTATCAGTGTCACTTAATATTTCGTAGTCAATGCTAAAATCATTTTTTACTTTGCCAGTTATTATATGTCTTGATGAAGGTGGTATGTCTTCTAAAAAAGAAGTACATATTGGACAGTAGATGTAGTTTGGGTAAATATAATTATTTTCTTTTCTTTCATCAATTACTATTTGATGTGAACATATTTTTTTTATTTCTTCAGTAGTTAGATTTTTTTCACTTTCTAGTGTCTTAAGTTTTTTATTAATTTTATTTATATACTCACTAAGAATTAATGTGTCATTGTTATCTTTTAAATATTTTTTTGAAATTAATAAAAGGTTATTTAGTTCGTAATAATTAGTTTTTTCTCTTATAGTTATAATTTGATTAATGAGTTCTTTTTTCCTTTTTAGTAAATTTAACATTTCTTTATTCATGATTTTCTTCCTTTCTTTGGTAATAATATACTCCTTTTTTGGTAATAAGTATAATACATATTTTTAATGGCATCTATAACTTGTAGTTATTACAAATATAACTAATTGGTAATTTTTTAATTATTAATTTTGTTATATAATGTAACTAAGGGAAGTGATTATATGTATAAATCTAATGATAGCGAAGAAATTGCAAAGTTATTAAGTAGTTTTAATTATGATGAAAGTAAAAAAGAAGAAGTGTTAAAGAAGTATTATGATTTAATAAAAGTAGCTGACTTACATACTCATACTAATTATAGTGATGGAACAAACAGTCCACTTGAAGTATTGGAATTAGCAAAAAAATCAAATGTAGGTGTACTTTCTATAACTGATCATGATACGATTGAAGGAATTAGAAAATATAAGAATGTTTTACATAATGATGAGAGTTTGAAATTTGTTGATGGAGTTGAATTATCTGTTAAGGTTAATCATGGTAGAATGCATATTTTGGGATATGGAATAGATATAGATAATAAATATTTAAATGATAAATTATCGTGGATTAAGGAAAATAAGATTAATTCATTTTTGACAATTTATGAAGAAGTTAAAAGAGAATATAATTTAGAATTTAGTAATATAGAATTAGTTAAATTAATAGAAAGTGTGTATAATGAAGGAAATACTATTAATAGGGTTGATATTGCTAAGATGTGTGTAAAGTATGGGTATGCTAGTGATGTTAAAGATGCGTTTAATAAATATTTAATTACAGCTTATGAAAATACAAGAAAATATAGAAAAGGGATAAATTATAAAGAAGCGATAAATGTTATTAATTTGGCTCATGGGGTAAGTGTACTTGCACATCCAAAAAGTTTAGAACTTGATAAAAAAGAGTTTTTGATTTTGTTAAAAGAATTAATTAAGTGTGGGTTAGGAGGAATTGAAGTGTATCATTCAAGTCATACTAATGAAGAAATGAAGTTTTATAAGCAAGTATGCTTAGAATATAATTTATTTATGACTGTTGGAAGTGATTATCATGGAAATAATAAAAAGGACGTTAAAATAGGAAGTGGGGTAGATAATAATTTAAATATTAGTGTTTTAGAACTTAAAAGATTAAATAATAATAAAAAATAATGTTCTTGTAAATTATAGTTTACAATATCTAATTATTTTTAATAGTATTTTTTTTAAAAATATAGTATATTTATATTGAGGTATGTTATATGAAAAAGAAAAGAATGAAAGTAGGTCTTTTTATAGATAATTATTATCCTAATATAGATGGAGTTACAATGGTTGTTGATAATTTGGCTAGATGTTTAACAAAATATGCTGATGTTGTTGTAGTGTGTCCATATATTGATGGATGTGATGATAAAGGGTTTCCTTATAAAGTTATTAGGTTAAAAAGTTTAAAGGTACCTTTTACTTCTTATAAAATAGTTGATGTTTTTTGTAATAAAAGTGAACTTATTAATGAAGAGTTTGATATAATACATATACATTCTCCTTTTATATTAGGGCGTATTGGGATTAATCTTGCTAAGAAATTAAATATTCCTTGTATATCTACATTGCATACTAGGTTTGATTTTGAATTTAAAAGATTTGTTAAAAATGGAGTAATAGCTAAAAAAGTAACAGGTGTTCTTATTAAATCTTTAAATAAATGTGATTTATGTACTGTTGTTAATGATCCTTTGGTTCTTGAAGCAAGAAGTTATGGATATAAAGGGAGAATTAGAATTGTTTATAATGGGACTGATTTGAAACCTGCAATTTTTAAGGGTATAAAAAAGGACATGATTAATGAAATGTTTAATCTTAAAGAAGAAGATAAAGTTATGATTTTTGTTGGTAGAATAATTGATATTAAAAATATATTTTTTATAATGGATGCACTTAAATTACTTAAGGATGATAATTTTTCTTTTAAAATGTTTTTTGTTGGTGAAGGGCCTGACTATGAAAAACTTATTGATAGAGTAAAAGAGTATAATCTAGAAAACGATGTTATTTTGACTGGTAAGATAACAGATAGAAAACTTCTTTCATATATTTATATGAGAAGTGACTTGTTATTATTTCCATCTTTGTTTGATACTTCAAGTTTAGTTAGAATAGAAGCTGCAGTTAATATGACACCAGGTTTATTTATAAGAGAGAGTATGGTTGGGTCAACAATTACTGATGGGGTTGATGGCTATTTGAGTGATTTAGATGTTAATTTATATAAGAATAAAATAATTAGTATTTTTAATAATGAGAGTGAATTAAAAAAAGTCTCAAGAAATGCTAAAAAAAATTTAGGTGTTTCTTGGAGTGAAATTATTAAAAAGTATTATAAAATATATAATGAAGAAATAAGTATAAAAAAAGATTGCTAACTATAAATTATTAGCAATCTTTTATTTAACTTTTTAATAACTTTTTTTCTTTAATACTATTAAACTTATTAAAGATAAAATAGATAGAATTTCAATACCATATCCTTCATTTATACCAGTATTAGGTATTTCTGGATCTGGTTCTCCTTGACCTTTACCACCTTCAAACTTATAAACATAAGTTATAATAGTATCTTCTTTAGTATATTTACCATTTTCTTTACCTTCAACTTTAATTAAAACATAGTCAGTAATATCTTTTGCTTTAGTAATATATTCTGTTCCAGTTTGTTCTTCTGTAATATCACTATCTATTAAATTATTACCTTCTTCATCTACGTATTTAATAATAAGTTTACCAATAACTTTTTTATAGTAATATATAACACTCTCGTTTTCTTCTTTTAATATACCATTTTTATTATTTGGTTCGCTAACTAGTTCCCAATTATCAATATTCTTTGGACTAGTAGTATATGTTTCTCCTACAAATCCATTAATTATTGTTTCAGTTTCTAGTTCAATATCAGTTCCTTCAACTAAATATTTAACATTAACTGAAGATTTAATTTTTTCATAATAAAATGTTATTATATTATTTTTTTCATCTAAAACTAATTTAATAGTTTCTTCTCCATTTAACTTATAGTTAGGGATATTAATATAAGATTCAGTTATTTCATCTCCTACTAAACCACTGCCATTTTTACTATTTAATAATTCTTTATTAGTTCCTTTTTCTAAATAATTTACTACATATGTAGTATTTACTCCTTTAACTTCGATAGTTACAGTAGATGCTTTAGATTTAACTTCTATTGTTTCATCATTATTATTAATAACAGTTGTTAATATATAGTAAGTAAAACTATCAGTTCCAATAAAGTTCTTTTTAGGAATATATGTGAATGAACCATCACTATTTAAAGTTAAGGTACCATTTTTAACATTATTAACTAGAATAACTTTATCAGTTAAACTTTTAGCTTCATCTTTCTTTTCACTCTTATAATCATTCTTTCTTACACCAGTAGTTTTATCTGTTGTTAAAGTTTGATTACGATTTATTTTATAATTATCATCTTTTGTAACTGCAGGAATTACTACTGTTGGGTCATCTAATTTAATATTTAAAGGATTAGATTCAGAATAGAATGGGTTTCCATCTACTGCTTTACCTGTTAATATAGCTCCATCATTAGTAAACATACTTCCATAATAATCTTCCTTAGCATCAATTCTAAATGTTAAAGAACTATTATCATTTGCATTCAAATCACCTATTAACCATGTTATAACAGTTTCTTCATTATCATTTTTACTAACGATTAAATTATTTCCATATTTATTTGTATTTTCATCAATTTCAGTTTTAGCTCCATAATTATCAATTAAATATTGTTCATTAACATTGAATGTTTTAGGAACAACATCTACTACTTGAACATCTGTAGCTATTTTATCAATCTGCTCACTTATTAAAGTAAATATACTATTTAAATCTGATGCATTATTAGCAGAATAGTATTTACCTTTATTTCCAGCTAATTCAGTTAAGAAACTTTTAGCCTCACTATCAACCATAAATCCAATAGTATAAACTTTTCCATTAAATTTAGCAATTTCTTCTAAGGCTGCTGTACTAGGTTTTTTACCAACGTTTTCTGTACAAGAATATATACTACATCTGTATAGAAGAGTATTATCGTGTTTATCATAATAGTTATGATAATAAACATAATCCTCCCAGTAACCTTCTTTACCTCTTACACCATTTTCGTGATTATCACTATTACCTGCACCATGTCTATTTCCGTTTTCATCAGTATAAAAAGTTGGTTCCCCATCTGAAAGTATAATTAAACTCTTATCCTTAGCATTTTCACTGAACATCCCGTTAGCAGTTTTTATACCAAGTTGAATATTAGTTCCACCACCAGCTTCTACTGAATTGATACAATCTTTTACTTGATTTAGATCTGTGCTTAAATCACATTTCTTTGATATTCCATCTGCATAATAAACAACTCCTACTTTAATCTTCTGTTTATTAGAAGGTTTAAGTAGTTCTTCTACTAATTTATTTGCAGATGATTTTAAATTAGATAGTTTATTAGACTCACTCATGCTTCCAGAAGCATCAAGCACTAAAACTACCTCTTTTTCTGATGAATAGATATTGAATGAATTACCATCAACATTTAAATTAATTAAAACACTTCTTCCATCTTCTCCATCACCAGTCACTACTTTTGCAGTCTTTGTAAATTTAACTTCACCTGGATTAGTTTGAGCAGTAACTTTTCCGGTAAAGAAACTAAAAGCAACAACAAAAATAGTTAAAGTTCTAAAAACTTTTTTCATTTTACCAAAACCCTTTCCATCGAATAATCTTCGATAGGTCTATATATTATACATAAATTTATAAAAAGTCAATATAATTTGTTAATTATGTTAATACTTTTTAGAAAATTCACCATATTATTAGTTGAATTTTCACCAAATGATTTTGTATAAATTATATAAAATGAGATTTTTATTATGCATAATAAAGATATGCTAGTACTTGTTCATGACATAATAAATGGTTTAACTAATAAGCCTTCTAATAATTCATCATCTTCCAAACAAATTGATTTTATTTAGAACTTTAAGAATAAATATCCTGTTATTAGTATAACAAAATTTCATGATATTTATTATGAGGATGTTGTTTTTAATTTCAAAATGAAAGAACTTGATAAAAATGATTATATGACACTTTATAGTTTAAATTTAATTTTTTATAAATGATCTTAATTTTTGATTATAAGTAATTATTATGTTTTTTTATATTAATTTAATATGAAGTTAAAGTTCTTTATAATTTGATGATAATTTAAAAAAGTTTCTTGACTAAATGTTTGGAAACTTTTTTTATTATATATAAATTAAATGGTAATTTGTTTTTATAAGTAAGGGATAAATCTTAGTAGAATTAATTTTATATTTAAAAAAACTGACATGTTGACTACTATATTATATGATTTCTTAATATTGTGTGTAAAAAAAGTATTTATTATCATTTGATTGAATAAAAGGATAGTTGATATTTGTTACATTAATTGTTTTTCATTTCATCTATTCCTTTATTAGTGGATTAAAATTTTCAATGGCTTTAACTAGTTTTGGATGTTCAATAACAAAGTGTATTGTTGGATTAGAACTTTTTGAAATAATTACATAATGATTTTTGATAAATGTTATTGTTATATTTTTGAATGTTTTATTGTTAATGTAGTATATTTCATAATTATTTATTTTTGTTCTATATTCATTGGTCTGTTTTAAATGTTCCATATATTCTTTATAAGTATAAGTTATCTTTTTATCTATGAATAAATTGTTTAGTGAAAGTGATGGAGTATCATTTTTAAATTCGTTTTCTTTTATTACATAAATATAATCGTTTACTTTATTTTTTTTGAAAATATTATTCATATATTTTAATTCTTCATTCTTATATTTAATTATTTTGTCAATGTCAGATTTTTCTAGTTTATTTCTTTTTAATATTTTAATTAGTAGTTCATCAGTTATTGTAAATAAAGGTAGTGCTGAAAGATATCTTGTTCTATCACATATTATATTTTCATCTTTTTTAAGAAATAATTTATATTCTCTTATATTATTTTCTTTATAGATTTCCATAAGTGGTTTTGCTTTTTTAAGAAGTAAATCACTTTTTTCTTTATAGTATCTAATTTCATTTTTATTAGTGGTTAAATAATACATTCCTTTATTATGATAAACTTTAATACATTCCCCAGTTAATGCTACAGTTCCTGAAACATAGTCTAAATGACCATATATACTGTTTTTTGAATCCTTTAAATAATATGGAGATATTTGTCCAGTCATATAAATAGGTATCCAACTTTCTAGTCCTAACATCATTTCATTAAAAGGCCTATCAACATTATGAATAATATTTAAGTGGTGTCCTTTTTTTTAAACACATAGCTATCCCAAACATCCATTTTTTACCAAATTCAGTATCTTCTGCCATATCTTCCATTGGCATATCACTACACATGAAAATATCTTCTTTTGACTTTGATAAAACAGTTGCTTTAAAGAAATTAAGTTCTCCATTTTTCATTTCTTCAAGTCCATAATAATGTCTTGTTTTTGCTTTATAAAAAGGAATATTAGGAACTTTTAATTTATCAAACTTTATTACTTTTATGTAGTCATCTAAATTAAATGAGTCAAGATTATATAAAAAATCAGCTACTTGGCTTTTAACTGGAGTTGTTCCACTTGTTAACCAAGCAAATAGAGTATTATAAAATTTATTATTTGCTAAGTCACTTTTTTTGCAACCAGTAATAGCAGATAGGTTATTTATATCATCAGGACTTTTATATCTGTTAAAAATATAAGTACATATTTTATTAGAAAACTCTATTGGATTAGATGGTCTTGCTTTACCATATCTAATTCTTGAAATATGTGAGGCATCAAATACAATATATTTTGACATTTCATGAGTATTTATATTAAGTGATGTTATTAAAGTATTTAGATTATTGCTAAAATTAGTATAGTCAAAGTCATCATTTTGAAATGTACTATTAAAGTCATTTACTATTTTATCTAGAGTAAATTTGCTTTTTCCTTTTTCTTTGGCAATATTAAAAAGAGCTGTTGTTAACTTTTCATATTGTTCACTATTTTTTATAGGAGTTCTTTCACCACTTCTATATCTACATATAACTGATCCAGTTAATCCTGATTCTATTGACAATTTTCTTGCGGTGCAGTCTAATTCTTCTAAATATCTGTTTAAAACCTCATTAAATTTCATAACTTATCACTTCCATAAATACTATTATACTATATTTTTTTAATTATAAAAATAAGTTTCCACTAAAAGCATTGTTTTTTAAGACAACTTTGTTGTCTTGTTTGTTTTTTTAACTTATAATAATAAATAGGAAGGAGGATACAATTTTATGAAGATTGGCAAATTTAATATTTCTAAAAAAAATCTTATTGTAATTGGTATCGTTGTTGTTTTTATTATTGGATGTATTTTTATAGTTAATAAAGGGGATAATAAAGGCTTGTTTTATAATCCTGATAAAAATATAAAAATAGTAAAATCAGAGGCCAGTAAAATAGAACTTGAAGATTATACTACAAATGAGTTTTCTATTAAAAAACCAAAAGGATGGAAAGTTGATACAATTGGTGATTATATTCACTATACGATTAGAGTATATAATCCTGATAATCCAATCTATCAATTTTTCTTCAATATGAAATCTGAAGGTTATAACAAATCAGAAGATGCTAAAAGATGGCAACAAAAATACTATCCAAATGATATGTTTGCTAAAACTAGTGTAATAGCTACTAAAGATACTTTAGGATTTTATAAAATATTTAATGATTTAGGTACTTTGAATAATACAGCTCTATTTACATTCCCAACTTTAACAGATTTTACTGTAAGTGAAAATTTAGGTAAAGGCAGTTTAGGTGGAGATATGTTAAGGGCAACATTTAAAGATGTAAATGGCAAAGAAGGTGAAGGAATATTTACTGCTTATGTATATGATGTAGGTACTTATTATGTTTCAGAAAATATAATTTCTGGAAAACAAATAGATATACAATACTTAAATGTGTATGATACGATTTTTATTACCACACCAAAAGATGAATTTATAGATTGGGAAGATATACTAAATACTATTTGTTCTTCACTTAATTTTACAGATACATTTATAAATGGATTTAATAAGCAACAAGATGCCGTTATGAAAAATTTCCAACAAATTAGAGCAATAGGTAATGAGATAAGTGAAGGAATAATGGATTCATGGAATAAAAGAAATACATCTTTTGATATAATGAGTCAAAAACAAAGTGATGCTACACTTGGTTACGAAAGAGTTTATGATACTGAAACAAATGAAATATATAAGGCATATAATGGATTTAATGATGAATATGATGGAGAAAGATATAAAGCAGTAACTGACGATATGTATTTAAAAAAGACAAGCGGATATATAGAAAAGTAGGTGTGATATGAGGAATAAAAAGATAATTTATGCTATATTAGGAATAGTTATATTAATATCTATAGTGGTTATTATTGCTATAATAAGTAATAAACCAATGTTAATAGATCATACATCTAATGGGTCATCATCTATCGTAGAAGAATTAAAGAAGAAGGACCCAGATAAAAAGTATTTAAAATTAACTGGTGGAGAAATATTAAATGAAGATACATGTTTTAACAAATACTCTTTCATAAATAATAATTCTATATATATTTTTAATCCGGGAAAATTAGATAGTGGAGAATTTACTTATAAAAAAGTATATGATATAGATAAAAATATCAAAGTTATGAATATTACACCTGATGCTGGACCAGATATAAAATTTTATGATTATAATGATACTATATATACATTACATGATAATAATACAGATAATAAAATAAATGATAGTTATGATATGTATTTAAAAGCTAATTATAGCCTAAGTGATTATCTAAAATGGGAATATTCAACTGAGTTTCTTGGTAAAAAAATAGATTATGATTTCATGTCTAATTATGTTTATGTAAAAGATAATATATTATATAGTAAGAATTATGGTAATGAAAAATATCCTGCTCTTGAAAAAGTAAGTGGTAATTATGAGGGAGAAAAAGTAATTAGAATATATAATGAAAGAATTCTTAAAACTGATAAAGGGTTTTATGAGTTAATGAGTTTCTTTGATAAAAACTTAAATAAAAGAATTGTAACAACTGTTAAAATTAATATGTTAACTAAATACTATGATGAAGTATTAACATTTACTTATAAATATGTAATATTAAAGGATTTAACTCTTATACCTATAAATGATATTATGGAAAATAGAGTAAGAGATTATCAATATGATTATTTCTTAAGTGGATTTAATAATATGAATGAAGTTAGATATGAAGAATAATGAAAGAAAGGCAACATAGAGAAAAATACATAATAATTATATTTATTTAAAAATAAAAAAATTAGGAGGAGAAAGAATATGAAAAATAATAAGAAAAAATTATTTGTTACTACTATGTTAATGTTTTTATTTACCTTTTGTATTGCACCGTTAATAACATTTGCAGAGGATTTAGATTTGAGCACAGCAAATATAGATATTGAGGGTGTAAAATTTAATTATAATCCTGGTGATAAGCCTGAAGCAAAAGCTTATAAATGTGATCCTTGGGATGAACTTTATGATATAGAGTATGAATATTGGGAAGAGATGGAAACTGATGTTAATGGAGAGTATATTCCAGTTAAGTTTTGGTATTCTGATGAAGCAAAAAATAATGAGTTATCACAAGATAAAAAAATAACTACTTTTGAAGAAGGAAAAACTTATATGTATAGTATTTCTCTTAAAGCAAAAGATGAGAATAAATTTGGAAGTAATATTTCAGTAAGAGTAAATAATACAGAAATAAATAGTGCAAATGTGAAAAGTTTTGAAACAACACTTTTTGTAACTGCTGTGAAAACAATAAAGCCAACAAAACCAGTTCAATTAAAACACATCAACACCATAGAATTAAATAATGCAACAATCAGTTTTAATGTAAATGATAAACCAGTATTTACTGGAAAAACACCTGATGATTCATCATATGTATATCAGTTTGAAGGTTGGGAAGCTAAAGATGGTGAAGGTATAACTTCAGCTGAATTCTTTAATAAAGGTTATGAAAATCTTATCTCTATTTTTGAAAGTAAAAAAGATTATCAATATATTTTATATTTTAAAGCTAAAGAAGGATATGCTTTTACAAGATATACTAAATTAAAAATAAATGGTAAATATTATAACTATAGAGTGTCTGATTGGGAAACAGAAACAAGTATTGATGAATTTTCAACAACATGGAGAATGTATCCAGAACTAACAATGACACCTATATCTTCTGAACAGTCTGTACAAAATACTATAAAGGAAATTAAAAGTACAGGAGTAATAAATGGTAGTATTACATTTGAAAAAGAAGTAAGCAAAAACTATACTTTGGATATTAAGAAAGTAGAAATAAAGAAAGAATTATCTGATAAAAATGTTAAATATTTAGTAGATATTAATATATTAGAAAATGGCGAAGTTGTTAAAATTAATGATGCTAAAATGCAAATAAAAATTGCTTTACCGGAAGATTTAAAAGGTTATAAAAAATATGAAGTAGTTTATATTAAAGATAACCAAATCCAAGAAAATATACCTGCTACTATAGAAGATGGATACATAGTATTTGAAACAACTCATTTAAGTGAGTATGGAATAGTAGCAACAGAAAAGATAAATAATATAGAAAATCCACAAACTGGAGATAATGTAGGATTTTATATTGTAACATCTGTTCTTTCAATAATTGGAATAGCTGGGTCTGGATTATATGGTTATAAAAGAAAGCAAAAAAATTAAACAGTGAGTTAGAGTTTTCTCTAACTCCTTTTTAATAAAAAAATAATGATAATATGAAGAAACGAAAATTAAAATTAAGAAGAAACAAATAATCATTATTTTATGTGTTCTTCTAGTTATATTATTAGTAATAATATTAACAACTACGAACAATGTAAAAGTTGGAAGTAACAAAAATGGTAAAGCTCTTTACATTAATAGAATTGTTAATGTAACAAATTATAAAGATAAAATAAAGCTGTTGTTAAGTTTGAAAATTATAAAGAACTTATAGCCTAATGTTTCATATACTAAAATAGGTGATAAATATGGCTTTAAAAGGTGTTGTTGTAGATGCTGGGCATGGTGGTAGTGATCCAGGTGCAAGCGGAAATGGAATTATTGAAAAGGATTTAACTCTTCTTATAAGTAAATACATGTATGACAGATTAAGGGAACTCGGTATTCCAGCATATATAACAAGAACTACTGATGAAACAATTGATTCGACAGAAAGAACAAATAGAATTAAAAATGCATTTGGTACATCTAAAGATGTTATAGTAATAAGTAACCATATAAATGCAGGGGGTGGAGATGGTGTAGAAGTAATATATGCACTTAGAAATAATTCTACTTTTTCAAATAAAATCTTAGATGAATTAGCAGCTTCTGGTCAAAACATAAGGAAAAACTATCAACAAAGGCTTCCGTCAAATCCTATAAAAGATTATTATTTTATACATAGAAATACTCCAGATACAGAAGCAGTCATTGTTGAATATGGTTTTTTAGACTCCAAAGGTGATGATGTAGAGCAACTAAAAAATAATTATAAAGATTATGCAGAAGCTGTAGTAAGAGCAATTACTGAATATAAAGGTTTGCCTTATATCGCACCTACTGAAAGTGATTTTTATACAGTACAAAAAGGTGATTCTTTATGGAAAATTGCAACAAAATTTGGTATAACTGTTGATGAACTAAAAGAACTTAATAATTTAAAAAATAATACTATAACAGTTGGGCAAAATTTAAAAGTTAAATTAACTGAAGAGAAACCAATTGAGGACTACTTATTGTACACCATTAAAAGTGGAGACTCTTTATGGAAAATTGCAAGTATGTATGATACAACTGTAGATACATTAATGAGTATTAATAATTTAAAAGGTACTACATTAACAATTAATCAACAAATACTTGTTCCTAAGAAAAAAGATATTGATATAGATATTAATAAAAATGATAAGGGAATATACTATACTGTTAAAAGTGGAGACACATTATATAAAATTGCATCTTCTTATAATGTTGGTGTAGATAAAATAAAAAGTGCTAATAAGCTAAATAGTAACATTTTACAAATAGGGCAAGTACTTTTAATTCCAGTTGAAACAACTGATGTAACAGAAACTACTCCATCTACTTCGAATGGTATTAGTTATGTAGTAGTTAAAGGAGATAATTTATACAACATTGCAAATAAGTATAAAGTTAGTGTAAGTAATATAAAATCATTAAATAATTTAAAATCAAATACTTTACAAATTGGTCAGATATTAAAGATACCTGGTACAGAAGCATATGCTAATTATACAGTTAAAAAAGGTGACTCTTTATGGAAAATTGCAAATACATATGGTGTTACAGTAAACGAATTAAAACAAGTTAATAATTTATCAGGTACTACTTTACAAATAGGGGATGTTTTATTAATACCTACAAAGTAAGTAATATAAATTAAAGAATTGTTGACTAAAATTATGGTTAATGGTTCTTTTTTAATGGTCTTTTTATTTATTATTTATTTTGGTGAATAAGTAGTGTGTAGTAATGAATTTATTCGTTGTTTATTTAAATAATTATTATAAAGTTTATTAACTTCTGTATTTTCAAAACATGTTTTAATTTTTGAATTTTCATCCATTTTATTTAATACTTCAATTCTCTTGGCTCTTACTTCTTCTAATTTATTGATATTAGGAAGTGGGTTACCTGCACCACCTATACATCCAGATGGGCATGCCATTACTTCTATAAAGTCAAAGTGTTCTTTGTTGTCTTTTATTTCTTTTAATACTTTTTCTATGTTTGTTAAACCAAATATAACTGCAATGTTTAAATCTTGATTTGCAATTTTAATGTTCATTTTTTTAATACTTTCGGTACTTCTAATGTTAGTAAATGTTAAGTTATTAACATTTTTATTTGATAATTTATAGTTAAGAGCACGTAAAGTTGAAATCATTACGCCACCACTACTACCAAATATAACTCCACTTGAGGAAGTTTTTCCCATTAGGCTATCAAAATTACTATCTTTTAAAGTTTTAAAATCTATATTTTTTTCTCTTATCATCATTGCTAATTCAGTGGTTGTTAACATATAGTCTACATTTTTCAAATTATCGTTAGTTAGTTCTTTACGGTTTGATTCATATTTTTTTGCTGTACATGGAACTATTCCAACAGTTATTATTTTTTCTTTAGGAATATTTTTAATTTCACTAAAGTAAGATTTTACTAGTGCACCCATTATGCTATTTGGACTTTTTGTTGATGATAAGTTCTTTATTAATTCAGGATGTTTCATTTCTACATATTTTACCCATGCTGGACAGCAACTTGTAAACATTGGTAAATTTTTCTTTGTTTTTAATCTGTTCATTAGTTCTTTAGATTCTTCCATTATGGTAACATCTGATGCAAAGGCTGTATCTAAAATATAGTTAAATCCAATATTTTTTAATGCTGTAACCATTTTTCCTTCAGTGTTTTGTCCAGCATCCATGTTAAAACATTCACCTAAACTTGTTCTTACTGCAGGAGCGGTAAATGCAACTAACACGTTTTCTTTTTTGTTTATGATATTCATTACTTTTCTGTAGTTATATACTGGACACAAGGCACCAGTTGGACACATGGTTAAGCAGTTACCACAGTTAACGCATTCGTGTATGTTTTTATCTAAATTAAGCCCGGTTACTTTGTTACATGTTTTTGTACATATTCCACAATTTATACATTTTTCAATAATTCTATTTATACTAGGGTTTTTATTACTTATAAATACTTTCTTATTAGTACTTTCTAATTCTATATAGTTTTTGAAGTGACTTTTGTCTACCCCACATTTAGGACAAAAATATACTGGGTTAGAGTATTCACTTTCTTCTACTATTGTATGACACAAATTACATATGTATTTCATATTACCACCTAGTATAATTTTATCATAAAGAGTAGTTAATTATCAATGTAGTTCTTTACAAATTCCTTTATTTGGTTCATAAAAGCAATGATTTTTATATCTTCCAGCATAGTTTTGGTTAAACCAAGTTTTTTTACATTTTTCGTTTGTTTTAGGTGCATAAAAGTATAGTGCATTAGTAGCAGGATGGTAGTATTCACCTTTTAATACACGGCGGGCTAAATCTTTTTCTCTTGTTGTACTAGAACTTTGAAAAAGACTTGATTTAGTTCCGCTAAATTGATTTTTTTGATAAATAACATCTGTTATAGTTCTTGTATCTTTAAAGTCTAAACAGTTTGCAATAGTACGATTTACGACAACGTTACCGACCATTAACATTCCTAGGTCTCCTTCTGCAAGAGCTTCGGCTCGCATAATTCTTGCACATAAATCAAGTTCTTTTTTTGAATAATTTATTAACATATATATATTTCACCACAAATATTTTATTCTTAAAAACAATATTTATGTAATGTAATAATTGATTTGTAAATAAATAGGAAAATAGTTTGACAAACTAAAGAACGTATTATATAATTAAAATAGATAGGTGAATGGTATGGGATATAAAGATGATTTAATTAGGGCAAGGGATATAACAGCTAGTAATTATCGTCAGGGTAAAATGAGTCCTTATGATGATCCTTTTAATGATACTTATTATGATCAAGAAGGATGGAATAAAGAGTTAGCTGAAGCTGCATCAAAAGATGATAAGATTAAATATGAAGAATTTTTAAAAAGACAAAGAGAAAAAAGAGAAGCTTTATTAAAAGATATGACTCCACAGGAAAGAAAAGAATTTCTTGAAAATGAAAAGCGCTTACATGAAAGAGAAGATTATTATCGTGGTATGAGAACTGAACAAAGAGTTGATGCACTTGAGCGTGAATATGAAAATATGGATATTAATGAAAAAATTGAAGCAAGAAAAAATGCAGAATATGAAAGATCTTTAAATAGACAGGAAGCTATTAAGAAGGCAAGACAAAGGTATAAACAACTATCTAGTTTTCAAAGAGTTGTTACTGATGTATTCGGTAAAAATCTTGATAAGATTAATATAGGCCATATGAGTGTAGAAAGTATTGATAATTTGTATGGAGGAAGAAACAAATAATGGAAGATGCAAGTACTCTTTTTACTGAATATATGGATGCATTTAAAGAACTAGATATTTCTGAAAAAAGAATTGAGATAATTGATTCTATAAAAGAAGTTAGTGCTTTACTGGTTAAATTAGCTGATGATGATGGAATAAGTTTGAAGTGTTTAAATAGTAAAGAAATACTTAATTTTAAAAATGGTAGAGAGACTGAAGAAGAGTTTTTAGAGGCTTTGCTTGTTTATATTGAGAATTTTAAAGAAATGTTGGGACAATACTTGTTAAATAAGATATAGAGAAATGTTATAATTTCTCTTTTTTGATAAAAAAGTCTTTTTTTTTAAATAAAAGTGTGGTACAATTATAGGCATGTAGGGGCATCATATAGTGGTAGTATGTCAGTCTCCAAAACTGATCGCGAGGGTTCGAGTCCTTCTGCCCCTGCCATATAAATTGATGATTAAGAGGAGTAATATATTTTAGTTTAAAGAGAGTTAGTGGTAGGTGTAAACTAATAATGAAGGTATATGAAGGTAGCTTATGAGTGTTTATTTGAAATAAAAGTAGAATAAAACGTGTTGTGCGCGTTAAGCATATAAGATAAAATTAAGGTGGTACCGCGAGTTATAATCGCCCTTTGGTTGCCACTTTTTATTTTGGAGGGAAATTATGTTGGAAAAGAAATATGACCATAAGATGGTTGAAGAAGGAAAATATGAGAATTGGTTAAATCATAAGTATTTTGAAAGTGGGGATTTAAGTAAAAAACCTTATGCAATTGTTATTCCACCACCTAATGTTACAGGGAAACTTCATTTAGGTCATGCTTGGGATACTACATTACAAGATATTATTATAAGGTTTAAGAGAATGCAAGGATATGATGCACTTTGGGTTCCTGGGATGGATCATGCTGGTATTGCCACTCAAGCAAAAGTTGATGCTAAATTAAAAGATATGGGAATTAATCCAAGAAGTTTGGAGAGGACTGAGTGGTTAAAGTATGCTTGGGACTGGAAAAATGAGTATGCAGAAAATATTCATAAGCAGTGGGCTAAAATGGGCTTAAGTCTAGACTATACGAAGGAAAGATTTACACTTGATAGTGGATTAAGTGATGCTGTTAAATACGTTTTTGTAACTCTTTATAATGAAGGCTTAATTTATAGGGGAGAAAGAATTATTAATTGGGATCCACAGGCAATGACTGCTTTATCTAATGAAGAAGTTATTTATAAGGATGTTCCTGGTGCATTTTATCATATCAAGTATTTTATTGAAGGAACAAATGATTATTTGGAGGTTGCTACTACTAGACCTGAGACACTCTTTGGTGACACTGCTGTCGCTGTTAATCCTAATGATGAAAGATACAAAGATTTAATAGGAAAAAATGTAGTACTTCCTATAGTTAATAAACTTATTCCAATAATAGGAGATGAGCATGCTGACCCTGAGTTTGGGACAGGTATTGTTAAAATTACACCAGCACATGACCCTAATGACTTTGAAGTAGGTAATAGACATAATTTAGAGAGAATTATTGTAATTAATCCAGATGGTACAATGAATGAGAATGCTCTTGTTTATAATGGACTTGATAGATTTCTTTGTAGAAAGAAACTAGTAGAAGACTTAAAAAATAGTGGCTTACTAATTAGCGTAGAAGAGATTACTCACTCAGTAGGACATTCTGAAAGAACTGGTGTCATGGTTGAACCATATTTATCTAAGCAATGGTTTGTTAAAATGAGACCACTAGCTGATAGAGTTCTTGAAAATCAAAAGGATAAAGATAGTAAAGTTAATTTTGTTCCTGAAAGATTTGAAAAAATTATGAATCACTGGATGGAGATTACTTATGATTGGTGTATTTCTAGACAACTTTGGTGGGGACATAGAATTCCTGCTTGGTATAAAGGGGATGAAGTTTACGTTGGGATGGAAGCGCCTACTGAAGATGGTTGGATACAAGATGAAGACGTACTTGATACATGGTTTAGTAGTGCTCTTTGGCCATTTAGTACTTTAGGTTGGCCTGAAGAAACAGACTTGCTTAAGAGATATTACCCTAATAATGTGTTAGTAACAGGTTATGATATTATACCTTTCTGGGTAAATAGAATGACTTTCCAAGGACTTCATTTTACAGGCAAAAGACCTTTTAAAGATTGTTTGATTCATGGACTTATTCGTGATAAAGAAGGAAGAAAAATGAGTAAAAGTTTGGGTAACGGGGTAGACCCAATGGATGTAATTGATGAGTATGGATGTGATGCGTTAAGGTATTTCTTATCAACAAGTAGTGCTCTAGGACAGGATTTAAGGTATGATGAAGAAAAGGTTAAGTCAACTTGGAACTTTATAAATAAGTTATGGAATGCTAGTAGGTTCTGTCTAATGAATATTGAAGACTTAAAGGGTTATGATTTTAGTAATTTAGATGTTCAAGATAAATGGATTCTAAGTAAATTAAATAAGGTAATTAGTAAGGTTACTAAGAATATGGAAAGTTATGAATTTAATAATGTTGGTGGGGAGTTATACAACTTTATATGGAGTGATTTTTGTGACTCTTATATAGAGATGAGTAAGTTTAGTTTAGATAGTGTCAGTACAAAGAGTACTTTGTGTTATGTTATTAGTGCAATTTTAAAAATGCTTCATCCATTTATGCCTTATGTAACTGATGAAATTTATAGCATGTTACCTATTAGGGATGCTGAAAATATTATGGTTAGTAGTTATCCTTTAGTAAATGAAGAATTTAACTTTGATAGTGAAGAAAAGGAAACTGAAGAAATTATAGGTTTTATTGCTGCATTTAGAAATGTTAAACAGGAAAATGCTATAAGTAAAGATGCTAAAGTAATGGTTAATTTTGATAATTCTTTAATAAATAAAATGTTAAAATTAGATGGTAATTTGGTTAATGATAAACTTAGTATTAAAGAGTATAAAGTTAGTTATGGCAAGTTAAAAGCAGTAATTTATTATGAAAAAGAAGTAACAGAAGAAGATATTTTGGCTAAAGAAAAACAAATTGAAAGTTTGAAGGCTTCAATTTTAAAGAGAGAGAATCTTTTAAGTAATGTGGGATTTGTTAGTAAGGCGCCAGTTCAATTAGTAAATGACGAGAAGAGAAAGCTTGAAGAAGAGAAAAAGTTACTTAGTACTTTAGAATAGGAAAAGTCCACCTGGTGGTGGACTTTTTACTTTTAACTAAAATTATATTTTAAAACTTTTTTAGTAAATTTATTAGTCTAGTGTTTTTGTAGATGCTTTCTCTTCCTACTTTTTCATATTCGAGAAGTCCATTATCTACTAAACTATTTAAGTATGTTGTGGCTGTTTGTCTAGTTACTCCACATCTGTTTTCAATATAATTAATTCTAGTATATACTTCATAAAATAATGAATATAATAATTCATCAGAATATATTTTAGGTAGTTTAGTCATAAATTTTTCTTTATATGATTCCATTTCATTTTGAATTTGCTTGATTAAATCAATAGTGTTTTTAGAAGTAACTTCTATACCTTTTAAAATGTATATAATCCATTCTTCATATTTATTATTTTCTCTAAATTCATTAAATAGTTTGTAATATGTATCTTTACTTTTATTTATATAATTACTTAAATAAAGAATTGGACTTGTTAGTAAATTATTTAAAACTAAATATAAAACATTTAATATTCTGCCTGTTCTTCCATTTCCATCATAGAATGGGTGAATAGTTTCAAATTGATAATGTATTAATGCCATTTTAATTAATGGGTCAACTTCATCACCATTATTGTTTATGTAATCTTCTAAATTTTTAAGTAAATCTCTTATTTCGCTTTCGGCTTGTGGTGGAGTATAAATAATTTCACCAGTTTTGCTATTAACTAAATTAGTTCCAGGAGTTTTTCTAATTCCGGTTTTGTTAGGCTCAATCATACTTTGCAATTCTACTAAAACATTAGTTGAAATAAATCCTTTTTCTTTAATAATTTCATATCCACGCCAAATTGCACTTCTATAGTCAACTACTTCTTTAGCGGCTTCTTCTTTAAAACCACTTTCGGTTAGTACTTTATAAATACTATCATGTGTAGTTACTATATTTTCAATTGCGCTACTATCTTTTGCTTCATTTATGGTAATAGCATTGATTAAAATGTGTTGATTAGGTATTGAACTAGCAAGTCCTTTTAATTCTGCAAGTGACCTAGTAGCCTCATTTAATGCTTCAAGAATTTTTGGTGTTTTTAAATCATAATCATTAAAAGGTAACAACTTCATATTAACATCTCCTTATATGTAAATATTACACTATTTTTTTTACATTTGCAATAAATATGTTAAAATTTTGACGTTTTTTTAACATGTTTTTTGTGATATGTTAAATTTTTTTATGTTTTTTAACTCTTTCATTATAAAAAATGAGAGTTTTTGCTTTCTTGAAATTTATCTTTTTTGGAATTAAAGAGCAAATTATAGTATTATTCTTTCCCATCTTAAAAGAGTAGACTAATAAAGTACAAGCGTATATCTTCTAGTTATTATATTATTACATAGTCTATTTAGTGTCAACTTTTTGGTATGTATATATTGAGATTGGTTGATTAATAATATGGTATGTAGTAAAATTATTATATAAGTGTTTATGGGAGAGAAGATTTATGTATACAATTGTTGATTATTTAAAATATTATAAAGATAGTAACTTTGATGAAGTAGGTTTTAATGTAATGGATAATTTGCTTTTTAGTATTTTAGTATATTTACCTATCGAGAGTTTTGATAAAGTTAAAAGTTTTGATGAATTTTGGAATTATTCTATGCAGTACAAAGGTATTAAAACTAATAGTAGTTTAGCACATATTGCATTTGATTTACTTAAAGAAATAAATGGAAGTAAGAGGTATAAAAGTATTACTGTATCTAATTTTGTGAATTATAGGGATAATAATACTCAGTTTGGTGCTTCTAAATTTAAAATAGGAGATAAAACTATAATTGCTTATAAGGGAACTGATCATTCTAGTATAGGATGGTATGAAAACTTTAGATTACTTTATTTGTTTCCAACTTATACACAGAGTGTTGCTTATGATTATTTAAAGAAAAATATTTTAAAGAGTGATAAGAATATTTATCTTTGTGGACATAGTAAGGGTGGTAATTTAAGTATTAGTAGTGCACTTTTGTGTGATAAAACTTTGTTAAAGAAAATAGTTAAAATATATAATTTTGATGGACCTGGAGTATTAAGTAAAGAATTTAATAGTGAGAGATTTAATATAATTAGTGAAAAATTAGTTAATATTATTCCAACTGGTTCAGTAATAGGAGCATTTCTTTATAATCAAGGGTATGATGTAGTGGAAAGTGTAAGTTCTTTATTCAATGAACATTATCCTAATTCCTGGTGTATTTTTGGTACTAAGTTTGTTCATGGAAAACTTTCTAAAGTTAGTCAAAAATTACATGTTAGTACTACTAAAGGAGTAAGTGAATTAAATCAAAGTGATATAAGAGATGCTATTGAGAGTATTATTAATGTCTTAGGTAAAGAGGGTAAGTCTGACTTTGATTTTAGTTTTAATGATGTTAAAGAAATTATTAAAAATATGAAGGGTATTGATAAAAATGTATCACGTTTATTGATTACTATTTTATCTAATATGTTAAATTTGGGAAATTAAAAAGCCACACTTTTTGTGTGGTTTTAGTTTGAGTTAATTAGTTCGTAATATTCCCATTATAGATTTTTCTTCTTTAATTATAATAAGCTTAGTTTAACTAAAAATGTTTTATATTATTCTTATATTAGATGTTGTTTATTTCAATTTTGTTAATGTTAATGTTTTAGTTGATTAAGATGTAATTTAGTTAAAACTTTAAGTTAGGTTAAGAATGAACTTTTTGATATAACTTTTTTATTAAATACATTGATGTATATTTTACATGTAAAGTGTTTTTTTCTTGCTTTTCTTTTAAAAGTTGTGTATACTTAGGTAAAGGTATGAGAAGTGAAAGAAAAAGGTTATACTCATATTTAGCGCCAGAACCATAGTGGTTGACGAGGTTAACAGTTATCGATTTTTCGGCGGGTGCTGTTACGGATAAGTAGTTCGTTAGAAGTATTACAAAAAGTAAAATCAATATTACAACAAAATATACTTCATACTAAATTTTTTAGTATGGAGGAATTTTTATGTGTGGTATCATTGGATACGTAGGAGAAAAGAGATTTAGTATAGATGTAATTATAGATGGGCTTAAGCACCTAGAATACAGGGGGTATGACAGTGCTGGGATAGCTTATGTTAAAGATAATAATGTTGTAATAGAAAGGGAAGTAGGAAGAATATCTAACCTAGAGAGTGTTCTTAAAAAAGACACTTCTCATATAGGAATTGGGCATACTAGATGGGCAACTCATGGTAAACCAACAAAAGAAAATGCTCATCCTCATAAAGTTGGAAATATCACTTTAGTACATAATGGAATTATTGATAATTTTATGGAGTTAAAAAGCACTCTAATGAGTGAAGACTATACTTTCAAAAGTGACACAGATACAGAAGTAGCGACTGCTTACATTGATTCTTTATATAAAGAAAATAACGATATGATTAAGAGTTTAAGTATATGTGTTAATAAGTTTCTAGGTAGTTATGCTTTTGGTATTATTAATGAGTTAGAAACAGATGTATTATATGCTTTAAGAAAAGATAGTCCATTAATTATAGGTGTAGGAGAAAATGAAAACTTTATTGCAAGTGATGTGCCTTCTATTTTAAAGTATACTAATAAATATATTGATATAGAGAATGACGAAATAGTTAAAATAACAAAAGATAAAGTTACTGTATATGATAAGAATTGCAATATCATTAATAAAGAGATAAGCGTGTTTGAAGGGGATGCTAATTTAGTAGAGAAGAATGGTTATGAGACATACATGCTTAAAGAAATACATGAAGAAGCAGAAGTTATAAAGAAGACTAGTGAAGCAAGTATTGACTTTGATATAACAAAGTATGATGAAATAGATATAGTCGCTTGTGGAAGTGCTTATCATGCGGGACTAGTTGGTAAATACATGATAGAAAAACTATGCAATATAAAAGTGAATGTATGTATTGCAAGTGAATACCAATACGATAAACATTTTTATAAAGGTAAAACTTTAGTTATAGCAATTAGTCAAAGTGGTGAAACTGCAGACACTAAAAAATGTGTTAATATTGCAAATGATATGGGTGTAGATACTTTAGGAATTGTAAACGTTAAAGGTAGCAGTATTGCTAGAATATGTAAACATGTTATATATACTTTGGCAGGTCCTGAAATAGCAGTGGCAACAACAAAAGCTTATCTAGCACAAATTACAACACTTATACTACTTGCAGTTAAAAATAGTAAGGAAATGGTAAATACTGAAGACTTGCAAAAATTACCTTATTATATAGAAACTCTAATTAACAAAGATTACACTTCTCTTGCAAATATGCTAATGACAAAAGACGACATCTACTTTATCGGTAGAGGAATAGACTATGCTCTTTGTATGGAAGGAAGTTTAAAACTAAAAGAAATTAGTTATATACATAGTGAAGCGTATGCTGCAGGAGAGTTAAAACATGGGACAATTTCATTAATTAGTGAAGGAACACCTGTTATAGTAGTTGCAACAAGTGATGTGTTATACTTAAAAACTATAAGTAATGCTAAAGAAGTTAAAGCAAGAGGGGCTTATGTAATACTAGTAACTGATAAAGAAGTTATTAATGAAGGAGTGTATGACAAGTTAATTAGTATTCCTAAAGTAATTGAAGAATTAAGACCTATCTTAACAATTATACCTTTACAATTAATAAGTTACGAAGTTGCTAAGTTAAGAGGTAATGATATTGATAAACCTAAGAATTTAGCTAAGAGTGTAACAGTGGAGTAAACAATGCTTAAACTTCTATTTAGTAAAGAATATATATTTTTATGGCTAATAGTTATCTTAATACCAATTATCCAAAAGAAAGTAATAGGTTTCTTTGGTGAATTTTGGGTTAAACTAGAACTTAAAAAATTAAAGAAAGACTACAAAGTTTTAAATAACGTAATTGTAAGAACTATAGACAATTCCACTCATCAAATAGATCATATAGTAGTTTCTAAATATGGCATATTTGTAATAGAAACTAAGCAGATAAATGGGTATATTAAAGGTAACGATTACGACAAAAACTGGACTGTCAAAAGAGGAAAAAACACTTACTACATCAATAATCCAGTTCATCAAAACTATGGACATATAAAAGCTTTGTCTGAAGTCTTAGGAATAAACACTGATAAATTCATTTCAATTGTATGCATTTCTAGTCAAGCTAAAGTTAGAGTTAACTCAAAGTTTGTAGTTAGAATTTATATGCTCGTTAAATATATTAAAAGTTATACAAACGAATTACTTTCAAATTATATAGAAGTGTATAACACTTTAGTTAGTAGAAATATTAAAGGCTACACTAATTCTAGAAAGCATGTTAAAAGCGTAAAAGAAATAAAAAAAGTAACAGCTAATGACCTAATTAATAAATGCCCACTTTGCGGCGGAGAACTTGTTAACAGACAAAGCAAGTATGGTAGTTTCATAGGCTGTTCTAATTACCCTAGATGCAAGTTCAAAAAGTAACTAGAAGTCTCTTTTCTTAGAGACTTTTTTGAATTAACTATATGATTATTAAGAAAAGTATAGTATAATGTTAAATAAGAAAAGGTGGTTTACATGTTTAAAACTATTATTATTTTTACAGGGTTTCTAATATTTTGTTATATTAATAGGGATAAAGCTTTAAAAGATTTTAAAGAAAAACCAAAAGATGATAAACCTAAAAAAGTAAATCATTCTCCTTATTCAGAGGAAGAGATGGATAAATGGTTTTTGGAGGAGTGGCAAAAGGATTTGGTAAGACAAGGAAGGTTTGCACCTTGGAGTTTTAAAAAGAAATCAACTAGACATGAGCCGTTAAGTGATGGACAATACCATAAAGATGATGATGTAGGAAAAATAGAGGAGGATAAATATGAATAAGAAAAACGTACTAAATAAAATACATGGGGGGGGGGTATTTAGTTATCTAAATATACCAGTTTTAACATGCTTATATGATGAAATAGTGAAATATAGATGGGATAAGTTTATTCCATCTTTTTGTGTGGGGGTAAAATAAGATGGGATTATTTAAGAGTTTAGTAGAATTTAGTACAAAATGGAAACTTATAGATAAGCATGGCTGGGGTGCAGGACTTTTATATGAAGACGAAGTTAACAAAAGAAAGTTAGACAAACTTGATAGAGAATACTCAAATATACTAGAAGAAGGTAAAAGAGACTACTTTAAAATAGGTGATGACATAATTAAAAATAACAAATATATAACTAAAGAAGAAAAAGAAGAATTGTTTAGTATTCTATTTAAAATTGATAATACAAATGACAGTGATTTAGTTATTATGCTTGGAAATGAGTTAAAAGCAATTGGACGAAAGATTATATTCAACAATTATATAAGAGATGTTTTAATGCAAATAAACGATGTAGTTATGAACAATGAAAAAGTTTATCCAGAAGAAAGACAAACCTTTTTAGATTACTATGACAAAATAAATAAAGTCGACGACTTTACTAGGAAAAGATATCTAATCATCGAACTATTAGATTACTTAGAAACTAATAAAATAAAAATAACTAACAGAAAAGAATTTACTGATGGAATAGATATGCTTAATAAAACATTTGAGGAAGATAAATAGAAAGAAGGAGTAAAAGTATGAATAACCAAAAAGAATTGGAAAGAAATGAGTTACATAAAACAATATGGAAGATGGCAGACGACTTGCGTGGGTCTGTAGATGGATGGGATTTTAAACAATATGTTTTAGGTTTGTTATTCTATAGATTTATATCTGAAAATTTAACTAGCTATTTAAATGAAGAAGAAAGAAAAGCAGGTAACCATGATTTTGACTATACAAAACTTAGTGATGAAGAAGCAGAATACGGTAGAGAAGATACTCTAGCAGATAAAGGCTTTTATATATTACCAAGTGAACTATTCTGTAACTTAAGAAAAAGAGCAAGTCAAGATAAAGACTTAAATATTACATTAGGTACAATACTTGATAACATAGAAAATTCGGCAAAAGGTACGGCTTCTGAAGATGACATGAAAGGTTTATTTGATGACTTAGACTTTAATAGTAATAAACTTGGTAACAATGTTGATGATAGAAACACTAAAATTATTAAAATGTTAAATGCAATAGGAGATTTAAAACTAGGAGACTATAAAGATAACACTATAGATACATTTGGAGATGCTTACGAATTTTTAATGACTATGTATGCTTCAAATGCTGGTAAATCAGGTGGAGAATTTTTTACTCCTCAAGAAGTAGGAGAACTACTTGCTAAAATAACTGTAACGGGTAAAACTGAAATAAATAAAGTATATGATCCAGCATGTGGTTCAGGTTCATTATTACTTAAATTTGCTAAAGTACTTGGTAAAGATAATATAAAGCAAGGTTTCTTTGGACAAGAAATAAATATAACAACTTATAACCTTTGTAGAATAAATATGTTTTTACATGATATAAACTATAATAAATTCAATATTGAACTAGGAGATACTTTACTTCACCCAGCACATGAAGAAGAGGAACCATTTGATGCAATAGTATCAAATCCTCCTTATTCAATTAAATGGGCTGGTAAATCAAATTCACTTCTTATAAATGACCATAGATTTGCACCAGCAGGAATACTTGCGCCAGAGTCTAAAGCAGACCTTGCATTTACTATGCATATGCTATCTTATTTAAGTTCTAAAGGGACAGCAGCAATAGTTGAATTCCCAGGAGTACTTTATAGAGGTGGAGCAGAAGAAAAAATAAGAAAATATTTAGTTGATAACAACTTTGTAGATATAGTTATACAACTACCTAGTGAATTATTCTTTGGTACTTCAATAGCAACTTGTATAATAGTACTTAAAAAGAATAAACAAGATAATAACATTTTATTTATAGATGCTTCTAATGAATTTGTAAGAGGAAGTAATAAGAATAAACTATCCGATGAAAACATAGAAAACATACTAACACTTATTAAAAATAGAACTAATGAAGAAAATAAATCAGTACTAATAACATATGAAAAAATAAGTAATAATAGTTATAACTTATCAGTTAATTCATATTTAAAAGTTACTTCTGATGAAGAAAAAATAGATATAGTAGAGTTAAATAAAAAGATAAAAGAGATAGTAGAAAAACAAGATAAAGTTAGAAAAGAGTTAGACCAAATTATAGAAGAATTGGAGTCTGATAATAATGAGTAAGATAGAGAAGTTAATAAAAGAATTGTGTCCTAACGGGGTGGAGTATTGTTGCCTAAAAAATATAGGAAAACATTATACAGGTTTATCAGGAAAAACAAAAAAAGATTTTGAAATGGGAAACAGCAGATTTATATCATATACCAATATATATAATAATCCAGCCATAAAACTAAAAACTAATGATTTCGTTTTAATTAATGAAAATGAAAATCAAAATTATATAAAGTATAAAGATATACTAGTGGCTGGTTCTTCTGAAAATCTTGAAGATAGTGGCATGATTTCTGTTGTAACACAAATACCAGATGAAAAAATTTATTTAAATAGTTTTTGTTTTGGCTTTAGGCTCAATGATAATTATTATGAAAGGTTTAATGCAAATTTTTTGAAGCATTATTTAAGATGCGCAAAGTTCAGAAATGAAATTATAAGTTGTTCTTTTGGAGTTACAAGATATAATTTGTCTAAAGATAAATTTTTAAAATTAAAAATTCCAGTACCACCATTAGAAGTACAAGAAGAAATAGTAAGAATACTTGATAAGTTTGGAGAGTTAGAGGCAGAGTTAGAGGCAGAGTTAGAGGCAAGAAAAAGTCAGTATGAGTTTTGGTGCGAAAAGGTATTTGAATTTGAAAAAGACTATAAGTCTTTCAAATTAGAAGAATTGTTTGATTTAAAAAATGGTTATACTCCATCAACTGGAAATAAATTATTTTGGAATAATGGAACAATTCCTTGGTTTAGAATGGAAGATATTAGAGCAAACGGAACCGTTTTGAATAATGCAATTCAACATATTACTCCAGAAGCTTTAAAAAAAAGTGGTCCTTTCAAAGCAAATTCCATAATATGTGCTACATCAGCTACGGTAGGTATCCATGCGTTGATAAAAGTTGATTTTTTATGCAATCAAAGATTTACATGTATGACATTAAAAGAAAAGTATATAAATGAAATAAACATAAAATATATTTATTATTATTGCTTTCAATTAGATGCGTATTGTCTAAATAATTTAAATCAAGGTAATTTTTGCTCAGTAGATATGAATACCTTTAAAAAATTCGAATTTAAAATCCCTTCACTACAAGAACAAGAAAGAATAGTTAACATACTTGATAAATTTGATAAACTAGTTAATGATATTTCAGAAGGTTTACCTGCTGAAATAGAAGCAAGAAGAAAACAATATGAATATTATAGAAATAAACTTTTAAGTTTTGAGGAGTTGATTATCAATGATTAAATTTAATGAAGATTTGCGTATTGATTTAACAAATGTTTTAACAGAAGATAATGTGCTTTTGGAAAACCGTAACTGTGAGAAAATGTATATTTATTCTACTCTGTTAGATAGATTAGAGGAGTCCGTAAAATTCCTTAATAAGAATTTAAGATTTTCTAAAGACACTAACTGGTTTTATCTATTTATGTTACATTCTTGCAATATTATTTCTGGAGTGCATATCTTAGGCGAAGATATTAAAAATAATATAAATGATAAAATTAACTTAGAAGAAAAATTAATGTATTTTAAGAATTTAAAGGTTTTTTATAAAAATGGTACTGATATTTATAATAAAATTAAATTTTCATGTGATAAGGAATTTTTTAATTTTTTAAGATCCACTTCATTTGCTCATCCATTTCAAACCAATGGTGCATACGGTAATAAATTAGAAGAAGAAGTTTTTTATTGCCCATATATAACTTTAGATGATGAAAAATGTATTAATTTGACTATTTATAGCAATATAAGAGGAATAATATCTATTAACTTTAAATTTAAAAAATTAAAGGATTATGTTTTATTTAATTATAATAAATTAGAAGAATATGTAAATTATTATAAAGATAAATATAATAAAATTACTAGTAAGAAACATCAAATAAACAGGTTATTATCTTTTGAAGATAAATTATCAAATATGATAGAAATTTTAGATAAATCTCATCAAGACTCATTTGATTTAAAAAACTTAAAGTGTTATTATTTATGTCAAAATACATGTGAAGAAAATAAGCATGTAGTTCAAAAGTATAAGAAAGATATAGAAAATAAAATTGATGAGATGTGTTCACTTACTGAAAAGAGAAAATTTAGTAATTTAAATACTTTAGTAAATAGTTTTATTTATTGTAGACCATACAATAACGGAGAATATCATCATCAACTAGAAAAAATATATTCTAATCTTTGTGAGGAACGAGATGAACAAATCAAAAATTCCGCTAGGAAAATGGTTGAAAAATTTTCAAAAGGATTTGCTGGAGATTGGGTGATAATAAAGCCATACGAAATGACATGTGACGAAATAAAAATGTTGGTAACTATAGCTTGTTATTATGAAAAAATGCAAGTAAATAATGAAATGACGGAGAAAGAATGAAAAAAATAGTAAATAATATTTGGACAATGGTGTATTTAATTATTATATTTTCTTCAGTATTGTTTAATCAAATTTTCGCTGTTAATGAATTGGTAATTTCTTTTTGTATAAGTATTATTACAGGTTGCTTTGTAGCATTATTTTCTAGTTATAATGATTACTGTATTGAAAAAAATAACTTAACAGATGAAGTGGTAAATAAAGCGTTTTCTTATTACTTATTTCTAAATGATTTAAAGGAAGATTTTGCCGGTGGATTAAACCAAGAATTTGATGGTAAAAAAATGATTTTAAAAGATTTTACAAGTAAAATTAAAAGAAAACTTAATGATTTTAATTATAGTACATCAATTAAGCTTATAAATTATATTTTTAACACTAAAAAAAATAAAAACAAAATATTGAAAATTAAAAATATATTTTATGAAATAAGTGGCGTTAATATAATTACAAAATTATCAAATATTTTTATTTACAAAGATGGAATAGATGAGTTTTTAAATAATAGTAATTTTGAAGAATGCATTTCTTTAATTAATAATGAAATTTTGCAAATAAATTCCGAAATGTTAAATATCGATAAAGAATACACAGAAATTTGGAATGATTTAATGGAAAAAGCAAAGGAGTGGATGATTAATGGTTAATATAATAAGTGAAAGTGATAACTATACAGTGGTTACTGAATATAAAGGTTTAGATAAGAAAAGCACAACTTATCAAAGTGAAGATGCTTTAGAAAAAGAATTAATTAAAACACTAATGGAACAAGGTTATGAGTATTTAACTTTTAATAGTGAAAGTGAATTAATTAGTAATTTAAGAGATAAACTTGGTAAACTTAATAATCATGTGTTTAGTGATAATGAGTGGAATAATTTATTTAATAATGTAATAGCTAATAAGAATAATCATATACTTGAGAAAACTAAGTTAATTCAAGAAGATTATAAGCAACCTTTAAGACTAGATAATGGAGAGTTAATTAATGTTTATTTAATAGATAAAGATAATATACATAATAATTGTTTACAAGTAATTAATCAGTATGAAAATAATGATGGTAATCATGAAAACAGGTATGATGTAACCATATTAGTAAATGGTTTACCTTTAGTACATATTGAACTTAAAAGAAGAGGAATAGACTTAAGAGAAGCATTTAATCAAATAGATAGATACCAAAGAGATTCATTCTGGGCTGGAAGTGGTTTATATGAATATATTCAAATATTTATTATAAGTAACGGAACATATACTAAGTATTATTCTAATACTACAAGAGATTTACACTTGAAAACAGGTACTAAGAAAACTTCTAATACATTTGAATTTACTTCTTATTGGTCAGACCAAAATAATAATTCAATTATTGATTTAATAGATTTTGCTAAAACCTTCTTAGCAAAACATACTATCTTAAATGTACTTTGTAAGTATTGTGTATTTTCAACTGATGGCACTCTTTTAGTTATGAGACCTTATCAAATAGTTGCTACTGAAAAGATTATTAATAAAATAGAAATATCTCATAATTATAAATTGTATGGAAGTATTAAATCAGGTGGATATATTTGGCATACTACAGGAAGTGGAAAAACACTTACAAGTTTTAAAACAAGTCAACTTGCTAGTAAGTTAAGTTTTATTGATAAAGTTGTATTTGTTGTTGATAGAAAAGACTTAGATTATCAAACAATGAAAGAGTATGATAAATTTAAAGAAGGATGTGCTAATAGTAACTCTAATACTAAAATACTAGAGTCTCAACTAGCTGATAATGATTCTAAAATAATAATAACTACTATACAAAAATTAACTAATTATATAAAGAAATTTCCTAAACATAATGCATTTGATAAACAAGTAGTATTTATATTTGATGAATGTCATAGAAGTCAATTTGGAGATATGCACAAAGCTATTATATCTAAGTTTAAGTATTATTATATATTTGGCTTTACTGGCACTCCTATATTTAAAGAAAATGCTATAACTAGAAAAAGTATAGTCTTAACAACTGAGCAAGTATTTGGAGAAAAACTACATACTTATACTATTGTAAATGCTATAAATGATAAGAATGTATTACCTTTTAGATATGAATTTGTAGAAAATATTGGTAGAAAAAGTGATATAGAAGATGAAATGGCTTTTAAAATTGATAAAAATAGAGTGTTTAATAATCCAGTTAGAATAGAAAAAATAACTGAGTATATTATCAATAACTTTGCTAGAAAAACTAAAAATAATGAAACTTATTTATTTAGTACTTTAGATAATGTTAAGGAAGTTGCTAAAGATAATAATGCTGTTGAAGTTAAGAAAAAGTATTATGTAAATGGATTTAATTCAATATTTGCTACTTCTTCAATTGAAGCTGCTAAAAAGTACTATGAATGTTTTAAAAATATACCTAACAATTTGAAAGTCGCTTTAATATATAGTTATGGTGTTAATGATGAAGTTATTACTTGTTTTGATGATGAAAACTCTGAGTCTGCAGAAAATCTAAGTAAAAGCGATAGAGATTATTTAGACTATGCTATTAAAGACTATAATAAAATGTTTGGAACTACTTATGATACATCTAATGAAAAATTCCAAAATTATTATAAAGATGTTTCTCTTAGAATGAAGAATAGAGAAATAGACATTTTAATTGTTGCTAATATGTTTTTAACTGGTTTTGACGCTAAGACATTAAATACTTTATGGGTTGATAAAAATCTTAATTATCATGGACTTATTCAAGCATTCTCTAGAACCAATAGAATACTTAATTCTGTTAAAACATTTGGTAATATAGTATGTTTTAGAGATTTGGAAAAGGAGCTTAACGATGCATTAGGTTTATTTGGAGATGCTGAAGCTTCTAGCATCGTTTTGTTAAAACCGTATGAAGATTATTTAAATGGTTATGATGATGGTAAACACAGTTTTGTAGGTTATATAACTTTAGTTAATGAACTTAAAAGCAAATTTAATCCAGGTGAACTAATAGTCGGAGAGAGTAACCAAATTGAGTTTATCAAGTTATTTGGACAAATATTAAAAGCAAGAAATATTCTTTCTACTTTTGATAAGTTTAGTAATAACGATATATTAGATGCTAGAGATGAACAAAATTATAGAAGTATATATATTGAACTAAATAATCAATATAAACAAAGAATGAAAGCAGATAAACTTGATGTTAGTAATGATATAGTTTTTGAAATGGAATTAGTTAAGCAAATAGAAGTTAATGTTGACTATATTTTAAATTTAATTAAAGAGTATCATGATGGTAATATGGAAAATAAAGAGTTATTGATTACTATTAATAGAATGGTTATGTCCAGTCCTGACTTAAGAAATAAGGTTGACTTAATTGATGAGTTTATTAGAAGTTTAAATAAGGATAGTAATGTATATAATGACTTTAATTCTTTTATGAATAGTAAAAAGAAAGAAGAGTTAGACAAAATAATTTTAGAAGAGAACTTGGATAAAGAGAAAACTTATATGTTTGTAAAGAGAAGTTTTGAAAACGGAAGAGTAGAAACTAATGGTACAGAACTATCATCTATATTACCAGCAATGAGTAGGTTTGAAGCTGATAAAAAAAGAACAAAGAAGAAAGAAAGTGTTATTGTAAAACTAATTGGTTTCTTTGATAAATTCTTTAGTATTAGTAATTCGGAATTTTAGTAATGTGGGAAGTCTATTGTTTAATAGATTTCTTTTTTTATTATTTGGTCAAAGAAAAAAGCCCCGCAAGGGCTTTTACCAATTAGGGTGGCGTACTTAAGATACGCTTAAATAAAACTATTCACTACCTAACTATCGACCTGACGAGATTTTCTCCGGTAATATAATGATATAATATTATGTGTTAAATGTCAACGATTTTATAAAATGTTTTCAAAAGTTAAATAAGATAGAATTTTACATAGAAATTGTTTGTTAAAGTATTTGTAAGAACAAAATCATTTTATAAGATGAAAGTAGTAAACGTTCAAATAATTAAACGAAAAAGAGGAACAGCGTTCCTCTTTCTCCCCTTGATTAAGGGCATTTCATTACGTATATAATAATACCACAAAATATGATTTTTGTAAATACGTAACTATTATATATTTATGTAAAAAATTAATTTATATTCATAATTTTATCAAAATATTTTTTATCTATACCTGTATATCTTTTATATGCATTATCAAATAAAAAGTGTGTATATTTTAAACATTCATTGTTTTTTTCATTTAAATTCAATTGATTACAAAAATCTTTTTTTATATTATTTAATTTTGCATTTAATGATATCAAATCTTTTTTAATTTTTACTTCACTAGAATATTTTTTTATAATAGTATTTACTCCAAAATCTGTTTTACATAACTCTTCAATTTTTTTTAAAATATTTTCATATAATTCTGTTTCATTAACTGAAATATTAGCAGGTTTAAGGATTATGTTATATTTTTTATATACGTATACTAATTCATCATAAAAGTTACTATTTTCATCCAGATGATTAATAAATTTTAATATAACATAAATTATCCAAGATAAATTAATGTTAGAATTACCAGTAAAGCTATTGTATTTGTCACTTCCCCAAAAATTAGCAAAGTATGACATATATTTAGTATTTAATGCATATTGTCCTTTTGTATCATTTGCTTTTTTAGTTTTTGGTAGTAGATAATTAACCATGCTACCTTTAGTTGAAGAACAGTCTTTTACATTAAAATTGTAAATTGGTTGATTGTGAGCTAGATTATTTCTGAATTTGCCAATAATTCTTAGCATTTCTCTCATTGCATTTAAATAATCATTATAGTTCAGTTTTTGTTTTGGTGTAGTTATTTTAGAATAATCAAGTTTTAAATTTGTAAAGTAGTTTATACATTTTTCCAAAATATTTCTTACGTGTTCTTCTTTTAAGTTAGTAATTGTATTAATTGTTTCACCTAATGTTAATTCATTAATTAAAATCCAATAAGGTACAGATAAGTTTTGATTTATTTTTCTTTTGATCGGATTAGAATTTTTGTTGGTTTGTTTATCAAATATTTTTTTAATAGAATTAACAGCATTCTTTATATTTCCTTGACTAGTTTCATATTGGTTAATGTCTGTTAAAAAATTGTCTTTTGCTTCTATGTTGTTTAAGTATACTACAAGAACATTTTTTAAACTTTCTTCAATGATAAGTGTATATTTAAGTAGTACACTTCTTAATTCATGCTCAAATTTATACATTCTAATGAAGTCACTGTACATTACTTTATTTGAGTAGATGTGATTATAATAATCAATTGTTTTGATCTTTTCTAAAAGTTCTTCATCTGTGTCTGAATTTTTATATTGTATACCGTATTTTTTGCATATTTGAAGTTTAATTGTTCTTATTAGCTGACTATTAGTCATTATGCTGTTACTTACTCCAAAAATTTTTTTGTATCTATCAATTTCTTTATTGTTATTAATATTATCAATAATTTCATCTATATCTTCAATGTTAGTAGAAAAAATATTCTTATATGCATTTATAACTTGATAATAACTATACTTATCAAATTTGTTCTTCTTTTTTTCATCAAGAGCTATTCCCTTATTTTCAAGTTTTTTCTTTAATTTTATATTGCTATATGACTTCATAAAACCCTCCTAAACTGATTATAACATTAATGTATAAGAATTCATATAGTTTGTTTCAATTTTCACATAAAAAAAACGTTCAAAATATTATTGAACGTCAATTTTTACCTTCTATCATTCAAAGCAATACCAATTTCCTTTAATTCATCTCTAATCTTGTCAGATTCAGCATAATTTTTTTCTTCTCTATACTTATTTCTAATACTTTGTATAATGTTAATTAACTCAGCTTCCTTATTAGAACTTGTCTCTGTAAAAGATAGACCTAGAATATTTTCAACATACTCACTAATGAAGTTATTATAACTTATTAGTTTATCAATATTCTTACTTGTTTGAAGTTCAGTATTTGCAAGTTTAATTATCTCATATAAATAAGTTATTGCAAGTCCTGTGTTAAAATCGTCATCCATTGCTTCAGTAAACTTCTTTTTTAGGCTGCTAACAGTTTCATCATCAGTTACATGTTTATCAACATCTTTAATAGCATTTCTTAAATTATTAACAGTTTCACTAACTTTCTTAAATTGTTTTTCAGTATCAAGTAATTGTTCATCGTTAAAATCTGTTGGTTTTCTATAATGGTTTTGTAGTATATAGAAACGTACTACCATTGGATTATATTTTTTAAATAAGTCATCAAGAGTTATAAAGTTTCCTAAA
>FR902223.1:40230-45130 GCA_000438415.1 Clostridium sp. CAG:628
CTTTCCCATCTTTTGCCCGTTTACTGTTACTAAATTATTATGTATAAAGTAGTTAACAAAAGTTTTTCCAGTTAATGCTTCACTCTGCGCGATTTCACACTCGTGATGAGGAAATATGTTGTCCATTCCTCCACCATGAATATCAAAAGTATCGCCTAAATATTTTCTACTCATTACTGAACACTCAATATGCCATCCAGGATAACCTTCTCCCCATGGGCTAGGCCACTTCATAATGTGCCCATTTTCAGCCTTTTTCCAAAGTGCAAAGTCAGCAGGATTTTCTTTGTCAGTTGCAACTTCAATTCTCTCACCACTCAAAGTATTATCAAGTGTTCTATTAGATAAACTTCCATACTTAGTAAACTTGTTTATTCTGTAGTACACATTTCCCTCTTTAGTCGCATAAGCATATCCTTTATCAATAAGTGTTTGCACGTCTTCTATAATCTCAATAATATGTCCAGTAGCTCTACAACTTATGCTAGGTTTTAAAACATTTAACTTTCTCATATCTTCAAAGTAAATATTCTCAAACTTGTATGCAATTTCAACTGGGTCAATACTCTCAAGTTTTGCAATTCTCTCAATTTTATCTTCTCCACTTTCAGCATCTCCTACTAAATGTCCTACATCTGTTATATTTTGTACATACTTAACCTTATAACCTAAATGCATTAAATATCTATAAATAATATCAAAACTAACATAACTTTTAGCATGTCCTAAATGTGGATAACCATATACAGTAGGCCCACATACATACATTCCAACTAGCCCTTCATGAATACTTTTAAATTCTTCTTTTCTTCTAGTAATAGTGTTGTAAACTACTAAACTCATAAATCCACCTCTTTCATATAAAGTATTATATCATAAAAGAGTTTGTAATAGTACAAAATTATAAAAAAATGTGATATAATTAATTCAGTATGGGAGAAATTTTATGTATAGTGTTAGTCATATATTGTTTTCTTATAGAAGCGCTTATTTAAATGAGGAAACGTTTAATAATGTAATTAAAACAAGTGAGGAGTTTAAGATGGCTATTAATAAATATCTCGCTGTTTTTAGCATTAGTAGTAAAAATATTACTTATTATTTAAAGTATGAATTTGCTACTGATAAGGTTAGTATTTATAAGTTTAAGGAAGGTTTTTTTAATAAAATAAGTGCTTTAGAACTACAATATGTTTTATTTCATAGAATTAATTATATGTTATTAGATAGGGATATTCTCAAGGTTTTATTTAAATATAATAAGAATAAGAGTATATATTTAGTTGATTGTTTGATTAAGAATGATGATGATTATTCATTTGATTTAGTTGATGAAGAATGTAGGTATGTTTTAAGGAGATAGAATGAAGAAAAAGTTATCTTTGGTTATTTATTTTAGTTTTTTAATTATTTATTTAGAATTAGTATATAAATTATTTGTTTTAAATAATGTTTTTAGTATTAACTCATTAACTATTATTTTGTTTAGTATTCCTTTTATTATGATTAATACTATATTATGTAGTTTATTTAGTGAAAAAGTTAATAGGGGAATATCTATAATATTAAGTTTATTTTTAACATTTATTTTTGTTAGTCAATATGTTTATTATTTGTTTTATGATTCCATATTTTCTGTTTATAGTGTTAAAGAAGGAACCGGGCAAGTGTTTGGAGAGTTTTTTAATGCAATTGTTAAAATGGTGAGTGATAATGTACTTAGTATTATTCTTTTATTGATGCCTTTCATATTATTTTTGATTTTTGGTAAGAAGATATTTAGTTTTAATAAAGGTAAAAAAAGTTTGGTAATAGAAAGCATTTCGTTACTTGTATTTATTATAGTATCTCTTATTACAGTAATGTTTGATGATAAGGGAATGTATTCGTTAAAAAATGTGTATACAAAAACACATGCTCCGATGATTACTATTAATAAAGTAGGACTTCTTTCTATGGAGTGTTTGGATTTAGAGAGGTATTTGTTTGGTTTTGAAGAAAAATTATATAATGTTAAACCTAGTGAATCTAATAAAGGTGATGATATAGAAGAAGTAAAATATAATGTACTTGATATAGATTTTGATAAACTTATTAGTGAAGAAAAAGATGACATGGTTAAATCTATGCATGAATACTTTGAAAGTGTGATGCCTACTAAACAAAATGAGTATACTGGAATATTTAAGGGTAAAAATTTGATATATATTACTGCTGAAGGATTTGATAAGATAGCAGTTAATAAAGAACTTACTCCAACTTTGTATAAACTTGTTAATAATGGATTTGTTTTTGAAAATTATTACCAACCTTTATTTTCTGTTAGTACTAGTGATGGAGAATATATGGTTATGAATAGTTTAATCCCTAAAGAAGGTGTTTGGTCTTTTTATAGAAGTAGTAATATTTATATGCCTTTTGGACTTGGAAATGTTTTTAAAAGAGAAGGGTATAGTCCTGTAAATGCTTATCATGATCACACATATACTTATTATAGTAGGGATGAGTCTCATCCAAATTTGGGATTCGATAAGTATGTTGGATGTGGTAATGGACTAGAAAAATTAATGAACTGTAAAGTTTGGCCAGAAAGTGATATTGAAATGATAGATGCTACTATAAATGATTATATAGATAGTGATAAATTTATGACATATTATATGACAGTTAGTGGACACTTAAATTACACTTTTACTGGTAATTCTATGTCTTATAAAAATAGGGAGTTAGTTAAAGATTTATCTTATTCAGAACATATTAAGGCTTATTTAGCAGCAAATATTGAGTTAGATCGTGCCTTAGAAAAACTTCTTATTTATTTAGAGGATAGTAAAAAACTTGATGATACTGTTATAGTAATTAGTCCCGATCATTATCCTTATGGACTTAAAACTAGTGAATTAAATGAAATAAGTGATACAGATAGAAGTGATAAGTTTGAGATGTTTCATACTAGTTTAATAATTTATAATAGTGAAATGAAAGAAAATGTTAAAGTTAGTAAATATGTTAGTAGTATTGATGTTTTACCTACAGTGTATAATTTGTTTGGAATAGAGTATGATTCAAGACTTATGATGGGAAGGGATGCATTAAGTGACTCTGAAGGACTTGTTATGTTAAGTGATAGAAGTTTTATTAATGAAAACGGAAGTTATAATTCTATAACTGGTGAATATAAAAGTTTTAAAAGTGATGTGAGTAATGAATATGTTGATAATATGAATTATGAAGTTTATCAAAAGTTTACAATGAGTAGTTTACTTTTGTATGAAAAGAATGGGGTTTATTTAGATTATTATAGGAAGTTAGGTCTATATGAAGATAGAGAAGAATGATATTAATTTATATGATACTTTAATGAGTGGGCAGGCTTTTAGGATTACTTTAGAGAGTGATAAATCTTTTACTTGTATTTTATCTGATAGGGTAGTTAATATTAAGGAAGATGGTAATTATTTGATAGTGGATTCTAATAAGATGGATGATTTAGAGATGGTTATTAAATATTATTTAGATTATGGAAGAGATTATAAAGTACTTAATGATGAACTTAAGAAAAATGAACTTTTTAAAGATAAAATTTCTTTATGCAATGGGTATAAAGTATTAAAACAAGATAAGTTTGAGATGTTAATTAGTTATATTATTAGTCAAAATAATAATGTTAAGAGAATAAGTGGTGCGATTAGTAAGATAAGTGAAAGATATGGAGAAAAAGTACTTTTTGGTGGAAAAGAATATTATTTGTTTCCTAAGATGAGTGAGTTTATTAAACTTAGTTTAGATGATTTTAAAGAGTTTAATTTAGGTTTTAGAGATAAATATGTTTATGATGCTATTTGTGTTTTAAAAGAGAATCCTTTTTATCTTGAAGAAGTAGATATGTTAGATACAGAAGATGCAATAAAAAAACTTATGGAAATAAAAGGAATTGGTCTTAAAGTGGCTAGTTGTATTTTGATGTTTGGTTATGCTAGATTTGATACTTTTCCAATTGATACGTGGGTTAAAAAGTATGTTAAATCAAATTTAAATATTGATAATGTTAAAAATATTAAAGATTATATGAAAAATAATTTTGGTTTAAATAGTGGACTTGCTATACAATACTTATATCATATAAATAGAAATCTTAAATAGGTTTCTTTTTTTAACAAACAAAATATTGACAAACAAATATACATATTATATAATGGTTTCAGGAGGTACAAAAATGATAGAAAATTTTATAATTACATATATTACTGATTATAATCCATATTTAATGGAAGAAGCAACCGCTGTTTTTAATGATGATGGAACGTTTAACAGGCTTAGAATAGAAGAAGAGGAGTATAGAAATTTGGAAGTAAAAGAGGCACAGAAAAGAGCAAAAGCGCACATAAAAGAACAAAAAGGGATATCGTATAAAAATATATTAACTTCTAATACAATATTAATAGACGACAAAACTGCAAATGAGTATATATATTCATGTTATACAAGATGGTCAAAAACAGACATGAAATATGTCAAATGTATTCTTGCCAATTATATTAAGGAACTGTTTATGAATGCTAATAATAAAAACTTTATTAACAAGAAAAAGGAAAAACATAAAATCGATGCAAAATACGGTTTCTATAAGTATGGAACTAAGTTTTCTATTGTTGATAATGACAAAGAAACTACTTATGGTTGTTCACTTTTAGTAAGAAACGATGCGAATGGTAAAAAATATTTATATGATATTTTAGATATTAAAAAAATTAACCAAGTAAGTTTAAAAGAATATTTTCAAACTACTTAGTTAATTAAAGACCATATTATGAACAAGAACCTCCATACGAGCCTTCCGTTTAAAATAAACCAGGCAAATCCATGCTCCAGCACCTTGTTCATGAATAAATTATAGCAT
>FR902223.1:45203-55382 GCA_000438415.1 Clostridium sp. CAG:628
TCATTTTAAGCATATAATTGTGAAAGTAAAATAAAAAAAGGAACGAGCTACCTCCATGCGAGCCTTCCGTTTAGAATAAACCAGGCAAATCCATGCTCCAGCAACCTGTCCATGTACAAATTATAACATATCATTTACTAAAAGTAAATAATTAATTTTCTTTGAAAATATACTTGACAAGTGTAAAAAATACACATATAATTATAGTGTGAGTGAGGTGAAATGAATGCAGTTAACAAATCCTTTATATAAAAATATTGGTATACATGTTATTGCTAGTATTTTTACTATTGATAAGGGTGTAGTAAAGGTGTTACTTGTAAAAAGAACTAATGAACCATTTAAAGGAATGTGGAGTTTAGTTGGAGGAGCACTTTATAACAATGAAAAGTTAGAATATGCAGTTAAAAGAGAGATATTTGAAAAAAGTGGTTTAACTGATGTAAATGTTTATTTTTCAGGTGTGTTTGATGAAATTGATAGAAGTCCTGTTAGAAGAATGATAGCCCTAACTTATGTTGGGTTAATAGATGCAAATAAAGTTCAGGTATTAAAGAAAACTCTTAAAACTGATAATTCTGAGTGGGTAGCAATAGATAAAGTAAAAACTCTGGCGGGTGATCATAATAATATTTTATTAAAAGGAATTGATACTTTAAAAGAGTTAATTATAACAACTGATATATTAAAAAGTTTGTTTCCGAAAGGAGTAACTATTCCTGAAATACAAAAGACTTATGAAGGAATACTAAATAAAACTTTTGATAGACGTAATTTTAGAAAAAAACTTCTTAGTTTAGGAATAATAGAAGATACTAATAAGTACATAATATTTGAAGGAAAGAAACCAGCTAAGTTATATAAATTTAATAAAAAGAAAAGTAAGAATGTATTATAAGTACATTTTTATAAAAAAGAAATAAGTGTAAAAAATACACATAAGGAGAAAAATAATGAATGAAGAATTAAGAAAGCTAGCCTTAGAAAAAATTAAAACTTTTAAAAATGAGAGAGAAAGAGTTATTTCTTTGCAAAATGAAATGAATGAATTATTAAATAATGATATTGTTAAAAGGTATTTATATTTAGAAAAAGAAGTAAGTAATGTTAGTGTTAATAGTGATAAGAAATTGATGTTAGATGCTTTTAATTCGTTACTTAGAAATATAAAGTGTAATCATGATATTTGGGTGTACTTAGGTAGTTTTTATTATGTGGATGATATGTTTAGGTCATATAGTGTAAGAGTTCTGGATGAAAGTGACAAAAAATTTGAGTATAATCTGTATGGATGTTTGGAATGTGATGAAACAATAGAAGTTAGTGATTACTTAAAGTTTGAAAGTGAACACTTATGTTTAAAAAAGAAAAGTTTTGTTAATATTTATGAACTTAGAGGTTTATATTTTAAATATTTAACTGAAATGAAAACAAGTGAAGCAATGAAGAAGTTAAAAAATGTGTATGGAGGGAAAGAATGAGTTATTTAATTTATTATTTAGTAAATGGTGAATATGTAGAAAAGTATAAGATTAATATTGATGAAGAAGAGTTAAAAAAAATAAAACTTGAAAGTATTTATAAGTGTGGTAAAAAGAGTAAAGTGAGTTATAATTGTACTAGATTTTTTAAAAATAATATATATTATACTGATTTTAAACAAACAGAAATGGGATGGAGAGAATATAATGATGGACCTGATGAAAGACTTTATAATTATAGCTATATTGAATATGAACCTACTTATTTATCAAAACTAATAGATAATATCATAAGTTCAAGAAGTAAAGGATCTTTAAAAGAATTATTTCAAATGGACTTATCTAAAGAATTTTGTGGTTTTCAAAAAGAAATAAATGAATTACTTAATAAAGCAAGCAAAATAAACGATATTGACTACAAAAATAAAATAAATATTTTAAATAAATTGAAAACTATTTATGAAAAACAAGAATTTAATAATGATAGACAAGATATTAGCATATACTATAAAAAGGCTTTTCTATGTTTTAGTTATGAATTAATTGATAAGATTAGTTTAGAAGAATGTAATAAAGTTATCAATTTTATTAACGGTATACCATTTACAAACGATAAAGATTGTGATTTAATATTAAAAATGAAGGAGATGTTTTAAATGAATAGTTATATTAGCTTTAGATATTTAAACAAAAAATTATTAGACCAATATAAAGGTTTGGTGCCGGTTGAAATTGAATGTTCTAGAAGACACTATAATGGAGTAGACTATGATACTTACTCATATTCAACAATTGTATATTATAAGAAAGAAAATTTTAATCCTAAAAACTATAAAAATGTTAAAACTTTTGGTAATGAGTTAACAGTTATAGACTTTGAATACGATTTTGAAGATTATATGAACTTTATTAAAGACTGTGAATTCAAATTAAGAGACGAAATAGTAGATAAACCATTTGGTATTTACTTATTTCAAGTAAACCATCACGTAGTAAAAGACGGAAAATGCTTACTTGTTAATACCAAAGATAACAAATATGATTTAGATAATTTTGTTATGAGTGTAGTAGAAGAACTAAACTTATTAAGTGAGTCTTCTAGAAAAAAGATTATATCACAGTATGAACTAATAAGGTATAAACTATTTAAGGGTGAAGAATTAAGTAGAAAAGAATATGATTTATTAAGTAGTTTATTAGATAAAGACATAGACGAAAAATTAGAAGAACTAACTGTATTAAAGCTTAGCTTATAATAAAGGAGGAATAAAAAAATGATATATTTAATGAGACATGGACTCGATGATGAAAGGTTTATAGGAGGATATAGTAATAATCACCTTACGAATGAAGGTGTAAGAAGTGTGTGTCAAGCAAGAGATTATATTGTTAATAAAGGGTTGGTTATTAACAAAATATTTACAAGTGATATATTAAGAGCGATAGAAACCGCAGATATTGTTAATACAAAGTTACATGTACCTGTAATACAAATGAAATATTTAAGAGAACTCGATAAAGGATTATTAAATGGCTTGAATTTGGAAATTGCAAATACTTATTATAATGAATGGATGAATGTTAAAGATATTTATAAAAGATTTCCAGAAGGTGAAAGTTTAAGTGATTTGTATAATCGAATACTTTACTATTATCATGATATTTTAAAAGAAGATAATACATTATTAGTTACTCACAGGGGTGTCATTAACATGATTTACTATATTCTTACTAATACAAAGTTAGATTATAATAAAGAAAGATTTAACGTAACTCATTCTAGTATTCACGAATATGATCCGACATTAAAGAAAATAAAAAGAATATATTAGAAAAAAATAAAATAAGGCGTATGTTAAAATAAACGCCTTATTTCAGTTTATATAATAAAGTAGCTTTATTTTTTTACCCTTTGTTTCTATAAGCTCATCGTCTTTTAAATTTTTAATTTCTCTAGACAAGGCACTTCTATTAACTGCTAGATAGTCAGCTAGTTCAGTATAACTCATTGGCAAATAAATAACTTTTGAACCTGTTTTTTTACTTAATATTCTAAAATAATCTAAAAGTTTATCTCTTATACTTTTGTTTGATAACACTTCTATTCTCTCATTCGCTTTTGTAATTATAGTTGTTAAAATATTTATTAAGTTTTTTAAAAATTGATTATAAAATGTAAAACGATTTTCTTTCATATTTAAAATTGAATTAAAGTCTATTACTACAACTTTTGTTTCTTCCTTTGTAATTACTTGATATTCTTCGTTTTTAAGTGGATAACTAAGACTACCAAATAATGAATTTTCTAAAAAGTCTTCTACAATTGTTCTGTTACCTTCAATGTCATTTCTTACAATTTGCAAGTGTCCACTCAAAATAATACATATAAAGTTATCATTTATCATGTTACTTAATATTTCCTTATTTTTCGGGTATTTGTAACTAATTGCCTCCAAATAAGCTAACAGTTTTTCCCTGTTTTTTTTGCTAATATTATAGAATAATTCGTTCACTTTACATCACCTAAAATTATTTTATCAAATTTTTGTAATTGTTGCAATTGCAACATTAACTTTTATATATGATGTTGTATAATTGACTTATAAAAATGATAAGAGAGAGGTAAATGGAATGAAGGTAATTAAAAGAGATGGACATATGGTAGACTACTGTCCAGAAAAAATTGAACAAGCTATAATGAAAGCTAATAACGAAGTAGAAGAAGAAGATCAAGCAAGTAGTACTCAAATTAAAAATATTATTAAATATATAGAGAAACTTGGCAAGAAGAGAATACTAGTTGAAGATATTCAAGATATTATTGAAATGAAACTTATGAGTCAAGGAAAATATGAACTTGCAAAACATTATATTACTTATAGATATACTAGAGAATTAGTAAGAAGAAGTAATACAACTGATCAGTCAATTAAAGAGTTAATTGATGGAGAAAGTGAGTACTGGAATACAGAAAATTCAAATAAAAATGCTAAAGTAGTAACAACACAAAGAGACTACTTAGCAGGTATAACTAGTACTGATATAACTAGAAGATTTTTACTACCTGAAGATATAGTTGAAGCACATGATGCAGGTATAATACACTTTCATGATGCTGACTATTTTGCACAAAATGCATTACACAACTGTGACTTAGTAAACCTAGAAGACATGTTACAAAACGGAACTAGCATTAATGGAGTAATGATAGAAAAACCACATAGATTTTTAACAGCTATGACTATTGCAACTCAAATAATTACTGCAGTTAGTAGCAGCCAATATGGAGGTGTTACAATAACTTTAACACATCTAGCTCCTTTTGTTAGAGAAAGTTATAATAGATATTTAGATAAGTACAAAAAGAGAAAATTAAGTAAAGAACAATGTGAAAAATTTGCAATGGAAGATACTAAAAAAGAAATAGTAGATGGAGTACAAACTTTCCAATATCAAGTTAATTCAATGACTACAACTAATGGTCAAGCACCATTTTTAAGTGTATGTATGTACTTGGGTGAGACTACAGAATATAAAGAAGAATTATCTTGGATTATAGAAGAATTTTTAAAACAAAGAATACTTGGTATGAAAAATGAACAAGGTGTATATATTACTCCAGCATTTCCAAAACTTCTTTATGTGTTAGAAGAAGATAACATTAATAAAAATGGTAAATATTACTACTTAACTAAACTAGCAGCAGAATGTACTGCAAAGAGAATGGTACCAGATTATATCAGTGAAAAGATAATGAAAGAATTAAAAATTGATAAAAATGGTAATGGTAATTGTTATCCTTGCATGGGTTGTAGAAGTTTCTTAACTCCTTATGTTGACGAAAATGGTAAACCTAAATACTATGGCAGATTTAATCAAGGTGTTGTTACAATTAACTTAGTTGATGCTGCTTTATCTAGTGATAAAGATATGGATACATTCTGGCAAATATTTGAAGAAAGACTTGAGTTATGTCATAAAGCTTTACAAATTAGACATAAACGTTTAAGTAAGGCAACAAGTGATGTTGCACCTATTCTTTGGCAACATGGTGCTTTAGCTAGACTTAAAAAGGGAGAAAGTATTCATGAGTTATTACATAACGGGTATTCAACGATAAGTTTAGGTTATGCGGGACTTTATGAATGTGTTAAATACATGACAGGACACTCTCACACAGACAATGGAAAGGGTAAAGAATTTGCTCTTGAAGTTATGGAAAAAATGAATGCTAAATGTAAAGAATGGAAAGAAGTTGAAAACATTGATTACAGTGTTTATGGTACACCAATAGAATCAACTACTTATAAATTTGCAAAATGTTTAAAAGACAGGTTTGGTGTTGTTAAAGGTATTACAGATAGAGACTATATTACTAATTCATACCATGTTCCTGTATTTGAAGAAATAGATGCATTTACTAAATTAAAACTAGAAAGTGAATTTCAAAAACTTAGTCCAGGTGGAGCAATTAGTTATATAGAAACACCAAATTTATGCAATAACTTAGATGCAGTTTTGGAAGTTATAACATTCATTTATAATAATATTATGTATGCAGAGTTAAATACAAAGAGTGACTATTGTCAAGAATGTGGATATACTGGAGAAATATTAATAGATGATAATATGGAATGGTACTGTCCAAACTGTGGAAATAGAGACCACAACAAACTTAATGTAGCAAGACGTACTTGTGGTTATATTGGAACTAATTTCTGGAATAAAGGAAGAACTCAAGAAATTAAAGAAAGAGTTTTACATATAGACAATAAAGAAGAAAAGGATACTAAGAAAGACAAGGAAGAAAAATAATGGCAAGGTATAATTTAATTAGAAAAATGGATATTTCTGATGGACCAGGAATTAGAGTTTCTATATTTATGCAGGGGTGTGCTTTCCATTGTAAGAATTGTTTTAATAAAGAAACTTGGGACTTTAAGTTAGGACATGAATTTACTGATGAAACTATTAATAAAGTTCTAGACTTGTGTGATAATGAAGTGGTAAAAGGCTTATCTATTTTAGGAGGTGAGCCACTTCATCCACTTAATATAGAAGCATCTACAAAACTTGCAAGTGCATTTAAATGGAGATTTCCTAATAAAGATTTGTGGGTTTGGACAGGGTTTTTATATGATAAAAATTTAGCTGGAAAAGAAATATTAAACTATATAGATGTTTTAGTTGATGGACAATATGTAGATGAATTACATGACTTTAACTTGATGTATAGAGGTTCATCTAATCAAAGAGTAATAGATGTGAAAAAAAGTTTAAAGAAAGGAAGTATTGTATTACTAGAAAGTGCTTATGAAAAAGAGAGGGTTTGAAGTAGCTAAAGGTTACGAAAATATGGGAGTTGTTATTCCTGAAAGAAAAACTAAATATAGTGCAGGCTATGATGTTGAAGCAATAGAAGACACAGTTATTCCACCATTTAAGCCAGGTATGAAACCAACTTTGGTTAAAACGGGACTTAAAGCATATTGTCAGAATGATGAATTCTTTATGTTAGTCAATAGGTCAAGTAATCCTGGGAAAAAAGGACTAGTTTTAGCAAATAGTGTTGGAATAATTGATGCTGACTATTATAATAATCCAGATAACGATGGACACTTTATGTATGCATATTATAACTATTTTAACGAAGACGTAGTTATACATAAAGGTGACGTTATTGGTCAAGCAATATTTATGAAATATTTAATAACTGATACAGATAATGCAACCGGCGAAAGACTTGGAGGTTTCGGTTCAACAAGCAAACAAAAATAGTGAGTTATTCACTATTTTTATCATTATTTTCTTAAATAATTTTAATAGAGTATTGGATTTTTTGTAATTTATTGTATAATATATTTAATAAAATGTTAGGAGGAATTTTATTATGGATTATAAAAAAATAATAGATAGTACCAAATTCTATAATGGTAAGCAGGAAGACTATTCTAAATACAGACCAAGTTATCCTAAAGAGTTATTTGAATTTCTAGTTAAAGATTTTAATTTAAGAAATAAAGATATAGTTGAATTAGGTGCAGGAACAGGAAAGTTTTCTAAAATAGTTAGTACATATTGTAATAAAGTTTACTATGTAGAACCTAATATAGATATGATAAATAAAGGAAAAGAATATTGTAATGGGTGTCATAATATAATATTTATAAATAATAGTGCTGAAAATACACAACTTCCTAGTAAAATTGCAGACATTATATTTGCGGTACAAAGTTTTCATTGGTTTGATAAAAATAGTGTAAAAGAAGAAGTTAAAAGAATATTAAAACATAATGGATATTTTGCAATAGTGTGGAATGATTGGGAAGATGAAAATAATGAATTTAGCCAAAAATATTTTAAATATATAAGTGATTGGAATACAAAATTGACTGGTAGAAAGTATCAACACAAAAATATTACTGATAGAAAGAACTTTTTTAAAGAGGAAATATATGATACTTATACATTTATTCACTCAAAACAATATACTTTAGAAATGCTAATAGGTTTATCTAAATCCTTATCGTATGCACCAAAAGAAGATGAGATTTACTATGAAGAATTTATTAGAGGTATTATAGAAATTTTTAATAAATACCAAGAAAATGATTATGTGATATTTGATTTTCATACTGAAATGTATATTGGCAAAATTTAAAAAACTTGTAGAAAAAAGCTTGTTGGTTCAACAAGCAAACAAAAATAGTGAAGACAATTTCACTATTTTATTTATGCACTAATACTTTAGTACCAGCACTTACATTATTGTATATTGTTTCTGCAGCAGTGTGTGGCAAGTTTATGCATCCATGGCTTCCATTTGTTAAATAAATGTCTCCACCATATTTACTTCTCCATCCATCAGCATCATGTAAGCCTATTGCTTGGTCAAATGGCATCCAATAATATACGTGACTTTTATATCCTGGACCTTTTAAATAAGTATCATATTTTTTATATGATATACTAAAATATCCTGTTCTAGTATGAAGTCCCTTGTTTCCGGTAACACATGGTGTAGTTAAAACAAGTTCGTTATTCATATAAAAGTTAACTGTTTGATCACTTATATCTACTTCAACAAATGTGTCTGGTATTAATCCAATGTTATTTTTGCTTATATAACCTAATATGTTTTCTTCAGTCTCAACGTAATAATATTCTTTTGTTTCACTTAGTACAACAACCTTTTGATATTTTGAAGTAGTATTAATTTTTGTGCAACTATCAGTGTAATCATAAATATTACTATCTGTTTTTAAATAACCAAAACTATATATTTCTTTATTACTATTTTCTTCCAAATATTCATTAACCATATTTTTAACATTTTTGACTAATTCTATAATAGTTTTGTTTTCAACAGATGCCTCTTTATCAATGTTTACACAATTAGTTGTGTTAATATTGAGTGCTGCAATAAATCCAAGTATTGTACAAAGTCTTTTTTTATTCATATAACTATTCTCCTTTGGTTAGTTATTTTATAACTTTATTTACAATTTGTAAAGCAAAAATTAAAAGAAGACACTATTTTCTAGGTCTTCTATGATTTTTAACTGGTTCTCTTTCAATAAATAATTCTTCTACCTTGACTTTTAAAGTATCTGCGATAAACCCAATATAATCAACTCTCATATTTCTTTTTGCATTTTCTAGATTGGAAATGTATGTTGCAGTAGTTCCTAACTCTTCTGCTAAATCTTCTTGTGACCAATTTAATTTAAGTCTATAGTATATGATGTTGTTTGCTAAAATATTTCTTGATTGTTTACTATAATTCTTCTTTTTAATATTTATCACTTCCTTGTTTATATCATATTTTTATTGTATAAATTTTGCTATGTATTAATCATACCAACTATGTAGTAAGAAAATGGTGGAAATGTTCAAGTTTATGTATTATAATTATAATAGAAAGAGAGGTCTTATGGAGATAAAATGTGTGGTAGAAAAAATAGATAGGGATGTTAATGAAATTATGAATTTAAAGTATCCTTATCTTCCTGAAAAATATTTTAAAAAGTATTTGGAAAATGAAGATAAGTTTAGTAAACTCGGTATTATTATTAACGATTATTTAGAAAAAATACTTAGTTTAGAAAATGAAAATGTGTATGTTGATAATGCTAAAGATGTGGAAAGAGTTTTAAATTATTATCAAAAAAGTGTTCTTTTATATCCAGAGTTTGATGGAGAAATACTTGCTAAAGGGTTAATTAGTGATGTTTATAGTGGTAAATTAAAACTACCAATTACGGTAGATGATGTTATGATTTGTGAAGTTGATGAGTATGTTAGAGAGGATGAACTCCTTTTTGAACTTGAATGGATAATTATTTTTTTATCAATTGTTTATAATGTTGGCTTAAAATAGACTTTTATAATCTATTCTTTTGTTTATTATTCATAGTATATATTGAAGGAGATAAAATATGAATAATTATGAAAAAGCTTGTTTAAAAATCCAAAATTATAAAAGAAATAATATAGGTTGCTGTTACTGTTTTGGAAATACTGGTCCAACTGGTGCTACTGGAGAAGCAGGGCTTGGAAGTATAAGTATTGGTACTACTTCTACAGGTGCTGCTGGTACAAATGCAACAGTTACGAATACAGGTACAGCACAAGATGCTATTTTAAATTTTACAATTCCTAGAGGTGCGACAGGAGTTACTGGTCCAACAGGTGCAAC
>FR902224.1 GCA_000438415.1 Clostridium sp. CAG:628
ATATAACTTAATTTATTTACATAATTATTAGTCATATTTTGTGTCCTCCTTCTATCTTAACTAGTTTAATTTTATCAAAAAAGAGTACTCTTTTCAAGTACCCTTTAACATTTTTTACTAAATATTACTAGAAGTAGTTATTTTAATACTCTTAACTAAATAATCATATTCTTTCATAAACAAATCTTTTTTAGCATCATTAAATATAAAACTAATTCCATAAGTATTAACTCCATCATTTACCATAAAATACCAATCATTAGTAAAACTATATTCTTTATACTTACTCTTTATTAAATAACCTTCAAGTCCACATAATGTATACTCATTCATTTCTAAAACATCATAATCATCTTTTAACCCATTCATTATTTCTTCTTTAGTAAATACAACATCATAAACTTCTAACATAGAAGCTTCTACTCCTACATCATTTCTAGCTTCAGCAGTAAAATAGTTATAATACTCACTTTAAAAGTATAACAAAAAAGAATACTCTTTTCAAGTACCCTTTAACAATTTTACTAAATATTACTAGAAGTAGTTATTTTAATACTCTTAACTAAATAATCATATTCTTTCATAAACAAATCTTTTTTAGCATCATTAAATATAAAACTAATTCCATAAGTATTTACTCCATCATTTACCATAAAATACCAATCATTAGTAAAACTATATTCTTTATATTTACACTTTATTAAATAACCTTCAAGTCCACATAATGTATACTCATTCATTTCAACTCCATCATTTACTATAAAATACCAGTCATTAGTAAAACTATATTCTTTATACTTACTCTTTATTAAATAACCTTCAAGTCCACATAATGTATACTCATTCATTTCTAAAACATCATAATCATCTTTTAACCCATTCATTATTTCTTCTTTAGTAAATACCATATCATAAACTTCTAACATAGAAGCATCTAACCCTACATCATTTCTAGCTTCAGCAGTAAAATAGTTATAATACTCACTTTCATCATCTAATTCAAAATAACTAGGTAAACTAACAGTTATATTTTTATATTTATATTCTTTATAATTAACTGGACCACTTTCTTCACTAGACATAAAACCTAATAAAACTGCAAAAAATATTATAATTAAAGTAATTAAAACCACTTTAAAAGATTTTCTTTTATATTTCTTACTATTACTACTAGCCTTTTCTTCATTTATAATAGCCTCTTTATCAAAATAACTCTTATTCATACCAGTATTAACTATTATACCTTTTTTATAAAATTTCTCCATAAAACTATTTATTCTTTTAGACTTAATATAACTAGTTAATACACTTACTGGAATAGCATTTCTTTTATCATAAGCACCAAACTTATCATAAACACTTTCTAATTCTTTTATTTGTTCTGTTTCACTTTTATCATCAATATATTCTCTATTATCAATTACACCATAAGCTTCATAATTAATACTTTTAATAACCCCACCTATACCTAAAAAAGTAAATAAAACACTTATTAAATAATCCCCTAACATTGCACTTACAAATTCACTATTACTATACAAACTAGATAGATAAGATAAATCTATTCCCATACCTTCTTTATATAATAAGAATAAAGGAATAACAACAAAATTAAGTAAAGTTATAATTAAAATAGAACTGATTACAATTATAATTGGTGTCTTTTTAGTAACAATTCCACCAAACATTTTATAAAATTTAAACGAACCAATTCCTATAACAAAAGCAAGTATCGAAAGAATATAACCTCCATACACATACATAAGTAACCATGGAACTGAAAACACTATAGCACCCACTAAACTACCAATAAACCCTTTTAAATAATTATTATTTTCCATAAAATCACCTACTTCTTCCACTAATTAATTCTTCTTCATTATAACCAATTGTCTTATAAAAATCTCTCATCATTTTAGAATAATATTCTCTTTCTTTATACTTTCTCTTAAACTCACTTTCAGTAATAGCTATCTTTGCTAAAAAATCCTTATATTGTTTCCTAGTTAAACATTCTTTATATTTATTAAATATACTTGATTTTAACTTCTCTATTTCTCCTAAACAAGCCTTAACTCCATCTTCACTATCATCTTCTTCTAATAATAAATTATATATTTTCTTAAAACAACTCTTAAACTTCTTTTCAACTTGTTTACAAGCATATAACTCTTTTAATTTATTATCAACTATAGTAATTTTACCCTTCTTACTTTTAGTAACAAATCCATTAATCTCACCATATTCTTCTACTTTAACTCTACCTCTTCTTTTAACAACTATATACATAAACCCACCTACTTTAACAAATCTGGTCTTTTTTCTTTAGTTAACCTAACTCTTTCACTATATCTATATTCTTCTATCTTTTTATGATCACCACTTATTAATACATCAGGTACTTTCATTCCTCTAAAAACTTGTGGTTTAGTATAAACTGGATAATCTAGTAAATTATCAGTAAAACTTTCACTAGTTAAGCTCTCCTCACTTATTACTCCAGGAACTAACCTAGTAACTGAATCAATTATACTCATCGCAGGTATTTCTCCTCCAGTTAAAACAAAGTCTCCAATACTTATTTCTTCATCTACTAAAGTTTTAATTCTCTCATCAAATCCTTCATAATGACCACATAATATTATCAAATGTTCTTTTTTAGAAAACTCACATGCTTTACTTTGATTATATAACTTTCCACTTGGAGTAAGCATTACTACATAAGAATTCTCTTTTCTAACACTCTCTATAGCACTAAAAACTGGTTCACACATTAGAACCATTCCTCCACCCCCTCCATATGGAGTATCATCTACTTGATTATTACTAAGTGTACTAAAGTCTCTTATATTAACTAAATTAATACTAACCTTATTAGAACTTATTGCTCTTTTAATTATACTATTATCAAGTATTACTTTAAACATATCTGGAAATAATGTAAGAACATCTATTTTCATATCAAACCACTCACATTCTTAAATTCTATTCTATTATCTTTTTTACTAACTAACTTTATAAACTCTTTATTAAAAGGAATATATTTATTATTAACAAGAAATAACTTATACCCATTATTATCTATAATATCACTAACTTTACCAATAAACTTATTTTCAAAATAAGCATCCATTCCAATATAATCACTAATAAATAACTCTCCATCTTTTAAAGGTACTTCATCTCTATCTATATAAACTTTAGAACCCTTAAACTTCAAAATATCATTAATATAATTATACTCATCAAATAAAAACATATCAAATATTTTATGATGTCTATAACTACTAATTGTAACTTTTTCTTTATTATCACCTATATAAAAATGTATACCCTTTTTAAAATAATAATCCTTATAATCAAAATTACTAAGTAATTTAACTTCACCCTTAAGTCCATGAGTATTAACAAGTTTCCCAACATATACATATTCCATACACTTCACCTAAATTTATACATAATTATAGAACCACTTACACCCACATTCAAACTTTCACATTTACTATTCATTGGTATATTTATTCCTTCATCAGCCTTTTCTTTTATATAACTACTAATTCCTTTACCTTCACTACCAAGTACTAAAGCATAATCTTTTACTTCACTATTATCTAAATTAATACTTCCATGCATATCAGCATAATATACTTTTATACCCATATCATGTATTTTATCTATAGCTTGATTTAAATCCATTCTAACTATATTCATATTAAACATACATCCTTCAGTACTTCTAATTAATTTATCATTATATATATTAACTGAATCCATACTAAGTACTATAGTACTTACATTAAATGCAAGCGCACTTCTTATTATGGTACCCACATTACCAGGATCTTGCACATTATCTAATAACACTATTTTGTTACCTACTATTTTATCAGACAAAAAGAATTTAACAACACCCATTATATTAGGAGTACTTTTAAGTAAACTAATCTTCTCTAAACATTTATCACTTACTATAGTAGTTTTAACATCATAACTTATACTACATTTATTACTTTTAATTACTTCTAAAAGAATCCCGCTTTTATAAGCCTCTTCTACAAGATGTTCCCCTTCAACAATAAACATATTATTTTCAAGTATATACTTCTTATCTCTTAATTTCTTAAAAAATAATATCTTCTCATTATTAACACTATCTTTCATTACTCCTCCTTTAAACTTCTCTTATTATTTAAATAATCTGGTTTATAAAACTTAACAGTATTCCAAAACTCTTTACTATGATTAAAATGTATAAAATGAACAAGTTCATGAACAATTACATAATCAATATCATCTACATTACATTTAATAAGTTCACTATTTAAAGTAATAAGCTTCTTACTTTTATTACAATATCCCCACTTTCTAACCATTTTTCTAATACTAACTTTTGGAAAAGGAATACTTTTATTATTCATTTTATTATATACAATACTCACTCTTTCTACTAAGAAACTTTTACTCATTTTCTTTAAAAACTTATCTAAGTCATCTTCTTGTTTTACATAAATATAATCTTCCACTATTTTAGGATTTTTAATAGTATTTAGTATAACTACTTTATATTCTTTACCTAAATAATAAAACTTTTTTGCTTTCTCACACTTCTTTAACATAATATTATACATCTTAGTAATATAACCAATATTATCATTTACTAAATTAGTTATATATAAGTTACTAGTTAACATATTAGTAGTAACATACACTTTTAAATCATCTTTAACCCTTATATAAGTATTCTTAATATTCTTTTTAATAATAACTACTTCTACATTCTCTCCATCAATTAATACTTTCATAATTAAAGTATACCATAGTTTAAAACAAAAATAAAGAGCACATAAGAAAAAGTTCTATTATGCATTTTTTAATTTTTTTGATTTTTGCGTAATAGAACTATTTACTCTTTTTCACCTTATAAAGTACATTTAGTTAATTAAAAAAAACATTTATTAAAATGCTTTTAATCCAAGTTAAGCTTTAACAGTTTCCTCTGTTTCTTCCTTAACTAAAGGTACAACTCCTAATGTATATCCAATAGGTTCAAGAAGTCTAATCAAAGTATTAATTTGAGGACTATTTAAATTATTTTCTATTTTAGCAACAGTTTCTCTAATAATTCCAGCACGTTCTCCCACTTCTCTTTGACTCAAATGTTGGCTCTTTCTAGCAACAACAATTTGACGTATAACTTCTTTTTCCAATTCCTTTAATTCCTCTTCCTTTAATAATTCTTCTTCAGTTTTTACGATATTTTCTTTTTTTGGTCTTCCCATTTTCCTTCACCGATTACTATTGTACCAAAAAATTGTACAAAGTCAACCTTTTTTTAAGATTTTTCTTTATTTAATACAAAACACAGCATACAATGGAACAGTTTTAATATTATTAACAAAGCCAAAGTTTTTACTAGAGACTCTAATACTATATTTAGGGTTAAAATTATCTACATAAGTTTTTAAACTTTTTGACTGAGTATTATCACTAGATTTAACTTCTACAGGTATTATGCCATCTTCATTTTGTATCAAAAAGTCTATTTCTAAAGTAGAACTTTCATTTTTATAATAAGTAAGGGTTTTATTTAAAGAACTCTTTAAATGAAAAGCAACATAATTTTCTGCAATTAAACCATTGAATTTACCATCAACTATATCAGAATAATTTAACTCCATCATGCTTCTTAAAAGTCCAACATCATTCAAGTACATTTTAAAAGTATCTATATCTAAAAACATTTTTACAGGAACTGAAGGCGTTTTAACATTAAAACTTTGTAATACTATTCTACTCTCTAAAAGCCAGTCCAAAGGAAGTTCATAATCTCTTTTTCTAGAGTTAGTATTAATTTTACTATATTGAAATTTATGACTATCATTTGCAAGCTGTGATGGAATAGAAGAATAAGTTGCTTTAATTTTAACTGTTTCACTATTGTTATCTACATATTTAAACATATCTTCATAATAAGCATTAATTATATTTGTTAAAATGTTATCATCAAAGGAAGCTGCATTCTTTCCTTGCTCTATAAAATTTTGAACTGCTTCAGGCATTCCACCTACATACAAATACTGTCTATAATAAGCAAGAGCATGATTATGAAATGACTCTAGAAGTGGTTTATTAGTTTCATAACTTTTTTTAATTTCACTAATTAATAAATCTTCATCAATCGCCATCAAGAACTCTTCAAAGTCCATTTGATACATATCAAGCATATCAACTTTTCCAACCGGAAAAGCCTTTTTATTTTTGTTTCTTTTTAAAGAAACTCCAAGTAAACTTCCTGCACAAATTATATTTAAGTCTGGATGTTCTTCATAAATATATTTTAAATTTGAAATTAAAGAAGGACTTTCCTGTACTTCATCTACAAAAAGAACAGTATTTTCATTTATTTCTTTAACACCAGCAATCGCTAAAAGTTCTTTAAATTTTTCTTCAGCATTCATTTTAGATTCATAAATATTAATAATATATTCATTGTGAAATAAATTAACTTCATGAAAATTTTCATATTCATTTTTACAAAACTCTCTAATAATATATGTTTTACCAACTTGTCTTGCTCCAAACATAAGTAAAGGTTTTCTATTTTTAGAAGATTTCCATTCTAATATTTTATCATAAATTTTTCTTTTCATAATATTACCAACTTTCTATAATACCATTATACACAAATTCTGGCGTATTTTCAAGGAAAAACAAATATTTTTCACGTTTTTCGGCCCACTTTTTTGAAAAATTTCACGTTTTTCGGGGGACTTTTTTAAAAAATTTCACATTTTTCGGCCCACTTTTACAAAAAACTATAAAATCATGTTATTTAACTAACAAAAAAAGCGATTACTCGCCTTCATGAATATCACTTTTTGGTTTTTCTAATCCTTTAATAGTAATACCTTTCTTTTCAGCATAATCCCAAAGTGCAGCATGTATTGCTTCTTCTGCAAGTAAACTACAATGAATTTTTACTGGAGGTAACCCATCAAGTGCTTCCATAACTGTTCTGTTAGTTATTTCTAATGCTTCATCTATAGTCTTACCTTTTATAAGTTCAGTAGCCATAGAACTAGTCGCAATTGCAGCACCACATCCAAAAGTCTTAAACTTAACATCATTTATAATTCCATTATCATCTATATCTAAATAAATTCTCATAATGTCACCACACTTAGCATTTCCAACTGTTCCTACACCACTTGCATTTTCTATTTCTCCAACATTTCTTGGATTAGTAAAATGATCCATTACTTTTTCTGAATACATAATTAATTACTTCCTTTCTTTATAAAATCTTCATATAGTGGACTCATACTTCTTAAGCCACTTATAACTTCTTTTAACTTATCTACTGTATAATCAATTTCTTCCATAGTATTTTCATGATTCATTGTAAGTCTTAAAGAACCATGCGCAATTTCATGTGGAAGTCCTATTGCTAAAAGTACATGACTTGGATCTAAACTACCACTTGTACAAGCACTACCACTTGAAGCACAAATTCCAAGCGCGTCTAGCTTTAAAAGCATTCCTTCTCCTTCAATAAATTGAAAACTAAAGTTAGCATTCCCTACTAGTCTCTTGTCTCTACTTCCATTAAGTCTTACATAAGGAATTTCACTAAGTACTCTATCAATTAAGTGTTCTCTTAAATTAAGAACATACTCGTTATTTTTTTCCATCTCACTAAATTTTAACTCAGCTGCCTTAGCAAACCCAATAATACCTGCAGCATTAGTAGTTCCTGCACGTTTACCTTTTTCTTGCATACCACCACTTATTAAAGGTGTAATCATAACTCCTTTTCTAACATATAAGAAACCAATTCCCTTAGGTCCTTCTATCTTATGTGCACTAGTACTAAGTAAATCAATGTTCATCTCATTTACATCAATAGGAATATTACCATAAGCCTGTACTGCATCAGTATGGAATAAAACTTTATGTTTTTTACAAATATCCCCAATTTCTTTTAAAGGCATAAGTGTACCAATTTCATTATTAGCAGCCATTATACTAACTAATATAGTGTCTTCCCTAATAGCACTCTCTAACTCATTTAAATCAATTAATCCATCTTCATTTACATTTAAATAAGTTACTTCAAAACCTAAACTCTCTAAATACTTACAACTTTCTAGTACTGCATGATGTTCTACTTTAGTAGTAATCATGTGTTTACCTTTATTCATTCTACTTATCATTATCTTTTTAATAGCCCAGTTGTCACTTTCACTACCTCCACTAGTAAAATATATCTCACTAGCTTCTGCACCTATTGTACCTGCTATTAAGCTTCTTGCTTCTTCAACTCTTTTACTAACCATTCTAGATGGACTATATATACTAGATGGATTAGTATAATATTCACTAAAATAAGGTAACATTTCATCTAACACTTCACGTCTAACTTTAGTAGTCGCAGCATTATCTAAATATATCATAAATCTAACTCCTCTCACTAATATGCTCAATACCGTATTTAAGTATAATCTTAATATGTTCGTCACTTATACTATACATACTAGTCTGTCCGTCTTTTTCTACCTTAACTAAGTTTAAGTCTCTTAAATACTTTAATTGATGACTAATTAAAGACTGACTTTTATTAAGACACAAAGAAATACCACTAACACATTTACTTCCACTTAATAAACTATTAAGTATCATAAGTCTAGTATTATCAGCAAACACTTTAAAAAATTCACTTAACTTATCGTAATCTTGCATACCTTCTCCTTTTATGAATAACCATTCATATATCTCATTATAAAACTAGTTATATTCTAAGTCAAGAAAAAAATAACATAATTAAATGTTAAATTTTAAGTATTTTAATCAAATCATAATTATTAGGTACATCTATATAAGAACTCTTTTCTATTAACTCACTTCTTCCTATTTTTTGTGACCAATTACCACATACATTTTCTCTTATAAAATGAAAATCTCTTTCTCCATCAAATACTTTTATTTCACTTAATACAGCTACTCTATAACCTAAGTTTTTAATTTCTAAACTATCTAAATCAGATTTTAAATTATCAAGAAGTAATTTTGTATTTTTAGGATACTTTTTATAAGAAAATATACCAGGTATAAAATTAAAATAATTACCAGTTAATCTATAAAAATTCTCATTAAAAAATTGAGGAATACTTAACCTTAAAGCATATGCATAGCAATTAGTATACATAGAATTAGTTAAATAATAGTTTATATCACTTTCATAACTAGGAAGACTCTTTATTTGTTTAAGTTTTAAAATTAAATATTTCTTATAAAAGAAAAGTAACTCATTATAATTAAGTTCTTCATTATTAACAATTTCAAAAATATGTTCAAATTCCATAAATTCACTCCTTATAAACTTTTACTATTTAAATAACTAGCCATTTGTCTTCCCCATAAATAGAAGAAAAAACGTTTAGGATGAATACCATCATAACCATAAGGTTCTTCTTTTTCTAAAAGAAATCTACTATTTTCTAAAAAATCTATTTCCATACTTTTACATAATTCCATAAGTTTACTATTAAATTCACTTTGATAAGTAAAAGCACTTTTATTATTAATTGCTTTTTCACTAACTGGTAACACTGAATTAATGATAATTATAGTATCAGGCAATACTTCTTTAATATAAGATATACTATTCTTATAAGCATTAATAAACCCTTCTACATCTCCATTCCATTTTATAATATCATTAGCACCATAACTAAGAAATAAATACTTAGGATTATATTCTATAACCTTAGGCATATCTTTAACCATATTATCTATTCTTCTTCCTCTAGTATAAACAACACTCTCACTATAAAGTACTTTATAAGCATCAAGTCCTTCACCCATTGAGTCTCCTAAAGCCATTGCATGATTATTTAAAAATATTTCTTTTACCTCTTCATCACTAACTTCTTCTATAGAATACTCAGTAATAAAAGGTTTTTCAGCTTTAACAGGTACTTCTTCTTTAACTTTATCACTACTCTTTTTATTTTCAAAACAAACAAAAGAAACGACTACAACAAAAAGAATAAAAACTAAACTTACCACACTATATAAAACTTTCTTATTCATCACTTCATCTCCGTACAAAGATTATATACTAACCTACTAAAAAAAGCAAGCAATATCTGCTCGCTTAACAACCATTTAATGAATTTACTCTAAATCAAATTTTCAGCTACTGGCACTTACGCGCCAGAAATATTAGTCTTTCTAGCACAGGTTAGCCAGTATTCATTTTTTGCTTACCGCCAACTTACGTCGGTGGAGCCGTCACGTATGCTTTTCGGACGATACTTCAAGAGGCACAGTTTAGCAACCACTTGAAGTTTCCACTATTTCGTATGGTGTTTCAGGCGTCCCATTTCCTGTACCATATTTGATACAAGATTTGAGAGAAATGACCGGACGAACCCCGTTGGGGCTGGAGACGAGGTTGTTGTTCAAGTAGCCAGGGTAGGACGAACCGTTCACGTAGAACACGTAAGCGTAGCTGCCATTCCAACGGTTAGGAGACAACAACCACCACCAGGTTGAGCCTGTAGAACTACCATTTGCACTATTATAATAATACCATGTTGGTGCATTTGTACCATATACTCCACCTGCAAAACTTACTTCGTCTGCTGTCATTAATGCTATTGGATATGTTAGTTTCCCATTTCCAGTACTTGTGTCTACTGTGAATTTGTCTTCTGTTGCTGCACAGTCATAACTTGGTGTTTTATTTGTATTTAATCTTGTGTATGCTCCAAAGTTTGTATTATCTGATGTACTTCTATCGTTACAATATACTGCTGTTGTACTTAGGTATTTACCATAATTTGT
>FR902225.1 GCA_000438415.1 Clostridium sp. CAG:628
CTTTAATCAACTCCTTCAAAAAATTTATCTATTCTTACGTTTAATATTTTACTTAGTTTTGCTTGTGTTATTTTATCTTTATTCTTAGCATATAGTTCTAATTTATCTATCATTTACTATAAGACAAAAATAAATAAACTTATTCTATCCATATAATGTTATTATTTTTAACCATTTAAGTAGCTATTTTTATTATCTTTTTTCTATTCTTAAACTAATCTTATTATACACAAAAAGAGTACTTATTTCAAGTACTTTAATTTGATTTTATAACAATTTTAATAGTATCACTATTTCCACTAGTAAGTTCAATAAATGCATCTTGCACTTCATCTAAAGTAATTCTTTTATCAATATATTTAATTACATCTAATTGTTTATCTTTTATTAATGAAATTATTTTATCAAAATCAAACTCACTATAAGCAATAGATCCAAGCATGCTTATTTCGCCCATTACAGCTATAACAGAAGGAATTGTAATTGGTTCCATAGAAACACCAACTAATACTATTTTTCCACCATTTTTTGTAAGCATTATTGCTTCACTAACTGCTCCAGAATTACCACAACACTCGATTACTTTATCAAATCCTCCAGTTTTTTCTTTTAATAAAGGTATAGTTTTTTCATCAAGTGCATTATAATATTCATCAACATAACCATATTTAAGTGATTTATTTCCTCTAGCTTCATTAGTTTCAAGCATTGCTACATAAGTAGCTCCTTCCTTTTTAGCAAATTCAGCAGCCAATAATCCAATGATACCACCACCTATGATACATACTTTATCTCCTACCATAATATCTGCTAATTTAACTGCATGTAAACTAACTGCAGAAGGTTCTATCATTGAAGCCTCTTCATCACTAATTTTATCTGGTAATAATCTTACCATATTAGGAAAACAACTAGAATATTCAGCATAAGCACCAGTGTTATTTAAAGATAATCCCGTTGCATTTGTCCAAGTACTTACACAATACTGAGGGTTACCACTTTTACAAGCATCACACATTCCACATGGACTAAGTGGTAAAGCAGTAATTCTGTCTCCTACTTTTAAATCACTTCTAGATCCAGGTTCTACAACAGTTCCAGAAAACTCATGTCCCATTACTAATCCAACTGGTCCACCACTTACCCAGTAATGTATATCACTTCCACATATTCCACAAGAATTAACCCTAAATACAACTTTACCATTATCAAATTTAGGAGTATTCCTTTCTTCTATTTTAAAAGATTTTACCCCATTTATACTTACACATTTCATATCTTTCACCCATTATAATGTTACCACAATTATAATTTTTTTAATAGTTTTTCTCATATTTGTTTACATATTTTTACAAAAAGAAAAGAACCATAAGGTTCCTTAATTCACTATTCAGTTGTAGCTTTACCTTCAGGTAAATCAGTAGTAATTTGTAAATCAAATGATATATGTCCATTAGAAGCACTATTTTCACAGTCTACATCTTGTCCTTCTACCCACATATAAATTCTAACTTTAGTAATACCCTTAGTTAACTTAAATGCAGGAATATAATGAGTAAATCCAGCTTTTGTTTTATAAGTAGGTGTTACTACTTTAAACTTAGTTGCATCTTTTTCTTCAGTAGCATTTCCAAGTAATACATCATCATCTGTAGTAATATTTGTTAATACTCCAGAATAAGTTAATGAATCAGCTGCATTTTCAGTAGTAGTTATCTTATATACGTCACGTGCATTTGCTATACCTGCTAGTGTATGAATATTATAATTTGGTTCCCAAATATAAGCAGCAGAACTTGTACCATTATTTAATCCTTGAATAGTACTTAGTGAAGCACCAGCATTTGTATTACCTTTAACAATAAATCCAATTCTTGATGCATTCTTAATACCTGTATCAGTTTGATCAGTTGTTGTAATACCAGATGTATCAGTAATCCAAATATCAGAATCATCATCTACTTTAAAGAATAAATCATAAGCAATAAATTTACCAACATTACCATTAGCCTCAGTTTCTTTAGTTGATGTTAAAATATATGAACCATTATTTGCAGTACTTGTTGAAGTAACTATAGACCCATAGAACATTGGGAATAATCCATCAGTATCAGGAACACCAGCAGTTGAAACAGGCTCTAAAACTTCAGGTAATTGGTTCTTAGCAGCTTCATAAGTAGCACTTGCACCTTGCAAATCAGTCTTATTAACTATAGATTTCCAGTTAGAACCATCTACAGATATTTGAATACCATTTTGTGCTTGAATAGTTACATCTAATGTACTAACAGAAACAGTCTTATTTGATGTAAACCATGCATATGTTGAAGTTGTTAATAATATACCAGTTCCAAACATTAATAACAATAGTATTAATAATCTATATTTTCTACTCTTTCTCTTATTTTCCTTTCTTGTATCGGTTTTCATAATCTCACTCCTCCTATTACTCTCCTATATTACTCTTAAAGTATAGCATAACTATTTTCTATTTTCAAGTATATTTCGACATATTTTTTATTTATTTTTTATTTTACAATACTTACTATCTTTTTTTCAAAATTAAAACATTTTAATTCCTAGAAAATTTTAAATATTAATTTATTAACTGTTTAGAATCAACCTCTAAAAATATAGCCTCTACTATATCTTGATAATCGAAACTATCATATACCTTTGGAAACTTAACTTTTAATTTATAACTATTAGTTTTATTATCTTTATAATTAAATATTTCTTTATTAGTCTTCATAACGTTAAAATAAGTACCATATTCATCCTTTACTATTTCTTCACTTATTAATATATTATTTTCATCACTATTCATATATAACTCATAACTAAGTGGTAAATTAGTAGTAGTCTTTAACATAAGAGTATACTCCAAATTCACTTCACTTCTTCCCTTTTCATTAAAATTAGAAACAGTAAAATTATACTCATATGCATTATCACTTGGAACAATATCACCTAATTTTATATCTTTAACTTCACTTTTAGTATCAACCACATAAAAAGCAGCATCTATTTTAGCATTAGTATTTAACTTATTTTCAAATCTAGAATAAGTAATAGGTATCAAAAAAACTAAAAGAACTACTAAAATAACTAACAATGTTACTTTATTTAATTTCATAAACTTCTTAACATTAATCATGACTCCCCCTAATACAAATCAATTATTTCTATATTCTCATCTTTATTTAATTTAATAGCCCTCTTATCTTCTTTCTTAGTTAAAGAAAAACATAAATTTATTAGTACTAAAGTAACTAATAAAGTAAAAATAATTTTAGGTGTAAGTATTATTTCTTTAATAACCCCACCCTTAGGAATAATCTTTACTACTTTACCTATCACTTCACTCTTACTAATTATCTTATCTTCACTATTATTAGCATCTCCCTTTGTAACCAAAGTATCACCATTTATTTTAATAATTCTATGTGTTATATAAGAATTATCTTCTTTATAAGTAATAATATCTCCTACACTATATTTATCACTTTCCTTAACTATTATAAAATCTTTTACATTTAACGTAGGTTCCATAGAACCAGTAGCTATTTCATAAAAAGTGTATCTCAAAGTTACATCTTTTTTAAAAAACTTTATTGAAACAATTCTATATACTAAAAAAAGAATTAAAAGTGTTACTAATACTAATAAAACATTTATAAAAACTTGCATAATTTTTTTAATTATTTTCATTAATAAACACCTTAATTCCTTTTTATATTTCTTCACCTAAATATTGTTTAATATCTATAATAACAGGTATTTCTATACTACCATTTATATCAGTACCTATTAAACTATCTACTTGATTCTTCTCTTCATCATTTACCCATTCTATATAAACCCTTATATTATGTTTAACACCACTCTTTATTTCACTAAGTGTTATCTTATTAGAATAAGTATTTTCATTAACTTGTTTTAAACTATATCCATTAACCTCTTCAATTTTATTTACTTTAATAGTAGGTTCAAGATTATTAAAATCGAAGATAACTTCATACATAATAGAAGTATCTGTATTTGTAGGGTCTATTTCTATATCAAAGTAACCACTTAAAGAAGGAGCAATTTTTCCTTCTAAAGTATTCTCATTTCTTTCAATATTAAAACTATCTATAACAAAATTCTCTATTGTATTAATATTTTTACCATTAATAACTATATTCCACTTTGCAGTTTCAGGATGTACTATTATAGTTTTTTCACTTTCAAATAAAGCATAACTACTACTAACAAAGTATACCAAAGTTACTAACATTAAAATTGTAATAACATAAAGTATCTTAGTTTTCATCAGGTTTCTTTATTTCCTCAATTACCATAAATATTTCATAAATAAACAATACGAATATAGGGAATATAATTAAGAATAAGAAACCAAGTCTAGACTCTAAAAAATTTAACACACTACCTAAATTATGATAAACCTTACTAGTATCTAACTTACCTATAAAATACTCACTAGATAATAAATAGTCCCCATTTAATGTAAAAGTACTCTCTTTACTATTTACGTTCTTCTTATCTACCACAGTAGCAATATTTATAACAATACTCTTTTCACCTTCCTGATAAAAGAATATCTTATCTCCCTTATTAACTTCCTTATTAGAATTCTTTGTAGCAACTATCAAGTCACCTTTTTTATATGTAGGAATTAATTCATCATCCTTAACTATTATTAAAGACTTATCTCCTAACTCAGTTATTTTATAATCATTATAATTTAATAAACAAATTGTTAATAAAATAGCTACTATTGAATACACTACTATAAGTGCTATTCCAATTATTTTCAATACTTTCTTCATACTATCACCACATTTTAAGTATACCATATTAATTTTTCTAATGCAAGAAAACCTATAACAAATTATTACTTTCCTTTATAAAATTAATCATTTCTTCACTAATATTATACTTTTTAATATACTTACTAGTAATTATCAAATTAACACTACTAATAAGACTATCTAAGTTATCACTACTAAGCATATCTTTAGTTAACTTATAACCATATAAATTATACTTATCTATTATAATTAAAGGTATATCTTTTTCATCATCCATCCAAATATTATTAATAATATTAACACCTGGAGAATAAACTAATTTAAATAACTTATCATATTCTATTAAATAATCTAATTCATGAGTCTTACATAACTCACATAAATATTCATAATTAGATAATGCTAAATATAATATATCTTCTATTTTAGAAGTATTATCTAAAGTACTAATGTTAAGTAAAAATGAATTCCTTTCTAACTCTTCATATAAATCCTTTAACTCATTAATATCATGACTAATTAAATTATTAAAATAATCTACTTTAAGAGTTTTACCCTTACTAATAAATTTACTGATTTTCTTATTATCTTTAAATAACTTCTTCTCCTTTTTAGCTATTTCTTTCTTAGTTTTCAATAAATCATTTTTATACTTATCTTTATCTTTATACTTTTCTTTTATATCATTAACTATATACAAAACACTTGTATATCCTTTATATTCAACCAGTGCATCATATAAACTATTTAAGTCTTCAAAATTTAACTCATCACCTGTATAAATACTACTTATCAAACTATTAATTTTATCTTGTTTAAAGTCACCAATACTTAGTTTACCATCTAATAAGTCATGTAAAAGAGTATACTTAGAATCTCTTAAAAGTATACTTCTTTTACTAACTAAATTTTTATATATATTAGTATAAGATACACTATTTTCTTTATAACAATTATTAAAACTCTTAATATTTAAATAATATAAATACTTAAAATTCAAAGCAATATGAAATATTAAATCAGGACATTTCCAATAAATACTCTCTAATTTTTCTTTAATATCACTAGCATCATTCAAAAAAGACATCATATATTCTTTAGTATAATAACTATAATTAAAGTTTTCAATACTTAAAATAATACCAGCACTTTTAAATATAAGAATAGCTTCCTTTATATAACTATTAACACTCTCCAAGTCTTCTTTATAAAAATGTGATAAATTATAAAGTACTCTATCTAAAGAACTCATTTGATAACTAGAAGCGTACTTATTAGACAATATTAAAGAATCTTTTAAATTAGATAACTCACTTTCTAAATAAGGAATTTCTTCATTTAAAGTAGTACTCATATAAACATTATATCTTTTCTTAATTTCTTCCAAAAGAATTACTTCATCATTTTTAAATTCATTCAAATTTTCTAAAACTATTTCCTTAAATTTAGTTTTATTCTTTTTATTATTTTGTGGTAAAAGATTTAACATTTCCTTTGTAGTTTCTATTTTCTTAATATACTCTTCATTCATCACTATCACTTCCTAAACCACTCAAATATTTTATAAAATTTTGTACCTCTTTAATAAGTAAAATTAATTCACTATCACTCATTTCTTCAACAATCTTCTTTGTCACAATCTACCTCCTATTTAATTATCATATACTCATATACTTCACCAATATAGTTATCATTATCATATAAAGATACAACTAATCTATATGTACCAGTTACTAAGTTACTTTTCATATGTAAATTATACTGTACATCACTCACTGGATTAGTTGATAAATAATATAAATTATTAACACTAGTCTTTCTATAATCATTACTTACATAATCCATTAGATCTACATCAGTATATTTTAAACTATATATATCTTTATAATCTCTTCTTTGTAATTTAATCCTTAAATTAGGATTATCTAAATTTGACTCATAACTAACATTTAATAAATAACTATCATTTCCTACTAAAGTAGTACCAGTTTCTTTATCTACAAATATATAATTATTTTGTGAATTAGTCTTTAAGCCATAAGGAGTATCAATTAGTCTAACTTTTAATTTAGTTTCCATTAAAGTACTAACTCCATAATATATTCCATCCACAGAACCAAATGAATTCAAAAGAATTGTATACTCTCCAGTAGCTAAACTACTAGTTCCAGTATCTAATGTAATTATACTTCTTATATTTGAAACTTTATCACTTAATTTAATTCTAGTTATTCCATTACTACTAGGATAATAACTTACTCCCATATATTTAAAACTTAATCCAAACAAATCCTGTGCACTCAAAACATTACCATTTTTATCAATAATACTTATCATTAAACCCACTTTATCTTCACCAAATGTTGTATCTTTTACTTTAACACCATTCTTTTCTTTTTCCATATAAGATGAATCTATTATTAAATTAGTGGTATTACCTAAATAAACAGTATTTTTACTAATAGCTCCAACAAGTCCAATATAAGCATCACTTTCAGTATATATGTTATACTTTAAAGTTTGCTGTTCTATACCTAATACTCCAATAAGAGTTTGCTCATCACTATTTCTAAGTTCTATTAATAAAGTTTTACTTAAGACGTCTTCACTAATAACCGTATCTTTAAAATCAACCATAAATATAAACTCTTCTTCAGCAGTATTAGTTGATTCATTATAATACTTCATATTATGTTCACTATCATTATATGTATTATTACTACTAGTACTACCCATTTTTATAAAGTTAGATAAATTATAAGATGCTTCTCCATACATATTATATTCTTCTATAGAAGCATTATAGTCACTTTCATTAATTGTATAATAATAGTATTCTGGATTACTTACATCATGTAAATCTATCATAGTTATCTTAGTATTAACAGGAAGTACATAAGTTGATACTAAACTTCTATGGTAACCACTTTTATATGGAGTACTTTCACTTTCCATAAATAATGAATAATAAGTACTAAAGCTACTCCTATTACTTATATTAGTTTCACTAGTTGCAAACATTTCATATTGTTTACCTGGTGTTATAGTTCCTTCATAATCATTAGAATTAAATAACGCTTTTGTTAAATTAATATTAATATTAATTCTTTCCACTTTATTATTTAAATCATCTATTCTAGTAATTGCTACAAGAGAAATAGTTACACTTCCTAACTGTCCACTAGTAGATAAATTTTTAGAATGATAGAAATAGAATACTAAAGCAGGAACATTGTTTATATTTTCTCTTATATAATCTTTAGTACCAACTACATTTACATTCCCATCTGTTATAAAGTTTGTACTTCCATCATTTGTCCATCCAACAGTACCATTTTTCATATTAAGACCAAACACCGTATCTGCTTCTTCAGAAGTCTTAGCAACCCTTGGAATATCCTTATAATCAACTAATCTAACATTCTCATCTAAATTACTAAAATTAACACCTAATATAGAAAATGTTGTATTATTATCAGTGTGATTAATAAGTGGTACTTCTTGTGCACCTAAAGTAGAATACTTTGATGCAGTTAAAGTTACTTCATAAGATGCAACTACTTCTCCAATAGTCCACATATAAAACTGAGTATCTTGTGGAGTTGGTTCAATATACTTAATAACAACTCTATTACCTTCTTCATTGCCATAATTAGAATAAAATCCATTCTTAGTAATATCATGATTAGTAGTATGTCTTCCTAATACATAAGAACCATTAGTAAAATAATATATATCTCCTGAAGAAACAACTTCATTATAACCATAATCACTATATAAAGCAGTAATAATATTCTTATTTCTATCTAAAGAGAACATACCAAAGAAAGTCATTCCCAAGACTTCACCATATTCAGTAACATTCTCATTCTTAGCAATATTTAAATTCTTACCTTCTAACATATATATTCTATTATTTGTATTTCTTGTAAAAGTATTATTATCATTATCTATTGTAACAGTAGCTATCTCTTCATTACCATTAACATCTACTGCACTCACAAACTTCTTAACTAAATTAGCACCAGTTTCTAAATATAAACTACTAGAGTTCTTTAGTTTTAACTCATCTATTCTACTAAGAGTAAATAACACATCAGAATACTCATTAGTTCTATCTTTTGCACCACTTAATAAGATATAAGAATTATTTAATGTTACCACATTAGCACGTTGTATAGAAACATTTCTTTTAACACTATCACTAGTTCCATAATTATTTATATTTATATAAGAATAACCACTAGTAGAAGAAGCATTACCGCTTCCAAATATAGAACCATTTATTAAGAATACTTGATGATTCTTAGCATCTATATTAATATTTATTCCCTTAGTAACACTAATAAATGAGAAGTCATATATTTCACTACCAGCTGCATTTGCTTCTCCTCCACCAAACACAGTACCACCAATTTGTATATCACTTGATATTAAATTATTATTAAGTGAAGTATTACTACCTATATTAACAGTAGTTTCCCCATATAATACAGAAGTATTAGCTCCTCCATAAACATTTTTGCCAATTATAGCACCTACTATATTTACTATCCCAGTAGAACTATTCTTTTCTTTTGTACCAGTTTGTGCAGCATTTCCTCCACCAAACACATGGTTAGTTATTTCTGAATTATTATCAATATCTAAATTAGTATTACCTTCTACAATTGCTTTTACACCATTACCACCTGCATACACACTATCCAACACTTTACTATTTGTTACATATAAATATGTATTATTAAGTACTACTGCAGCATTTCCTCCACCATATATTGAATCAGTTACAGTAGAAGAATCCAATTTTACATAAGTACTCTTATTAACAAAACCTAAATTACCTCCACCATATACATTATTAGCAGTTGTATTAGTTATTGTTAAATTAGTGTTTCCATTAACCTTTGCAGGATTATCTTTTCCAGTTTCGTCCCCTGGTACAATACTATCAAGTCCATTACCTGCTCCATAAATAGAATCAGTTATATTACTATTATTAATTATTAAATTAACATTCCCATTAGTAAGAGCAGCATTTCCTCCACCATACACTGTTTTAGCACTTATATTATTTAAGTTAAGACTAATAGTATCTTTTTCTACTTTTCCTACACTTGCTAAGTTACCAGATCCATATATATCATTACTTATTATAGAATCATTAATAGTTAATGTTACAGTGTTTTCTACTTCTCCTAAGTTTCCTCCACCAAACACACTACCATATACTTGTGTATTATCACTTATCGTAAAACTAATCTTATCATTAATTCTAGCCTTATTTCCTCCACCAAACATCTTAGCATCATTACTTGTACTACCAATTGTAGAAGATTTAACCTTAGCACTTACTGTTTCTACTGAAGCCTCATTTCCTCCACCAAAGAAAGAATTCTCTATTAAAGTATTACTAATATCTATATTAGTATTTGTTGTTTTTGCCTTATTTCCTCCACCATACAAATTAGTAACAACACCACCTGTTAAAAGAATATAAGCATCATTAGTAGTACCACCTTCATTATTACCACCATATAAGTTAGTCACTTTAGCTTTAGTAGTATATAAGTTACCACTTTCATCATATCCAATTAATATAACTTCTTTAATAGTAAACTCATCATATGAAACATTACTAAATACATGAAAGTCAAAACTATAATTAGAAGAAGGCCCTATAGTATTAGTACCATAATACTTATTTTTTTCATTCACATGGTATACACTATTATCACATGTAATAGTAGCACTTGACCAGTCTGCACCTAATACACTATCACTAGTAGTTATATACATATCCCACTTAGTTATTGTAACATTACTATTATTTTTAATATTTACTTTTATATTTTCACTAGATTGATACTGACTATTAGACTGACTACTTGTATCAAAAGTAACATTTGCTTCGAGTAAGTCATTAACACCATCTACTTCTATACTTTTAATATTTGATGTATCAACGTCTCCACTCATATTTGAAGAACCAAACACATTTTGTATAACACTTTTCCCTATATTAATATTAGTTGTAGTAGCACCTGCTTCATTTCCTGCACCAAATAAGTTTGTAATATAACCCTTATTAGCATTAATATTAGTTGTAGTAGTATCTACTTTTAATCCACCACCAAATACATTTTTATGTAATCCACCATTTATACTAATATTAGAAACACTTGTTAATCCACCTTCATTATTACCGCCATATATATTATTTGTATTACCATTATTAACAGTAATATTACTTAGTGGTATATCTCCTAACTTATTAGAACCACCAAATACAGTAGAAACATTATTATTTATTATTACATTAGTACTATTTATAACTGAAGTCTCATCTCCTCCACCATATACAGTAGCAATATTTCCATCATTTATTGTTATATTTGTAGTATTAGTTGTACCTCCTTTATTATTACCACCATACACTAAAGTGCTCTCTCCACCAGTAGTAATAACATTAGAAGTAGTAACTTCACCAAGCAAATTAGATCCACCAAATATTTTAGTACTAACCCCACCATTCAAATAAACATTAGTAGTATTAGCACCAGTTTCATTTCCTCCACCATATGTACTATTAATTTGTCCTCCATTAATAGTTACAGTAATATCTCCATTAGGTTTACCACTTTTATCATTTCCACCAAATACATTATTTATAGTACCATCATTTACTGTTACAAAAATATTACCAAATACATAAGGTGTTTCACTTTCGCTTCCTTGTCCACCACCAAATACATTATTTATTATTCCTTTATTAACTATAACATTAGTTGTAGCAAGTGATACTGTAGAAGTTATACTACTTCCATTAACGCTTCCTGCTTCACTTCCTCCATAAACACTTCCATTAATTATAGGTATAAAACTATTGGTATCATTTCCAATTACAACATTTACATCATCTCTTACATAAGTTCCTGGATTATTAGTAGAAACTCCACCTTTTCCTCCACCATATAATGAATTACTTATTTCTCCCCCAGCCATAAGAATATTAACATCTCCATATATAGTTCCTTTTATATTGCTTCCACCATATAAACTAGTTGCAATTACTCCATTATACATTTCTATATTAATGTGTGCAGTTTTATAATTATCACCAGCACCATTTTGGTTTCCTCCACCAAAAATACTACCTTTTATTGTACCATTATATATAACAATATCTGTTTTTGAAGAATTACTTGTACTACTTACTCCAGTAGCACCATAGTTTCCTCCTCCATATACATTCTTATTTACTAAAGCCTTTTCATCAATTATAATAGTAGAATTTTCACAAGATCCTATTGAATCAGAAGAAGTATTACCATTTCCATTTCCAAACACACTTCCTGCTTCACTACCCCATAAAGTACTTCCATTATTTATTAAAGTCTCACTTCCAATTTTAGCATTACCACCAATATAAACATATGTGCTTCCATTAAGTGTACCATCAGTTCCACTTCCATCATTCCCATTAGATCCACCAAATACACTATAATTTACTAACCCACCAGTTACTTGAACAATTCTATTTCCATAAGTAGCACTTTTTCCAGCACCTCCAGTAATCATATCAACAGTGCCACCAGTCATATAAATATATATATCATTATAATTACTTCTATTAGTAGCACTTACTGGTCCACCAATCAAATTGTAAATGTATCCACCTTCTACCTTTACCTTTCTAACAGCATATTGTGTTCCACCATATCTACCACCTACATAAATTCCAGTAGTTAAATCTATTTTACCAGTACCAAAAGACCCACTTTTAACAGTAAGATCAAAACTAACATCTTTACTAGTTGTACTATTTGTATTAGCATAAACTCTACTACCCCATGAACCAGCTGCACAAAAAGTAACAATTAAATTATTTAAATTATTACTAACTCTATCATAGTCATTACCATATGTAGCCTTATTATTTAAATATAAACTATTACCCCCAGTACCAGTCTGTGCCCCACCTGAAAGAGTAAAACTTGCATACTTTCCACTTTCAATAATTATCTTATACTTAGTAGGATTTCCATTTGATCCAGTACTAGAATTATTTCCACCTACAATACTTCTTAAAGAAAAATCATTATTACTTATAGTTATATTTCTTCCTACTTTAACATTATTATATCTAATAAATAATACACCACTTGTACTAGTATTAGTTGAAGGATTAACTTCTTGTCTATCACTTATATATCCATTATAAGAAAGCCTTACATTCTCAATAGTAACATCATCATAACAATTAATAGAAGAATTAACAGTCCAAACACTATTATAATTTACCCCATTATGAATACCAGTTATAGTAAAAGGATAATTTTGATTATTAGAAAAACTACTTGATATATCATCATTTATAACTACGATATTAGTATCCCTTGTAACTAAATAATAATATTCATTATCACTATTAAATAAGTTAGAAACCCCTTCACTATCATAATATTGTATTAATTCATATACTTCACAACCATAATAATTATTACATGTACCACTTAATCTTTTTCCTAAATTACTATAATAATTATCAGTACTCTCTCCATAATTTAAACTCACTTTAAAATAGTACCCACTCATATTAGAATTATTATATTTAGTAGAAACAATAGTAGTTGAAGTAATTCCTAAATCTTCAGCAGTAACTTTTTGCATTCTTCCATTTCTAAGTTCATAATAATCATTATTTTCATTAAAATTCTCATTAGTAGTAATTTTTTCATAAACCAAGCACCCTGATCCATTCCATTCAGTACTTCTATTAGTACACATACTCCATCCACCATAAGAATTACCAGTTATTCCATAATAACCTCTTAATGATTCCCATGCACCTACAAGTACACTTTTATAATACCCATACATATTATAATCATCATACTTAACAGTAACAAGTTTTATCTTTTCCATATTCTTTTGTTTAATATTACTATTTATATCAGAAAAACTTCCATTACTATAATAAATAGTTGCATATACCCAAGAAGCATTAAAAGTTATATCTATCTTATTAGGTTTATTATTTGAATAACTAATAGGTATTTTAACATGTCTTTCATAATATTCATCGTCATAATAAATAAATGCACCTCTATATTGAGTAGTCCATCCATTAAAACCTTGATCAGTTGGTCTATTAGTAAAAGGATTATCTATTAAAATATAATCAATATAGTCATCAGTTAAATCATTTGGAGTATTATTATCATTTACTACAAATGTATTAAAATAAACATAAGTATCTTGTCTTTCATTAATACTAACATAACCAGTTAAATCCTTTTCATCATGACTACTATAAACAGTTTTAACTTCTACTAAATTATTTTCATTATAAATATTCTTATTCTCTTTAGTAGGAATATGCCCATCATTAGTTGTATAATTAAGTCCCATATAATAATAGTAGTCATTCTTTAAATCATTAACATATACTTTATTATCTAAAACTTTACTCTCTAAATAATCAGGATCCTCTACAAAACTAGAAGTATCTTCTGCAAAAGTTAATAAAAATGTTATATTAGACACTACAAAAACAACAAACAAAAAAAGTAATGGTAACAAACGAGACTTATTTTTTAATATTTTTTTAAGTTTATTCATTACCATCACTTCCTACAATATAAGTATACCATAAACTTTAATTTTAGTAAATTAATTTATATTAAGATGGATTCTTACTAAATTGTAAATTAAGAGTTATATTTCCAATTGAAGCATTATTTTCACAATCAACATCTTGTCCTTCTATCCACATATATACTCTTACCTTTGTAATACCTGACTTTAAATTAAATATTTCTTGATTAGTACTAAAATCTTTAACAGTATAATAGTTAACTCTAACAGTTCTAAAATAATTTGGATAAATTGTACTAAACGCTTCGTTAGCCTTAATTCCTAAATTACTTCCTATTTCACTAGATACTCCATCATAATTAATAATACCTCCAGTTAAACCAGTTTCAATATTATACGTATTCTTAGCATTCTCTACTCCATATAAAGTATGTGTATTATAGTTAGGTTCCCAAATATACACATTATTTACATTATTAGTAGTTAAACCCTGTATATAAGATAAATTACTTCCAATAGAAGTATTACCTTCTTCAATAAAAGCAACCCTTACAGCATTCTCTATTCCTACACTCTCTTCCCCTTGATAAGTAACATTAGATTCAGGAGTTAAATAAAATTTAGTATTTTCATTAGTTTTAAAAAATAAATCAAATGTAATAAATAAACCCTCACTATCTTCATCAAAACTCTCAGTTTCAATACTTCTAGTAGTACTTAATATATAATCCCCAGCTTTATTCATTTCAACACTACCATAAAACATTTTTAACTTACCACTGTCTATTTCTCCCACAGTACTAACAGGTTCCAAAGTCTTAGGTATTTGATTCACACTACCGGGATAAGTACTCCTTGCATTAATTATGTCTTCTATGGAAACATTACCTTTCCACTTATCACCATCAACTGAAATTTCTATTCCACCTTGTGCTCTTACATTAACATTAAGTAAATCTACTCTAGCAATTCTATTTGTAGTAAACCATGCATAAGAAGAAAATGATAAACTAACTGCAGTTACCAAAAGTAACACTAACATATAAAATAATCTATAATTCTTTTCTTTTTCTTTTCTCTTACTAACTTTATTTACTTTCTTCATCTTTATACTCCTCTCTTATTTCCATATGCATTTTTATTTCCCCACCTAATATATTATCAGTACAGTCTTCATCATCCCCTTCTAACCATATTACAACTGTAAATTTATCTATATCACCAGGTTTAAAATCTTTTCTTTGCTCTAAAACAGCAATATTATTATTAAAAAATGGTAAAGTATCTTTTTCAGGTTCTTTAGTATAACTATTTACTTTTGCATAAACGCTCTTATTACCATTAAAATAAATCATCACACGAGCCGCTTCATCTACATTTTTTATAACATCATCTATTATAACTGAATACCAATAGTTTACTGTCTGTTCCCCTTCATTTTCTATATAAAAAGTATAAGCAATATAATTTTCCCCATTATGTGAACCATTATAAGAATCTATATCACTTGGTATCCAATTAATAGATATATTATCCATAAACTCTAATTCTCTAGCAGATAACTTCCTTTTAACCTCTTTAAAATCTTTATCTTCATATAAAACAATATTATTATCCATAGCAAATCTTTTATCTAATGTTACAGTAAATCTTCCACCTTTATAAACAAGACTAAGTAATACAAACAAAAAAGCAAGTAATATAAATAAAACAGAAATCACTATTTTAGTATTCTTAACACGTTTTTTTCTATTTTTAATAGTATCAGCTTTTACAATAACTTCCTTTGCCATAATATCTCCTTCAAATAGATTTTACCATATTTACAAATTAAAAAGTGTAACTTATAGTAAAGTTTACACTCAAATATACAGATTGAAAAGATTAATTAATTATGCTATAATTTTTATAGTAAGAGAGGTATTATGAAAAAGAATATATGTTTTTTATTACTTGGTGCCTGTTTAGTTATTCTAGCTTTAGAAGTTAAAAGTACTTATGCTAAATACTTAACTACTGCTGAAGGTAAAGGAAATATAGCAATTGCTAGATGGAAAATACTTGTTAACAATGAAGATATAAGAGATAATAAAAATATAGAAAATGAAATTACTCCAGTTTTTCCAGGAACTGAACATATTAATGAAAATGTAATCGCACCTACTAGTATAGGATACTTTGATTTAGTAATAGACGCAACTGAAGCAGATGTATCTTTTAAATATAAAATAGATATAACTCCAAATGAAGAAAGCTCTGTTAAAGATTTAAAAATTATCAAATATGTTATAGATGACATAGAAACAGAAATAACTAACGAATCTTTTAGTATTGAAAACACTGTTTTACATAAAGACAATAACAAAATAATTAATTTAAGAGTTTACATTCATTGGGATGACTCAGAAAATGCTACTATGAATAACACTGAAGACACAAATGCCACTTTAACAAATAATGCTAAACTAAATGTTAAATTACATTTTACTCAGTTAGCAAATTAAACTATAAAAAATACTTTAGTTTTTCTATCTCTTCAATACAAGTTCTAATATATTTAATATAATGAAAAGCATCTACTATATACTTGGCCTTATCTTTGTACAGTAGATATAGTTCATAAATATCACTTATAACTAACTCTACTAAATATCTATTTTCGGTATACTCAAAATACCAAATTAGATATTTTTTTCTATTTATTTATATATCTAATATTTTTTATGCATTAGATCATTTAATACAAAACATACTTTCCTTCCCTAGTATCTCCTTTAAACTCATCAAAACTTATTACTCTTTTAAATTCTTTTAGTATTCTAGTATAAACAATACCTCATTTTAATAATTTTTAATATCATGAATACTACTAGTAAATTACTACATATTGAACACCTTACATTATCTAATACTTTCTTCTATTCCTAATTTATACTCAAAACTTTCACTTTATTATATTTAACCAAAACAGTAGATAATTATCCAATTCTTTATCACTTCTAGCTTGTCCCAATGGGAAAAATATTATTATACAAAATCACAAAAAAAGAAGTTATAAACAACTTATAAAAGTCGTTTGCAACTTCCCCACAGAAATTGAAGAACCACAATATCTGCTCGCTTAACAACCAATTAATGGATTACTCAAAATCAAATTTATGCTTACCAGCATTTTCACGCCAGAAATATTATTCTTTCTAGCACAGGTTAGTCGGTATTCACTTTTTTCCCTACCACTAACTTTCGTCGGCGGACACGGAAACAAAAGGTTTTTTGCTTTTGGCTTTAAATCCTAGCACGAACTACCATCAGTTTTTACTATGTATGGATTATTCGCACTTCCGTCTCCTCCGGATATCAGATTACAAGACAAGAGAGATACTGAAGGGCGCACAGAGGCCCCGCCGTCCGCACCGGAGTCAAACAAGCGGCCAGGGGCACGAGGATCACCGATGCCCCAAACGAACGAGAAAGAGCCAGTCCAGCCGAAAGGGGAAAGGACATACCAAGACCAAGGTGTACTCCCTGTTATACTTCCTCCTGCACTATTTAGATAATACCATGCATATGGACTAGGTAAATCTGTGAATGCTTTTCCTCCAGCATATGCTATTTCATCTGCTGTCATTAATCCTATTGGGTATGTTAGTTT
>FR902226.1:0-42590 GCA_000438415.1 Clostridium sp. CAG:628
GGATTAATGTCAATAGATGAGTTAAGTTATGCAGGAGGAGAATATTGGACAGAATTAACTGCACCATATGCATGGTATTACACTAATGTAAATGGAGAAAGTATTACAGGCAGTACAGATTCCTGGGCCCTTTCCCCTCGCCACTGGAGTGGCGATGTCTCGCTCGTTTGGGGCGTCGTTGGTTCTGGTAATAACCCTGGCGAATTGTTCTACTACGACGTGGTCGACTCGATTGCTGTGCGTCCTTCAGTATCTCTTTCATCTTGTAATCTGATATCCAGAGGAGACGGAAGTCCTGAAAACCCTTACGTTGTTTATACAGGTAGTGGTGTTTGTGAATAGAAGTGTGAACTCACTTCTATTTTTGTATATAAAAAAGTACAAAAACATTGACAACAACTTACTTTTGTAGTAGAATATTGTCCCAACAAGGGGGAAATATGAAAACTATTAACAAAAGAATTACTGAGTATATTCTAGAAATTATCTTTTTAATACTTATAATAATAGTTACAAACATAATATGGAAAAACTTAAGTATTAATAATTACAAAACAACAGCTTATACAAGTAGTAACCTAATATTAGACATAAAAAATATTAATAATCAAATATATCTAACTATTGATAACACAAAAAAACAAGATAAATCTTATACACTATATTTAAAAGTATTAAATAATACTACAGACTTTAAAATAAATATTAATAACAATATAGAAAACATAAGTAATTTAGAAAAACATAAAGAAGGAAATGAAATATATTACAAAATAGATTCTTCAAACATAGAAAGTAATAATAAAAAAGATTACAAATTAGTATTTATTGATAACATAGAAACTCTAGATATATCTTTTGATATAAAAGAAGAAAGCATTTAGTCACATTCTAAATGCTTTTCTATTACACAAATAATCTTATATAATAAAATAGATAAAAACAATAAAACAACTATACCACTCATAACTAAGGTTAAATTAAATACTTGACTACCATATAAAATAAGATAACCTATACCAGCCTTACTAGTAAGAAATTCTCCCATAATTACACCTATCAAACAAAGTCCAATATTAATTTTACATTGATTAATAATAATACCATAATTATTAGGAATAACTAAATTAAACAAAATATCTATTTCACTTGCCTTAAATGATTTAAGTAACTTAACTCTATTTTTATTAGTTCCCTTAAAACCATGAGAAATTGATTGAATACTAGCAATTACACTAATTAAAATAGCCATTAAAATAATACTCTTCTTATTAGCTCCAACCCATATAATTATAACTGGACCAAGTGCAACCTTAGGTAAACTGTTTAATATAGTTAAATATGGGTCAATTACCTTATCAAATGTTTTAAATCTATATATTAATAAACTAAATATTAAACTAACAACTAAAGTAATAAAGAAGGCTATCAAAGTCTCACTAGCAGTAACCCAAATATGATATAACAAATTATCATTAACAAACAAACTAATAATATTATTAACTATCTTAGATGGACAACTAGTAATAAAAGAATTAATAACTTCTTTATAAGCAAGAACTTCCCAAAGTAACAATATACCTATTAATATAAATACTTGTATAAAAACAACTTTAATCTTATTCCTCTTATATTTCCTTATAAATTCTTTTTGTTTATCACTTTCCTTCATCTATATCCCTCCATAACTTATCGTAATAAAGATTAAACAAAGGACTCTTTCTTCTTTCTAATGGCTTTAAAACATCTTGATAATCCATTAAATAAACATTCTTAATCTTACTAGGTCTCTTACTCATAACAATAACCTTTGAAGAAATAGAAGCGGCTTCTCCAATATCATGCGTTACCATAATTGCAGTAATACCTTCTTCTTTTAAAATATTATAAACATCATCACTTACTCTTAATCTAGTCTGATAATCAAGTGCACTAAAAGGTTCATCTAACAAAACCAAATTAGGTTTAGTAGCAATAGTCCTAATAAGTGCAACCCTTTGTCTCATACCCCCAGATAAATCATTAACTTTCTTATTAATAAAATCCTCTAATCCATACTTAGTTAACAATTCTTTAACATAACTAATATTCTCTTTAGTAAGTTTTTTCTCTACCTTAAGACCTAAACAAGCATTATCAAACACACTTAACCAAGGAAACAAAGCATCTTCTTGAAGCATATAACTAACTCTAATATCTTTTCTAAAAGTAACAACTCCACTATAGTCATTATCTAAACCCGCTAATATATTAAGAATAGTACTTTTCCCACATCCACTAGGACCAATAATTGAAACAAACTCACCAGATTTAATACTAAAAGACACATCATTAACAGCCTTAACTTCACCATTTAAACTATTATAACTTTTAAATAAATTATTAACTTTTAAAATCTCATTCATACACAAGAACACCATAACCGGGGTCCTTATCTAATACTCCATTATACTCCATTAAATCTAATAAATTATTATAAGCACCTTTACTTATCTTACTATTATCCCACCAAGAATCAGCCTTTTTATATCTATCAACGACTTTAATTAAATCATTGATATCAGTACTAGAAAACTCTTCCTTAATTACATTAGCAATACTACTTGCATCATTCTCCTTAACAAAAGAAAGGCCTCTATTAATAGCATTAGTAAACTTCTTTATAACATCTTTATTATTATCTAAATAACTCTTTTTAGTATGAAACACAGTATAAGGTAACTCTCCACTTAAAAGTCCTATACTATCTATCACACACCCATAACCTTCTTTTTCTATCATAAGAGCATTAGGTTCAAAAAGATTAACAAAGTCTCCTTCTTTACCTATATAAGCTCCAGTTAAACCAGCAAAATCCACACTTGTATCTACTTTAACTTTATCTTTATCAATATTATTCTTATAAAGTGCATACATAAACACCATTGAAGGCATTCCACCACTTCTACCTGCAAGTACCTTTTTACCTATTAAATCATTAACACTAAAATTATTTTTATACTTACAGTCTCCAACCAAAAATTGTCCATCTCTCTTAGTTAAACTAGAAAAATTTACTAAATAATCTTTTTGATTATTATTATAAACATATATTGTAGCCTCCATTCCAGAAAGCCCTACATTAGCATCTCCACTAAGTACTGCACTAGCAACTTTATCAGCCCCACTTGTTAAAGTCACATCTATGTCTAACCCTTCATCTTGAAAATACCCATTATGAATACTCACATAAAACGGAGCATAAAACACACTATGAGTAACCTCTGCTACTCTAACTTTTTTAAGATTACTATTATCTTTAAAACCATAATAACTACCTAAAAACCCTAAAATAGCCAAAATAAAAATACTTAATACATAATAATATACTTTTTTCATATACCCACCTTTCATTACTATTATATGGATAAATAACTTAATGGTTACAATTGTGAAACTTGAGTGAAAATGATTGATAAAATATTTTAATATTTATATAATTAATAAGAGGGATAAATATGAAATACACACTATACATTATAGCAAGACCAATAATTACATTATTTATGAAACTATTTTATAAAGTTGAAATAATTAACAAAGAGAATATTAGAGATAAAAATGCATTACTAGTAGGGAATCACACTTCTAATTTAGATGCTTTATTAGTAATATCTTCAACAAAAAGAAACATTAGATTTTTAGCAAAACAAGAACTATTTAAACCTGTATTAAAAAAGTTATTCTTAAATGCAGGAGTAATACCCGTTAACAGAAAACAAAAAAGTCCACTATCTATTAGTTTAGCAGAAACTGCATTAAATAATAATGAACTAGTTTGTATATTTCTAGAAGGTACAATAAATAAAACAAATAAAACTTTATTACCATTTAAGTATGGAAGTGTCTCTCTAGCAAGTAAAACATCCTCATTACTAGTACCATTCGTAATAAAAGGAAAATATAAACTCTTTAGAAAAAGTGTATCAATAAAATTCTTAAGTCCATATTATTTAGAAACAAATAATTTAGAACTTGAAAATAATAAGTTGATGAAAATAATTGAAAAGGAGTTAATCAAATGAACGTAGCATATAAAGTTTTAAGAACTATTTTAACACCAATATATAAATTTTATTATAATCCAAAAATAATAGGTAAAGAAAACATTCCAAAAGAAGGAAGTATTATTATTGCAGGTAACCATAAACACTTAATGGACCAATGTAACATAATAATAAGTACAAAAAGAGTAATAACTTACATGGCTAAAAAAGAATACTTTGATAATAAAAAGACAAGTTGGTTCTTTAAAATGGTACATTGTATACCAGTGAATAGAAAAGAAAAGGACCCAACTGCTAAATCAAAAGCAATAAATGTTTTAAATAATGGAGGTGCAATAGGTATATTTCCAGAAGGAACAAGAAACAAAACAAACGAATTACTTCTTCCATTTAAATTTGGTGCTGTATCTTTAGCACAAAAAACTAACTCTTTAATAGTACCTTTTGGTATAAAAGGTTCATACTCTTTTAGAAGTAAAGACCTAATTATTAAAATAGGTAAACCATTTAGCATAGAAAATATGTCATTAGAAACTGCAAATACCTTACTATATAATAAAATATTATCTTTAATTAAATAATGTAAATTTTATACTATACCCCCTACAAAACAAGTAAAAAAAATGTTATAATATTAAATGATAAACTAGAAGGAGGCATTAATGAAGAAGTATTTAATCATATTAACCATAGTTTTAATAAACATTTTATTTGTAGGGGAACTCAATGCCCTTGAAGGCTATACAACAGATACTTATGTAGGTTTAAGAACTGGCCCAGGTACAAATTACGACAGAGTTAAACAAATAAACTCCAAAAACACTGTAATAGACCTAGTTAGTGATGAGTTATATAATGTTGGTGACAAAGCCTGTTCAAGTGGTTGGTATAAATTAAAATATAACAATGAAGAACTTTATATATGTGGTCTATATGTATCGATTGGTACTCCACCTAGTACAGGAAAAGTGGACTATAACACAGAATCATTTGAAGCAAGAATAAACGGAGTAAACATACAACTAAGAAAAGAAGCGTCTTACAGTAGCACACTTTTAACAACACTTTTACCAGGTACAAACGTAAAGATAATTGGTTCAAAAGTTACAGGTTCTGGCTGTGCAGAAGGATTCTATAAAATAACAACAGATAATAATGTGACAGGTTATGTATGTTCTAAATTTGTACTAACAAAAGAAGAAATGACAAAAGAAGATGAAGAATATACTAAATATTTAATAAGTTTAGGTTTTCCAGAAGATTACACACCTTATTTAAATAAACTTCACAGTATGCATCCAAACTGGACATTTAAACCAGTTAAAACTAATTACTATTGGGACACAGTTGTAACAAAAGAAGACGATAATGTTGCTCTTATAAATTATGCAAATGACCTTTACAGAGTAGACAATATTGGCCTAGATGGTGCTAATTGGTACCGTGCCAAAAAAGAAGTAGTTGCTTTTTACCTAGACCCAAGAAACTTCTTAACAGAAAAATTTATATTCATGTTTGAAAGTTTAAAATATAACTATGGAAGTGGAAAAGAATCTTCACTAAATAAAGATAGCGAAATAACAAAAAGATACTATGACACAATTTCAAAAATATTTTCTGGAAGTTTTTTAAACACAGATTATTACAAATTTATTTATATAGATGCAGGATTTCAACATAACATAAGTCCAGTACATCTAGCAACTCGTTCAAATCAAGAAGGTGCAACTAAAGAAAGTTATGTTGCAGTATCTGGTACTTATACAGAATTATATAAAGGTTATAACTTACAAGGACTATATAATTTTTATAATATAGGTGCTTATGCTAGAAGTGGTTATCCAAACCCAGTACTAAATGGTTTAATATATGCATGCGGTTCAAGATGTGGAGGAAACGATACTTATGGTAGACCTTGGAACGAAAGATATAAAGCAATATATGGAGGAGCACAAAAAATTGCAAATAACTATATAGCCGCAGGACAATACACATTATACACTCAAAGATTTAATGTAGATCCATCCGCTCTTGCTCCAAACTTCACAAACCAATATCAAACTAATATCCTAGCACCAACAAGCGAATCAGCAGATGCTTATAGTGCATACAAAGACATGAACTTACTTGATGAACCATTCGAGTTCTATATCCCAGTCTACTTAAACATGCCAAAAACAGTAAGTTTACCAACTACAAAAAGTTCAGTTACAACTTTGGAGAGCATTTCCATTAATGGTAAAACAGTAACCTCTTTTGATAAAGACTTATTAGAACAAACAATATATGTTGAAGATGGATTAGACAAGTACAATATAAGTGTTACTCCAACAAGTTCTAACGTAACAATAACAGGTACTGGCTTAGTTACTCTAACAGGAACAAAAACACTTCATGAAATAACTGTAACAAGTGAAAGTGGTAACTCTAGAACATACAAACTAACAATTATCAAAGTAAAAGATACAACTACAGTAAATGATATAATTAGTAAACTATCAGTTAAAACAAATGATACTCTAATGTTTAATATAAGCTCTGGAACTTTAGTAAGTACACTAATTCAAAGTATAAACAAACAAAATTCAAATGCCATTGTAAACATATATGAGTCAAGTGGTAGTGCTTCTTCTAGTAGTGACTTAATAAAAACAAATCAAAAAATAAAAATAACTGTTCCATCTGGAGAATCAAGAACATACACTTTAATAGTAACTGGAGATACAAGTGGAGACGGAAAAGTAACAATACTTGATTTGCTTCAATTACAAAAACATCTATTAGGTTCTAGTGTTTTAAATAGCGTTCAATTAAAATCTGCAGACACTAACCTTGATGGAACAACTAATATATTAGATTTACTTAGAATACAAAAACATATTCTAGGAAGTATTAGATTATAAAGGAGAATAAAGTATGAAAAAAATTAAATTATTTACATCAATAGTTTTAACAATATTATTAATGTTTACAGCAAGCACTTCTTTAAAAGCAGCCTCAGGAAGCATCAGCGTGCGTTCAAGTAGAAGTAGTTTAGTTGTAGGAAATCAGGTAACTGTAACAGTAACAGTATCAAGTACTTCCCCATTAGGTTCATGGGAATATAGCCTAAACTATGACTCAAGCAAACTTAAACTAATAAGTGGTAACACACATATAGTTGACTATGCATCTAATGGAAACACAAAAAGTGCATCATACACATATACTTTCAAATCAATTTCAAAAGGAAAAAGTACAGTAAGTATAAGTAGTTCAAATGCTTATGCATTTGATGAATCACAAATGAGTTTATCAAATGGAAGTACAAGAATAAGTGCAATAACACAAGAAGAATTAGAAGCAAGTTATTCAAAAAACAATAATTTAAAAACACTTGGTGTAGAAGGTTACACTCTTAACGAAGAATTCTCTTCTGACAAACTAGAGTACTCAGTATCAGTACCAAGTGATGTATTAAAAGTAACACTAACTGCTTCAGTTGAAGATAAAACTGCCTCAATAACTGGCCTAGGAGAAGTAGAAGTAAGTGAAGGAGAAAATAAATTTGAAATAAAAGTAACTGCACAAAATGGAAGTGTTAAAACGTATATATTAAAAGTAAACGTTGAAGATAAAAATCCAATTGAAGTAGTAATAGATAATGTAAAATACACTATTGTAAAACGTGCTAGTACACTAACTGCACCAAATACGTTTAAAGAGTCAACTACAACAATAAATGGTATAGAAGTTCCATCATTCATAAGTGACATAACTAAATACACTCTAGTAGGACTTAAAAGTGAAACTGGAGAAACCAATTTATACATATATGATAATACTAATAATTCGTACACCTTATATAAAGAATTAAAAACTAATGGAATAACATTATTTATAAAAGAACCAAAAGAAACTTTAAAAAACTTTACTAAAACAAACCTAAGCATAAATGAACAAAAAGTAAATGCCTATACTTACAAGGATAGTGATAACTTCTATATCGTATATGGTGTAAATATTGAAACTGGTTTAGAAGGATACTACCAATATGACAAAACTAACAATGCATTTATTAAATATGATAATTCTTTATTAAACGACTTAAATAAAAGAATAGATAACTATTTATTAATCATAATAGTACTAGGAGTAGAAACATTATTATTACTATTAATTCTTCTAATATCTTTCATAAATAACAAAAAAAGAAAAAAGAAAATAAGAAAAATAATGAAAGAAAAATTAGAAAAAGATACTCCTTTAGAAAATAAAAAAGAACTAGACGAAGAAGAAAACAAGGATAATACACTTGAAACAAAAACTGAAGTTTAGTATAATTATAATGCTCAAAGGAGAATAAAAAATGAAAAAAACACTAATATACAAAATACTATCGGGGTTATTTACAACAATACTAATATTAACAACAGGTTTCTTAATATATTCATTATTCTTATTTTCAAACATAGAAACATTCTTTAGAATAATGGCTAGCTTTCTATTAATATTATTAACAATAACACTAGTTTACTCACTTATAAATGCAGTAAAACATAATAAAAAGAAAAAACTAATAATAAGTATTATCTTTTCACTAATACTAAGTATAATAACATTTGTAGTTTCTTTCTACCTTTACAAAGCATATATAGGTTTAGATAAAATTCATAAAGATGAAATAATCTACAGCACAAGTCTTATCTCATTAAAAGAATATAAAATAGATAAAATAACTGGTAAAAAAATAGGTATTATTTCTGATGAAGAAGACATAAGTTTATACATATTACCAAACGAAGTAATAAAAAAATATAACTTAAATAAATCTAACGAAATAGTTAAATATAGTGACTTAATAACTTTAATGAGTGCATTCTTAAATAAAGAAGTAGATTTAATGTTTATAACTTCTAACTATGAATCAAAATTCTCAAACATAGAAACATATGATAAAAATACTAATATATTTGAGATAACTAAGTATGAAAAAACATATAAAAAGAAACATGTAGAAAAAGATACAATTAGTACAAATAACAAAATAACTAAACCATTTACAATGTTACTTTTAGGAATTGACTCTGAAGGAGAAGGAATAAAAACAAGTAGTTCCTTTAATGGTGACACAATAATGTTAGTAACATTTGACCCAGAAACCCTAAGAGCAACCATGTTTAGTATTCCAAGAGATACATATGTTAAAATGGCATGTGGTGGAAGACTAAATAAAATAAATGCAGCAAGTTGGGGCGGAACTAGTTGTATGATCAAAACAGTAGAAAACTTTACTGGATTAAATATAGACTACTATGCAAAAATAAACTTTAAAGGTGTAGTAGACTTAGTAGATATACTAGGTGGAGTAAGAATAGATGTACCAATTGACTTCTGTGAACAAAACTCAGATAGACAATTTGGTGACAAAACAATATGTTTAAATAAAGGCGTACAAACTCTTAATGGTGAACAAGCCCTAGCATTTGCAAGACATAGAAAAACATTACCTTTAGGTGACTTCCAAAGAGGTCAACATCAACAAATGGTTGTAGAAGGAATGATACAAAGTTTAAAAAGTGTAAGAAATGTTAATGATTTCTATAAAATATTAGATGCAATAAGTAATAACATGGATACAAATATGACTACTGAAGAAATGTTATCAATGTATAATGTTGCTAAAAATATGCTTTTAAAAGGTGGAGATGTAAACTTAAATATAACAAAAACATTCCTAACAGGATATGACTTATATGTATATAATGGTTCAAGTTACACTTATACTTTCCAATACTATAAACAAAGTTTAGACGAAATAGTGAAGGCTCTAAAAGTAAGTTTAAATATGGTTAAAAAAGAAGAATTAAAAACATTTGACTTTGACCTAAATATACCTTACGAAAAAACAGTAATTGGAAAAACTTATTATAACGAAGCAAGAAAAGAATTACTTCCTGACTTTACTGAATATAGTTTAGAAGGTGCTAAATCTTACTTAAGTAATCGTGGTATATTTTATGAAATAGTTACTGAAACTGTAAGTTCTCCTGGATATTATGATAATCAAATAATCGGACAAAGCATTCATGATGGAGTATTAGTTGAAACAGTAAGTAGTATTAAATTAGTTATAGTAAAAGTAGAAAAAAATAATGTAGTAGAAGATCCTGAGCCAGTTGAACCAACTGACCCAGTAATTCCTGACCCAGTAAAACCAACTGAACCAGATAGACCTGACGTATCAGAAAGTGAAAACACTGAAGAAACAGAAAACTAGAGAAAACCTCTAGTTTTTTACTTTACTTTTTAGTATAATTAATAATGAGGTGACTTATGAATTTTATAGTAAATGGTTATAACGTATTTATAATAATATTAACAACATTTTTAACATCATTGATACTAACACACTTAATGATAAAAATATCAAAAAATATGAACATAATGGACATACCAAACGAAAGAAGTGTTCACAAAAAACCAACTCCATTACTAGGTGGAATAGCAATATTTCTAAGTTTCTTATTTGGTTTTATATTATTTGGTAATCAAAATCCATTAATGATATCAATACTAATTGCATCATTCTTAATTCTATTATTAGGAATATTTGATGACATTAAACCAATAAAAGCAAGATATAAGTTTGTTATACACATACTAGTAGCCTTAATAGTAGTATTTTATGGAGGTCTAAAATTAACTCATGTAGATATATTTAGTTTATCATTAAACTTTAAATGGATGTCTCCATATATAACAATACTAATAATTGTAGGAATAATAAATGCAGTTAACCTAATTGATGGACTAGATGGCTTATGTGCAGGAATATCTTCTATATACTTCCTAACAATTGGAGTAATCGCTCTAATCCTAAACAAATTTAATGGGTTAGACATAATATTATCATTTATTATGTTAGGAGCAACTTTAGGTTTTTTAGTATTTAATTATCCACCAGCAAAAATATTTATGGGAGACACTGGTAGTACCTTCTTAGGTCTAATGATAAGTGTAATCATGTTATTAGGATTTAAAACAGTAACACTTACTTCATTATTAATTCCATTAGTACTATTAATTCTTCCAATAACAGATACCTTATTTGCAATAATAAGAAGAGCATTAAACAAAAAACCAATTGGACAAGCGGACAAAGAACACATACATCATCAACTATTAAAACACTTATCAACAAGAAAAACAATACTAGTAATTTATGTAGTTGATTTAATATTCAGTGTAGTTAGTATCTTCTATGCAATAGGTAAAAAGAAAGAAATGATAATATTCTATATACTATTAATGTTTATATTACTATACTTAGTATTTAAAACAAACGTGATATTTAAGAAAAAGGAGAATAAAAAATAATGAAAGTTTGCATATTAGGTTCAGGTGCTTATGGTCTAGCATTAAGTACAATATTTAACAAAAACAACTATGAAGTAGTATGCTATTCAAATAATAGAAAAGAAGTTTGTTCTTTAACAAAAACAAGACTAACTCCTAGAATAGAAAACTTTACTATACCAAAAGAAATAAAATTTACTAACAATATAAAACAAGCAGTAAAATCTAGTACTTTAGTAGTAATTGCAGTACCTGCAAGAAGTGTAGATGAAATAACTAAAAAAATAAGTAAATACGTAACTTCAAAAATGCATATTCTAATCGCAACAAAAGGAATAGAAAACAAAACATGTCAGTTTATGAGTGAAGTAGTAGAAAGAAACATAAATACAAGTAAAATTGCTGTAATAAGTGGACCAACATTTGCAAAAGATATAGTTACTTCTTCACCAATAGGTTTATCTCTAGCATCAACAAATTTACTAACAAGAGACTTAGTAAAAACAATGTTAGAAAACGAAACAACCAAAGTAAGAGAAACATTAGATATAATTGGAGTAGAAGTATGTGGTTCAATAAAAAATGTAATGGCAATACTTTCTGGCATATTAGATGGAATGAATACATGTGAATCCACTAAAGCACTATTTTTAACAGAAGCATTAAATGACATAAAAGAATTAATTGATAAACTAGGTGGTAACAAAAAAACAATACTTTCTTTTGCAGGATTTGGTGATATTCTAATGACTTGTACAAGTACCTCTAGTAGAAACTTCACATATGGAAAACTTCTTGGTGAAGGAAAGTATACTCTTGCAAATGATTATCAGAAAACAACAACAGTTGAAGGCTTATACACACTGAAATCAATGAAAGAGTTAATAAAAAAAGAAAAAGTAAAAATGGAAGTAATAGATTTAATAAGTGATATAGTTTTAGGAAAAAAAGATATAAACAACATATTAACATTTTTAATCGAAAAATAATTATTATACACATAAAAGGAGCTTATGCTCTTTTATTTTTTTAAAAACGTTATATTGATAAAAAAAGATGTTTATGATAAAATATAAATACAAAGGTAACTACATGAAGAGGTAATGTTTAGAAAAAAGTATAAGTTACATGAGTGCAGTAATATCAAGATGTCGTTAAAATTTGAAAAATATATAATACTCCAGAAGTATATTATATATAAAATAAAAAAGGAAGGAGGAAATCAAATGTAATTATAAAGAGATAATGTTATTATAGGTAAGGAGGAAAAATGAAAAAAAATAAAATAACATTAATTTTGATAATAATCACATCAGCTTTGTTTATCTATGTTGACGATGTACAAGCGTCATGTCAAATTAAATCCGGATGTTCATATACAGAGGGAAGATATTGTAGTGTTACAAACAAACAATTAACATGGATATCTCAATTCACAAAATATACACAAGTATTTACTAGTGCAGTAACAGAATGGAATAATAAAAAATTAGTTAGAATCAGCAGCGGATTTGATGTAAAAGTAAAAGATTACTATGAGGTAAGTTCTTTTGCAGGTGATACAATTACAGGTCAAATATCTTTCAATACTTACGTTATGGACACATACACTCCCGCTCAGAAAAAAGGAACTGCTATGCATGAGTTGGGACATGCACTTGGATTAGCTCATAGAGATGTTAATCAAACTCAAGCAATTATGTCAACATTTGGCCCTCATACGTCGGCCAAAATAACATCTTTAGATATGCAATCTTATAATTGTTTATGGAAATAGGAGGAAACATGAAAAAGAAAATTATAACTTTATTAACTATAACAATCATTATTACATTATCTCTAATATTTGAGAAAAACATAAAGGAAAGATATAGAGTAGATACTAATAATTCATTTAACAAAAATAATACAAACATTATTTATAGTGCTGGTACATTTAAGATTAATCCATTTAATATAAATGAAGCAGTTGAAGAAGTCGATTACATTTTTATAGGAAAAGTTGATAAATACTTAGGAAGCTATTATAATCCAGAAAAAAATATTATGGTTTATAGTAATTATTTAGTAGATATTTCTAAAAATTTAAAAGGAAATTTAATCGACAAAGTGCAATTAGATATGTATGGTGGTTATAACGATAGTGACTTGTATTTAATAAGCGAAGGAGATTATGTAGATGAGTTACTTATTCCTGGAAAAACATACTTATTCTTAGCATATGGAAAAGTTGATGGTGGATTGCATTTACTAGAGTTGAATGGAAGCATTGAACTTGATGATGCTAATAAAGATGAAATAATAAATAATTATAAACAACAAATGAATAAATCAAACATAAAACTAAATACAAGTGAAAGAAAAAGATATAAATCAAAATACGAATTATAAAAAATTAAAAAAAGAATTATCTTTGATAAAACATTGATTTTATGTCATTTTGAATTAATAATTTTTCTAAGATTAATTACTAAAAGAGCTTATGCTCTTTTATTTTTATCTATAATTTGATAAAATATATTAAGTGGAAGTGAGACTATGATTATTTATTATATATTATTATTTTTATCAAATATATTATTAAGTACTAGTTACTATGTAAAAACAGTACTATTAAAAACAAACTTTTTTCAATTAATATATTATTTTGCAAATGGAAAAGAAGGTGTAGGAAACATAACATCTGTAATAGAAATTATAAAAACATGCTTATATTTCTTTTTAACATCAAGTGTAATAACTATATTACCAATATTAATAATTAAATATTTTAAACTATTACCATTAAAAAAATTCATAAAAAAATACACAATAATATTATTAGTATTTAGTACACTTTTAACATTAAAAAATTACCAACTTGATAAATACATTTATTACAAATTAAAGAAAACTAATATATATGAAAAATATTATGTAGATACAAACAAAGTTAAAGTAACTGCACCTAGTAAGAAAAACAATTTAATATTAATATATTTAGAAAGCATGGAAACTAGTTTAATCTCAAAAGAAAATGGTGGAACATTTACTACTTCAAGAATCCCCGAGTTAGAGACTATTCTAAAAGAAAACACAAACTTCTCAAATACAGACAAATTTGGAGGACCAGAAAACATAACAGTTGCAAGTTTTACAATGGGTTCGTTAGTCTCATCAAGTTCTGCTACTCCAGTAGACATAAACTTATTTAGAGGCTATTCTAAAAAAAATATACCACTAAAAAATATTAAAACATTAGGTGATATACTAAAAGAAAATAATTATAACTTAAAATTAATACAAGGAAGCCCAGCATCCTTTGCAGGAACAGACTTGTATTACAAAGAACATGGTAATTATGAAATAATAGACTATAATAAAATGAAAGAAAAAAAATATATAGATAAAGATTATCAAAAATGGTGGGGAGTAGAAGATAAAAAATTATTTGAAATAGCAAAAAAAGAAATACTAAAATCTAGTGAATCAAATAAACCATTTGCAGTTACTTTATTTACTATGGATACTCATTTTAAAGATGGCTATTTAGATGAAGACTGTATGAACAAATATGAAACAAATTTATCTAATGTATATGCTTGTTCAAGTAAACGAGTAAGTGATTTTATTAACTGGATTAAAAGTAATGACTTTTATAAAAACACAACCATAGTAGTACTAGGAGACCATTTAACAATGCAAAATAGTTACTATAATGGATACAAAAACTATAATAGAACTATCTATAATGCATTTATAAATTCTAAACAAAAAGAACAAAATAACAAGAATAGACACTTTAATAATTTTGACTTATACCCAACAATATTAGCAAGTTTAGGTTTTGAAATAGAAGGAAACAAACTTGGTTTTGGAACTAATTTATATAGTGGAGAAAAAACTCTTAGTGAAAAGTTAGGTAGTTCATACGTAGATAAAGAATTATTAAAAAGAAACCAATTCTATGATTAATTTACATATTTAAAATAACATGGTATAATAGTTACCGCAAAAAGAAAAATTATAAACATTGGTACTGATTCAAAACCAAAATAGACAAAAAAGTAATAACAATAAAAAATGAATAAAGAAAGTAGGAATAATTATGTTAAAAAAAATAAAACCAATTGGAGTATATAGAAAATGTGACTGGGTAACAATGACTGGAACTGCTTCAGCAATATTTGGAATAATATTAGCTAGTAATGGAAAAACAATGTACGCAATATTTGCACTTATATTTTCAGCAATATGTGATGCTTTTGATGGTGTAGTTGCTAGAAAATTTAAAAGTCTTAAAGATTATGAAGTATATGGTATAGAATTAGACTCATTAAACGATGCTATTGCTTTTGGAGTATTACCAATGATGATAGTAAAAAACATGTCTTATAATAACATTTACACAACTATAATAAGTATCTTCTTCTGTATCACAGGAGTAATTCGTCTAGCTTACTTCAACATGTTATCAACAACTAAAAAAAGTAATGGAAAAGAATTTATTGGAATGCCTATCACTTGTAGTGCTATAATAATTCCACTTGTTTACTTTATAACATTCCTAGTAGGTAAAAATTATAGAAATATAATATTTCCAATAACTCTTTTAATAACAGGTATTCTTTTCATAACACCAATAAAATTAAAAAAACTAACAACAAGAGAAAAAGCAATGTTATCAATTATAGGAATACTTGCCATAACAATAACAATAATAAAAATATGGTAGGAGTAAAACATGAAAAACTTAAATAAACAAAAATTAATTAACATAACTATGATTCTATATGTATTATCTATATTACTAGATCTACATATATTTTATAACCCAGTATCAACTCTAATAAGAATAATTTTTATATCACTAATATTCCTAATAATATTTATAAAATACTCTACTAAAAAAGAAAAAAAATTATTAATAACTTATTTTATATTATTACTAATTTATATAATACTTCACTTAGTTAGCACATCTAATTTTAAAGTAGAAACAAACTATAACTTATATGAAGAACTATTATACTTCATAAAAATGTCTATGAACATACTAATAATTTATTCAATATATAAACTAAGTATATCTAAAAATAAATTTTATAAATTAATAGAAATATCTGCATTTATAATATCTTTTTCTATAATAATTACAAACATATTTAAAATAGGTTATACATCCTATAATTTTCAACATCCAAAATATAACATATTTGAATGGTTTTATAAAAATACAAACTTCTTAGAAGCATCTACAAAAGGATTCTTTCATTTAACAAATCAAATATCTGGAATACTTTTACTATATATTGGAGTACTATTACTAAGTATTAAAAATAAACAAAAAATATTTAACACAATAACGCTAACACTTTCAGTAATAAGTATGTTTATGCTAGGTACAAGAGTATCTTCTTATTCAGTATTTATAATATTAGGTATCTCATTAATTGCATACATTTTAACAAGTATAAAAGAAAGTAAAATAAAACTAAGTATAATCTTAACACACATAATACTTTTGTTAATGAGTATATTACTATATAAGTACTCTCCGCTTCAAAGTAGAAATGCCTACTATAACGAATTATTTAAAGAAAGAGAAGTTAACAGAAGTTCAATTACTATTGAAGAAGCCCTTAACCTAAGTGATAAAGAATTTAAAAAATTATTATTAAACTATAACATAGTACCTGAATTTTATAATAAATACTATCCACTTGAAAAAGATAGAGATTTCTATGAAGAATATATAAGTAGAAATACAACTAAAATAAATGATACAAGATACTTAGAAGCATCTATAATAAAAAGAGTAAAATCACTTAACAATAATAATAAAGACAACATATATGGAATTGGTTATAACAGAATAATGAACATATTTAACATAGAAAATGATTTTATTATGCAGTACTATTCAGTAGGTTATATTGGAGTAATAATGCTCTTAGGAGTATATGTAGTAATATTAATATATTTATACTTAAAAACATTATTTAACTTAGAAAAATACTTTACTTATGAAAACGGAATGCTTTTATTTATCACAACTTACTACTTAATATGTTCATTCTATACTGGAAACATTCTAAATGCAATAAGTACAATATTACCTTTATCATTTGTAATGGGTTATCATTTATCAATAATGAATAAAAAAGAAAAAGAAGATTTTGAATACTTTATAGGTTTTAAAACTAGTACAAAAAATATTGAAGAACTAACTGATGAAATAATGTCTAGTGAAAAACAAAATATTATATATAATATAAACCCATTAATATTAATGAATTTCTATAAAGATATAAAAAGTGTAGATGAATTTAATAAAGAAAATTATAACATACCAGATGGTAATGGAATAGTTTTATCTAGTAAACTAACAAGTGGTAACATAAATAAATCTATTCCAGGAGTAGAATTATTTGAAAAAATTTGTCATTTTTCAGTAAAGAAAAAATATAAAATATATTTATATGGTGCTAAACAAGGATCTGTTTATAATACTAAAGTAGGTTTAGAAACTAAATATAAAGGTATCAAAATAGTAGGTTTTAAAAATGGATACATTAGTGAAAAAGAAGCAGTAAATGATATAATAAAAACAAAACCAGATATATTATTTGTAGCCTTAGGTAGTCCTAAACAAGAAAAATTTATAATGAAAAACAAAAACAAATTCAAGAATATTAAAATAATCATGCCAGTTGGTGGAACATTTGATGTAGTTAGTAAAAATACTCTAAGGGCACCTCTTATATATAGAAATCTTAAATTAGAATGGTTATATAGAATGATTAAAGAACCAAAAAGATTTAAACAACTTGGTACACTTTTTAAATATATGTTAACCATATTATTCTTAAATACATATTATAATAGAAAGGCTAAATTCTAGTCTTTCTTTTAATATATATAAAATTATGCTATAATTAAAAAAGCAAAGGAAAAAAATATGAAAAAAATATTAAATAAACAAGAAAAATTTATTAAATACTGTATATTTGGAGTTTTAATAAGTATAATAGAAATACTATTATATTGTATATTTAGTAAATTTATTAATTTAGAACCATTAATCGCAAATAGTATAGCATTTATATTATCTGTATTAATGTCTTACCATGCAAATTCAAAATACGTATTTAAAACAATATTTATAAGCAAAAAATCAAAACTAAAAAGATTTTACTTATTCTTAGGAACAAGAACTATGGGATTATTTATTGATTCATCAATACTATACTTATTATTAGAATTAAACTGTCCAAATATAATATCAAAAACTATTTCTTGCATATCTACAACACTTGTAAACTATTATATTGGAAAATACATATTCAAATGAAAGAAAGATATCACTAAAATATTATAAGTGGTATTTCTTTAAATACAAAAAATAAAAAAACATAACTAAAATTAGTCTTTTTCTAGTATTATCTTCCAATATTTGATATAATAAAAAATGTTAAAGGAGTCTAAGATGAAAAGAATAATCAATAATCTAATATATAGTATAAAAAAATATAAATTTCTATTAGAACAATTAGTAAGTAGAGATTTTAAAGTAAAATATAAAAGAAGTGCACTAGGAGTAGTATGGAGTTTATTATACCCAGTACTTATGATGGCAGTAATGGCAGTAGTATTTTCAAACGTATTTAAGTTTTCAACCCCAGGGGTAAGTTATTTAGCATATCTAATGATAGGACTTACTTACTTTAACTATTTTACTGAAGCATCAAACCTAGCAATGAGTAGTGTAGTAGCAAACTTCCCTCTTATTAACAAAGTATATATGCCAAAATATATATTCCCACTTTCTAAATGCATATTTGTAGGAATAAACTTCTTATTAACACTAATTCCTTTATATGCAGTAATAATACTAACTGGTACAGGACTTAACTGGGGACACTTGTTACTTCCATACTCTTTTATTTGCTTATTCATGTTCACATTAGGTATGGGTTTCATATTATCAACAATAGCAGTTTTCCTAAGAGATATGTTCTACATTTACGGAATAATAACAACCATATGGACTTACTTAACACCAATAATGTATGATATAAAGCTAATATCAAATCCAACATTACAATTCTTAATGAAACTAAACCCAATGTATCAAATAATAAATTTTGCAAGAACAATAATACTTTATGGTAATATTCCTACAATTGGACAATTCCTAGGTTGTGCTGTATCAGGTGTAGTAACCCTTTTAATTGGCATGATTCTATTTAAGAAAAAACAAGATAAATTTATATATTATGTATAAAGGAGGTTAACATGGAAGATATAATGATTAATGTTATAAACGTATCAATGAGATTTAACTTAGGTATCGAAAAAGGTTTCTCAATAAAGCAAGGATTCGTTGATATGTTTAATAAAGAAAAAAAGCATAAAAAGAAAGAAGAATTTTGGGCCCTTAGAGATGTTAATTTTCAAGTTAAAAAAGGTGAAGTAATCGGCTTCATTGGTTCAAATGGTGCTGGAAAGTCAACTCTACTTAAGATAGTTGCTGGAGTTATGAAACCCACAAAAGGTAGAGTAGATAGTTATGGTAACATCTGTCCAATGATAGAACTAGGAGCAGGTTTTGACCCTCAACTAACAGCAAGAGAAAATATTTATCTAAATGGTGCAGTAATGGGTTACACTAAAGAATTAATAGATTCTAAATTTAATGAAATAGTTGAATTTTCAGAATTAAAAGACTTCTTAGATGTACCAGTACAAAACTTCTCATCAGGTATGGTAGCGCGCTTAGCCTTCTCAATTGCAACAATTGTAGAACCTGAAATTCTAATAGTAGATGAAATACTTTCAGTTGGAGACATAGCTTTCCAAGCAAAAAGTGAAAGAAAAATGCTTTCAATGATTAATGGAGGTACAACTGTATTATTTGTTTCCCATTCAATTGAACAAATCAAAAAAATGTGTGACAGAGTAGTATGGCTAGACCATGGAAAAATGATAAAAATGGGTGGAAAAGAAATTTGTGATGAATATAAAAAATATATGGAAAGTAAGTAGGTGTAATAATGAATTTGTTAAATAAGAAAATATACAAATATAAAGGGGAAAAAACATTTTATAAAAAGAAAAAATCTTTTTTTGAAATTTTTAATAATGGTAATACATATGGATTTTATATTATTCCTAAAATAATAAAAGCAAAAAGCGATTTTTTTGAAATTTATTATGAAGGACAGTCTATAGAGGGGTTATCTGCTAATTTATGTGTATTTAATTTAAAAAAACAATTGATTGGTGAATTATCATTAAATTCAAAAAATGCTATTAATGTTAATAAAGGGGATAATTATATTTTTGCTATAAAAGTATTTCCTCATTCATCTGTAAAAATAAAAAAAATAGTACTTGAAGAAAGTTTAAAAACTGAAGATGATTTTATGTTTGAGAATATTGATAATGATAATAAAATTCTTGTAATTACACCATCATATCCTTCATTAGAAAATAAATATTTATGCGGTTTTGTTCATTCGAGGTTAAAATCATATAAAGATCATGGTATTAATTTTGATGTGGTATGTTGCCATAATTATAATGGAATTTGTAAATATAATTATGAGGGGATTGATGTTTTAAGAGTTAATTTTAGCAATTTAAGACAGATTTTACAACATAAAAAATATGATAAAATTTTAGTTCATTTTTTTGATGATCTATATGCTAAAGTATTTGATGCTTGTTATCTTGATGAAACAGAATTATATTTATGGGTTCATGGCCCAGAAACATTGTATTGGGACTGGAGCAAATTTACTACTGAATATTTTAAAAATGAACAACCATTATCATATGACTTAATAAATAAATTTAAGAATAATGATGAAATTATAAGAAATTATAATGAAAAAAGTAATGTTCATTGGATTTTTGTTTCAAATTGGATAAAACAACATAGTGAAGAATTAATAAAAATAAAATTTAAAAACTATGATGTAATTCCAAATATTATTGATTCTGAAACTTTTAAATATGTAGAAAAAAATCCTGAACAAAGAAAAAATGTGTTTTTAATAAGAAGGTTTGATGATTGTAATAAATATGCAATTGATTTAAATGTTAGAGCAATTCTTGAATTAAGTAAAAGAAAGTGTTTTGAAAATATGAATTTTAATATTTATGGTACTGGAGATACTTATGATAAATTAATAGAACCTTTATTAAAATTTAAAAATGTTCATTTCTATAGGGAATTTTTAACACATGAAGAGATTGCTAAAAAACACAAAGAAAATGGAATTGCTTTTTTCCCAACAAGATATGATGCACAAGGTGTTTCGATGTGCGAAGCAGCAATGTCAGGGCTTGCAGTTGTTACATCAGATAATGATGCAGTAAAAGAATTTTTGCCTAAAGATAAAATATATGCAAATACAGAAAATTATGTTGAATATGCAGATATTATAGAAAATCTATATAATAATCCTGAATTGTTTAAAAAGATTTCTAAAGATTGTCATGATTCTATATATAATAAATGTAATTTTAATGAAACAACTGGTAAGGAAATTGAATTATTTAAACAAACAAAAAAATTAGATATTACAAAGAAAAAAATAATTAAAGAAAAACAACCAATATTATCAATAGTTATACCTTGTTATAATGTTGAAAAATATATAGAAAAAACTATATCAACAATAGTGGCATGTAAAAATGCTGATAAAATAGAAATTATTCCAGTAAATGATGGTTCTAAAGATAATACTGCAAAAATTATTAATAGATTAATAAATGAATATAGTGAAGATAAAAAAACTTCAATATTTAACTTTATCGATAAAGAAAATGGTGGACATGGTTCAACTATAAATGCAGGATTAAAAGTTGCCACTGGTAAATATTTTAGAGTAATAGATGGTGATGACTGGATTAATTCACAAGAAATGGATAAATTAATTGATAAACTAGAAAATGAAACATCTGATATAGTTATAACTGATTATTCTGAAGATTTAGCATTTTATAATATTTTAAATCATAAAAAAATATATGATTTTATGATTCCTAATATTAATTATGATTTTGAAGATTTGTGTATTCCAAACTACGGATTTGGTGAGTGGGGGCCAATTTTAGCTACGGGAAATTATAAAACAGAAGTTTTAAAGAAAACTAATTTTAAACTATCTGAAAAAAGCTTTTATGTTGATATGGAATATAATATTTATTCAATAGAAAAAGCTAAAACAATTACATATTACCCTTATGATATATATAGATATTTTATTGGTAGATCTGGTCAGTCTGTTAGTAAAGAATCATTTATAAAAAATAGATTTCAACATGAAAAAGTGTTGCTTAATATGATTACATATGTTGAAAATAACAAAAATATATCAGAGTTAAAAAAACAATATATTTATGAAAAACTAATTAATCCAATGGCAAATGCTCATTATATAATACTTACTGAATATCAAAAAAAACCAAGAGAATTTAAAGCATTCGATAAATTATTAAAAAGTCATCCAGAAGTATATTATTCAAAAATAGTAACAAGAAAATTTATTAGACTAAACAGAAAGACAAATGGGTTAATACTTCCTATTAGTCCATTAGTAATAAAATTGTATAAGTTTGTTAGGAGGAATAGATGAAAACTAAATATTTAATTATTGGCGCTGGTATATCCGGTTTGACCTTTGCAAGTTATTGCAAAGAAAATTACCTAATTATTGAAAAAGATAGTGAAGTTGGAGGATATTGTAAAACTCATTATAATAAAGATTATGTATGGGATTATGCTGGACATTTCTTTCATTTTAAAACTGATGAATTTAAGAAAAAGTTTATTGATAGTTTGGATAAAAATGATTTTGTTACGCAAGATAAAAAAACATATATTTATTTTGATAACGCTTTAGTTGATTATCCATTTCAAACAAATATCCATGAATTATCTAAAGATAAATTCATAGATTGTTTATATGATTTATTTAATAAAGAAGAAAAAGAAATTTATGATAATTTCTTAGATATGTTATATGGAAAGTTTGGTAAATCTATTACTGAAATGTTTTTAAAACCATACAATGAAAAATTATATGCTTGTGATTTAACTAAGTTAGATAAAGATGCAATGGGAAGATTTTTTCCTTATGCTGATATAAAAGCTATTATTAAAAATATGAAGGATTCTAAAAATACTTCATATAATAATACTTTTATGTATCCGAAGAAAGGTGCTCAAGTAATAATTGATATATTAATGGAAAATGTTAATAAAGATAACATATTACTTAATACTATGGTAGAAAAAATAGATTTAGAAAAACATGAAGCTAAACTTAATAATGGGGAAGTTGTAGTGTTTGATAATTTAATTAATACTTCACCATTTAATACTTTCTTAAAATTAACTAATAATTTAGAATATAATGAACTTAGTGATAGATTAACTTATAATAAGGTATTAGTATTTAATTTAGGTTTTAATAAAAAATCTAAATATAATAAAGAACACTGGATTTATTTTCCTGATAAAGATATTAATTTTTATAGAATTGGTTTTTATGACAATATATTAAATTCTGATAAGTTAAGTATGTATATTGAAATTGGTTATCCAAAGGATGCTGTGATAAGTAAAGAAGAAATTGATGATGAATTAAATAAGACATTAAAGAACTTAAAAAAAGTTGGTGTTATTGATGATTCATTTGAATTAGTTGCTTATGAAAGTATTGTTATGAATCCAGCGTATGTACATATTGATACAGAAAATGATAAATTAGTTAGAAAAATAATGAACGATTTAAGTGAAAATAATATTTATAGTATCGGTAGATATGGTGCATGGACTTATTGTTCGATGGAAGATTGTATGTTAGATGCAAAAAACTTATCTAAGAAGATATAAAGGAGGCCCATTCTTATGTTAAAAAAAATCATAAGATTTATAAGAAATTGTAATACTTTTGTTAATGTGTACTCAAAAAAGATTGATGAGATAGAGAAAAATGTAAATTCTTTATCCAATGATTTTATAAATGCTAAAAATAATGCGAAAGATGATTTATTAAAAATGGAAGAACAAATTAAAAATTTAGATTATGTAAATTTAGAATATATAAATCTACACACTGATGTATCAAAAAACAGAGTGTTAATTGTTGGGTTTTATGGAGCTCCTAATTTAGGAGATGAATTGATGCTATTTTCGATATTAAATAAACTCTCACCAATTGATAGCGGTTTAGATATAACTGTGATGATGTCTGAAAATTTTAATTTTGATATAACTGATTATCCAAAATGTAAAATTATTCATTATCCTAAAAACATTATTGATATTAATATATTAGCAAATTATTATGATACTGTAATTATTGGTGGCGGTGCTTTGCTTGATGATACGGATTATACTTTAAATAGTAATATGCTATCATTACCTACAACACTTATTAATTTATCATATAGGATGATTACTTGTAAAAAAAATGTTATTCTTTATGGCTTGAGCTCTAGTTATGAACTTAATAATAAAGAGTTTATTAGAAAACTAAATTATATTTCAAGTAATGCCAACTATTTTTCCTTAAGAGATACTAATAGTTTAAAGATTTTAAATAAATGTGGTATTAATACTAATAAAATAAGGATAGTCCATGATTTAGCATATACACTCGATTATTGTAAATATAATAAAACTTTAAAAAATGATTCATGCACAAGAGTTGGTTTAATTTATGTTTGTAATGAAAATAATTATGATAAATTGTGTGAACTTACAAAAAATATTGTTAAGTATTTTAAAGAAAAAAAACAGGATTATAAAATAGTTATGATACCATTTTATGAATATTTAAATAATGATACAGGTTATTATAAAAAAATTATTGAATACTTGAATGATAAAAACATAGAAAATTTGGATTATACCAGTAATGTTGATGAGGTATTTAATACTATTTCAAATTTAGATGTATGTGTAAGTATGAGATATCACGGAACACTTATATCAAATATGTTGGGAGTTCCAACGTTGAATTTGTTATATGACATTCATAAACATTACAAAAATAAAGTTGGATATTTATATGAAAATTACGGCTATAAAAATTATCAAGTGAATTATTCTTCAACAAATAGTGAATTATTTATAAATACTTTTGATAAATTATGTAAGCTACAGAAGAATAAATTATTAAGTAAACAAGTTAATAATGAAGCTAATCAACAAATAGATGAAGTACTTAAAAAATTTGTTTTAAAAGAAAGTAAGGTGAAATAATGAAAAATATTTTTGTTACTGGTTGTGCAGGTTATATTGGAAGTCACACCTGTGTTGAATTATTAAATGAAAATTATAACGTTATTGGGCTAGATAATTTTAGTAATAGCAAAAAAAATGTACTTGATAATATAACGAAAATTACTGGAAAAGTCATTAATTTTTATGAAGGCAATATGCTCGATAAAGACTTGTTAGATAAAATATTTAATGAAAATGAAATAGATGCAGTTATTGATTTTGCTGCATTCAAATCTGTCGGAGTTAGTGTGAGTAAACCACTTGAATATTATATAAATAATGTTAGCAGTGTTTTAACATTATTAAGTGTTATGAAAAAACATAATGTAAAAACTTTAGTGTTCAGTAGTAGTGCCACTGTCTATGGTGATTCCAAAATAATGCCAATTACTGAGGAGTGTAAAACAGGCAAAACTACTAATCCTTATGGGACAAGTAAATTATATTGTGAAGGAATACTACAAGATTTATATAAGTCGGATAATGAGTGGAATATTTGTATATTTAGATATTTTAATCCAGTAGGAGCTCATAAATCCGGTTTGATAGGAGAAGAACCTAATGGTATCCCAGCTAATTTAATGCCTTTTATTTCTAAAGTTGCGACCAGAGAATTAGAAATATTAAGTGTATTTGGAAATGATTATAACACAATAGATGGTACTGGAGTAAGAGATTATATACACGTCGTTGATTTAGCAAAAGCCCACGTAAAAGGTATTGAAAAGCTCAATATGGATAAAAAAGGAATGCATATTTATAATCTTGGTACTGGAAGAGGATATAGTGTTTTAGAAATGATTAAAGCATTTGAAATAGTCAATGGAGTTTTTGTTCCTTACAGGATCGTAGGAAGAAGACATGGCGATATTGCTATATGTTATGCAGATCCATCAAAAGCTCAAAAAGAGCTTGATTGGAAAGCTGAATTGGAATTAGAAGACATGTGTAAAGATGCTTATAATTTTACAAAGAGATTATTAAAATGACCGGAGTAATGAGTATATTTGGAACAAAGTTAAGCATATGAGAAAACTAACTGACAGTAAAAAAATAAGGTGTTAAAGCATTAAAATAGACGCCTTTTTGGATAAAAAGAAAGAAGTGATAACAAATGATAAAAGTAATGAGTATATTTGGAACAAGACCAGAAGCAATTAAAATGGCTCCTCTTGTTAAAGAATTAGAAAAGAGAAAAGAAATTGAAAGCATAGTTTGTGTAACTGCACAACACAGAGAAATGCTAGATCAAGTTTTGGAAACATTTGATATTAAACCAGATTATGATTTAAACATTATGAAACAAGGCCAAACATTAAGTGAAATAACTTCCCGAGCCCTATTAGGTTTAGAAGAAGTAATAAAAGAAGTTAAACCTGATATAGTTTTAGTACACGGTGATACTACAACAACATTTGCTGGTGCATTAGCCGCATTTTATAATCAGGTTTCTATTGGCCATGTAGAAGCAGGATTAAGAACTTATGATAAATATAGCCCATTTCCTGAAGAAATGAATAGACAAATGGTAGACTCTATGACTGATTTATATTTTGCTCCTACCAAAATAAGTAAAGAGAACTTACTTAAACAAAATATTTCTGAAGATAAGATATATATAACAGGTAATACAGCAATTGATGCTATGTCTACTACAGTTAAAGAAGATTATACTCATAAAGAATTGGAATGGATAAAACCAGGTGAAAGGATGATTCTTCTAACTGCTCATAGAAGAGAAAATCTAGGGGATCCTATGCGTCATATATTTAAAGCAATAAGAAGAATAGTAGATGAGTTTGATGACGTTAAAGTTATTTATCCAATACATTTAAATCCGCTTGTTAGAAACATTGCTAATGAGATATTTAATGGATGTGACAAAGTTAAATTAATTGAACCATTAGAAGTATTTGATTTTCATAACTTTCAAAACAAGTCTTACATAATTTTAACAGACTCAGGTGGTATCCAAGAAGAAGCACCAAGTTTAGGTAAACCAGTACTTGTTTTAAGAGACACCACAGAAAGACCTGAAGGTATAAAAGCTGGTACTTTAAAATTAGTTGGAACAAATGAAGAAACAATATACACTGAAACTAAAAAATTATTAACAGACAAAAAAGAGTACGATAATATGAGTCATGCATCTAACCCATATGGAGACGGGCATGCTAGTGAAAGAATAGTAAGTTCTATAATTTCTTGGTATAAAAATACAAAATAATATAGTCTTTATCACTAATATTTGGTATAATCTTTAGTTTTGCAGCAAAACTTTGCAAAGCGTTATAAAAAAAGGGCAAAAGCCCTTTTTTGAGTGTTGTACTATTTTAATAATTATTTAATATTTCAAAATTTTTTTAATTTTTTCTCTTGTATTATATTTCATGTCTAGGTTTATTTGGAATTTTCTGTTTAAATATTGTATTTCTAGTTTGTTTCCTATAAATTTATATAAATTACCAGCTTCATGTGTACATTTAAAATTTTTCATCTTCGTTAATTTTTGATGTATTTAAAGAAAGTTCTGTACTATTTGAAACAGCTCCTGTTTCTTTATCAAATTTAATGTTATTTATATACCATACTTCTCCGTAAGAAGTTGCTCTTGTGTAAGTACCTGGATTTTTAATTAGATCTTTTGCTTTTTCAATAAGCATTTGTCTGTCTATTTTTTGCTTATCAGCATATTTTTGAGAATAATAAATCATTTGCTTTTGGTCGACAGTTATTGATTGCTTCTTTTTATTACCATTCTTTGTTAATCATTTATCATCTCTAGTTATATACATTTTCTTTGGATATACCCTGGATTTGAGTTTTAAAATAATTTCATTACCATCTTCGTAAATTATTTTATCCTAGTATAGTCATCATTTAAAATTCATTCTTTAAATTCTTAGCCAGCACCTCTGACAGATTGTTCATAAATATAACCATCTCTGTTCTTTTTATCTAGGTCAATACCAGCCGTTTTAATCATATTATCAGAACAATTAAGACATTTGTCTGCAAATACAATTACTTTATCAATATAGAGTCACCATTTAATCTTTTTAATTTCTGGAACTAAAGTTTCTTTTTTCAGAAGCGCTGTCTGAAATAGATTGTAAGATATTGGGAAGCCTTGTTTGTCAAACAATAATCCCATTTCAACGATAGGGTCAGGACGATGATTTTTTTAGGGCCCCTTTTTCTTACCCCATTTTTAACAAAAAATCTGACATAGTTTTAAAGAACGATATAAATCATCGAGACTTAAATCAAATGGTTCAAAAAATTGATTTTTATGTTCATGAGTATATTTAATACTTCCTGGGTCTAAAATTCTAGAATAAGTAAGTAATTTACAAGCTTTAGATAGAGAATACTCAATATTGTTATTATATTGTTTATTCTTTAAAATAGCTGTAATGTTTAAATCTTTGAATATACTTTTTAGGTATGCATAAACAATCTAAATGTGTCATCATCAAAATAATTAAATTCTATTTTATCAAAAGTTACGGTAACTTTTGTTTCAATTTTTTTTTAATCTATCAAGTTCATTACTTAAAAATTCAATTGGATTATCATATTGTTTTTTCAGATATTCAAAATGGCCATATTTTTTATGGCTTTTTGTTTTATTTTATCATTTGAACGATATCCGCCTACTATAGCAAAATAAATTTCGCCATATTTGTTTTATATTTTTTAATAAATAAAGACATATAATCACTATCTTCTAACTTAATTATATCACATAGCATTAAATAGTATAACATATAAATAAATTGTTAACAAAACAAAAAACTTATACAATAAAGGTTCAATTGATGTTTGAAATATAATTGACTGCAAAACTTGTGTGAAAGAATAGTAAGTTCTATAATTTCTTGGTATAAAAATACAAAATAATATAGTCTTTATCACTAATATTTGGTATAATATTTCTAGTAAAAATGAATGGAGGAAAACATGTCAAAACTAAATAAAATAATAACATCAATAAAAGAAAAAGGATTAATCAAAACAATTAAATGGTTATATGAAACATTAATTTTTAGAATAAAAATGATAAAAAGAACATCTTTAGATTTTACTAAAATAGAAAACACTAAAGATGAAAACACATATAGTTACCCAAAAATACTACCAAATGTATTTATAGTCGCAAGTATACCTTATTATGATATAGGAGGCGGACAAAGATGCTCGCAACTTGCAAAAACATTTAACAAAATGGGATATAATGTAATTTACCTATATGGATACAAATCTTCAGAAAGTAAAAAATTTAACCTAGAAATGCCCTTGTCTTCTCATATGTTTATAAATGATAAAACCATTTTAGAAGTTAGAAACATTGTAAAAAATAACGACTTATTCATATTTGAAGCACCATCACTTAGATTTAAAGATATACTAAATATTGCTATTAGTAATAAATGTAAAATAGTTTATGAAAATATAGATAACTGGGAAACATCACTTGGTAACGATGTCTTTAACGAGTCTATGTTAATTAGTTTACTTAAAAATAGTGATTTACTAGTAGGAACAGCAAAACCATTAGTTGAACAATTAAATACTTACCTAGAAAAATATAATATTGAAAATAAATTAGCAGTATATTTACCGAATGCAGTAGATGAAGAATTATTCTGTGGTTTAAAAGAATTACCTAAACCAAAAGACATGATAACTGGAGAAAAAACTTTTCTTTATTATGGGTCTTTATGGGGTAGCTGGTTTGATTGGGATTTAATAAAAAAACTTGCACTTCATAATGAAAACTATAGTATTAACATAATAGGTGACTACAAAAACTTAACTGAATTAATAAGTACACTACCAAAAAACATTCACTTTTTAGGACTAAAAAAACAAATAGAATTACCTAATTACTTAAAATACACAGACTATTCACTAATACCCTTTAAAACAGGTGAAATAGGTGACTTTGTTTCGCCTCTAAAAATATTTGAATACATCTCTATGTACACAAAAGTATTGTCAACAACACTTCCTGATATAAAAGGATATCCTAACCTTTACTGTGGAAACACTTCTGAAGAATGGATTAACATAGTTGAAAAAAATTACGAAGTAAATAAATTTGATGCAGATAATTTTATTGATAACAATAGTTGGCACTCTCGTGTCACAGAAATCATTAATAACATTTACAAAGAAAAAAATAACTCAATACTTAGTGGCAAATTATCAATTATAATATTAAACTATAACAACAAGAACATAATATTTAAATCTCTTAACTCATTAATAAAATATAATGAACTCTATAACTATGAATTAATAGTAGTAGATAATGGAAGTACTGATGGATCATACGAAATATTAAAAGAAAAATATAGTGATAAAATAAAAATAATTCAAAACACAAAAAACGGATGCTCAAGCGGAAGAAACTTAGGTGTAACATTAAGTACAAAAGAATATATTATGTTTTTAGATAGTGACCAATGGGTTACTAATAAATATTGGTTAGAGCCATATGAAAATATATTAAAAACTGACAAAAATGTAGGACTAATCGGATGGGCAGCAGGATTTTTTAACAAAGAAGGTTATGCATATCATGTAGTTGATAGTTTTCCACATAAATATATGCCTGCAAACAAGTTAGGAAGAAAAGATATAAGTTATTTAGGTTCAGGAGGAATGCTTTTAACAAGAAAATTATTTGACCAAATTGAAGGATTTGATGAAAAATACGACCCAACTTGCTATGAAGACACAGATCTTTCTTTAAAAGTAAGAAATGTTAGTAAAGAAATAGTATACTGTCCATATTTAGGAATAATACATTTACCTCATCAAACAACAGATGGAGGACTATTAGACCATAATAGTTTATTTATAGAAAAAAGAGAATACTTTAAAAATAAATGGACAAAACAAAATGAAAGTTTATTAAAAAAGCATATTAAATAAATAATATGTTTTTTAAAAAAGGAATGAATTATGAAAAAAGAAGAAACAAAAAAAAACACTAAAAAAGAGAATGTAAAGACAAATAAAGATACAAGTAAAACTAAGAAAACAACACAAAAAGAAATTAAGAAACCTACAAATAAAAAATCTAATATTCAAAAAAAAGTAGTAAAAAAACAAACTAATAAACCAAAAGAAAATAAAAGAAAAACAAATAAAGTATCAAAAACTACACCTAAGAAAAAAACAACAAAAACTATAAAAAATATTAAAGTTGAAAATAAAAAAGAAGAACTTGTAGAAAACAATGAAGAAATTATAGAGTTACCTAAAAAGAAAAAAATAATTTCTATAATTAAAAAAGTTTTATATAACAAATACACAATAAATTACATATTATTTTCAATATTTATATTGTATTTTGGAACACTATTTTTTGGAATAAAAGTATTTGATTTTAATTTAGAATGTTTAAAAAACAGTTTTAATGTTTTCAAGTATCCTCTAGTATTAATAATGTTTACACTCATACTAAGTTTACTTACATACTTTTTTAAAGTACTTACAAATAACATAACTATATCAAAAATAATAATCTATGTAATAACTTTAATATTGTTAATAGTAAATGACATAAAATACACTATAATGTCTTCACCAGTAATACTAAGTGATATAAACTATCTAAACCCTTCAAGTATCAGTATGATGACTTCATCTACTTCCAATATAGGTTCATGGATATTTATAACTATTCTAAAATCTTTAATACTAACTATTTTATTTATATTATATTTAAAATTATCAAAACAATTTACATTAAAAAAACTAAATATTAAAAAAAGAATAATAAGCACATTACTAAGTTTAATAATAATTATATTAACATCTATTCTACTAATAAAGTGTCCTAAATTTATTACTAAATATGTGTACTTAATTAACAAAAACACTTTATCAGCAAAAAAAATAACAGAAATATACACAGACTATGGTTTCTATGAAGGTATGTTACTTCAAGAATATAGTAACAAACTTCTAAAACCTGATGACTATAAAAACAACGATGATTTAAAATATAATGAAACTAACACAAAGAAATGGAAAAAAGCAAATATTATATTTTTATTGTCAGAAACATTCTTTGATCTTGAAAACATCGAAGAAATAAAATTTGATAAACCTTTAACACCATTTATTAATAGTTTAAAAGATAACAAAAATAGTATAACTTTAAATACATTAGTAGAAACCTATGGAGGAATGAGCGTTTTAAGTGAATTTGAAATACTTACCTCTAGTACTTTATCTATCTGGCCAAGCGGTTATAATCCATTTGATAGTTACTTCTTACAAAATAGTAACATCAACAGCCCTAACATAATAAAAGAACTAAATAAAAATAACTATACAACAACATATCTTGCTCCTTGGGGTAGAGACTTATATCATTCCGAAGAAGTCTACAAATTATTTAATACTTCTAGACTAAAATATCAAGAAGACTTGACTGGTAAAAAGAAAGGTATTTACTATTCAGATGAATCATTAATAAACGACATATATGAGGAACTTATTACACCAACTGAAAACGACTATAAATTTATAATGGCTGACTCTGCAGAAAACCATTTTCCATATCCCGCTAACAAATTCAAAAAAAGTGACTATGAAGTATCAGTAACTGCTTCAAATTATACAAAAGAAGAAACAGGTATGCTTTTATCTCTAGCACAAGGAATATATGATGCAGATAAAACGTTAGGAATGCTTTATCAAAAAATATGTGAGTTAGATACTCCTACAATAATAGTTTTCTTTGGAGATCATTTACCATATTTAATAAACAAAAAAGGAGAGAACATTTTATTTAAATCAAGTTACTTTAATACAGAAAATGCTAGTTTAAATGAACTTAGAAAATACACAACAAAATCAGTAATACTTTCAAACTATGATATAGAATTAGATAACTTAGAATACATAAACTTAAACTATTTAGGTAACTACGTAATAAATAATATGGATTTAGAAATCTCTCCATACTTTAAATACATAAACACATTAATGAAAAAAGTTCCGGTATTTAATAAAACAACATATTTAAAAAATAATACTACTTATAGTTTAGAAGATAACTCAGAAGAAAGTAAGTTAATTAATGAATACACTAGTATAATGTATTATAACTTCTACGAAAAAACTAATTAAATAGGTTTAAAAACCTATTTCAGACTGTTGACAAATAAGTAAAAAATTTACTTATTTGTCTTTTATTTTGAAATTATTGACAAAAATTAACTTAATAAACTATTATGTCTAGTATATTCCTATACTAGACATAATGGTGTATTGCAAATTTCTTAAGATTCATGCACGCATAAAGAAGGGTTAACTCACGGTGGACCCTTTCTTTTGTTCTAAAGTATGTACTTCGAAGTCCATACTTCATTTTCCCATCTGCAAAGACTCTCTCTATATGTTGTGGTCTTTGCTTATATATTTCTTTTACATCTTCATGATGTCTATAATCATTAGTCATTTCTTTATATTCCTCCCAAACATGTCTTAATACTTGTTTATATTTACTTTTTGTACATTGACTTTTAAATGGACATTTTGAACAATCTTGTTCATCCGCTTTATAAACTATATATCCATTTTTATCTATTCTTCCTGTTGGTATCAAATCTTTTTCATTTGGGCATATATAAATATCATTATATTCATCATATGTAAATTCGTATTTTTTAAAATAATCTTTTCTGTATCCTTTTCTTGTATACGGAAAAGCTGGTATCATTTCTAAATCTATTATTGTTTTACAAATATGTGGAGTTAAATATGCAGCATCTCCTACAAAATAATTTATTTTAGAAATATCAAAGTGACTTGTTAAATTATCAAATGATTGGTAAAAAGATACTGAGTCATGAACATTACTTCCATTTGTATCTACTGTTAATACATAATTATTATTTTCACATATTACACTTGTATTATATCCAAACATTTTTTCCTTATCACTTTTATATAACATCCCTGCATCTTTATCTACATCACTTACTATTATTTCTTTTTCACCAATTACTTCTTCCGTTTCTACTTCTTCATTACATTTTACTATTTTTTGTACTTCTTCTAAATATTCTTCATCAGTTAAAACTTCATCTTGTAATCCTTTTAAAGCTATTTCTAAATCTAATTCTTTTTGATATTTTTTTACTTCTATTTTTACTAACTCTTTGTGATTTTTCTTCTTATTCGCATATGCTTTGGTATGAGTTGAATCTATATATACTGCTGTCATATCTAAGCAATTCCAATTTATTAGCAAGTCTATAACTTTATCAAATACTGTTTGTAATAAATCTTTTTCAAGTTTACAAAATTTTCTTTTATAATTTTGTGAATATGTAGAATGGTCTGGGACATCTTCACATAAATTATATCCAATGAACCATCTATACAAATTGTTATATTTTAAATTCTCATAAGTTTTTCTTAAACTATCTTCATGAAAAAGAAACTTTAATATATGAATCTTTACCAAAACTACTGGATCTATACTTTTTCGTCCAACATTAGAATATAGTTTTTCTACTTCATCATATATAAAGTTCCAATCAAAATGTTCCTCTATAACTCTTAAAAAATGGTCTTGTGACACCATATCTTCTAAATTTACTATCTCGCTTGAATATTGTCTTTTTGGTCTTTTTGTCATTGCCATATTATCACTTACTTTCCTTATAACTCCATAATAATTATACCATTTTTTCATAAAAAAAGTAAGGTTATGTAAGCTTAATTTTGGAATTATAAAGCAACCTTACATATCTATTATACAACAATTCTTTTAAAATAAAAAGACTATTAACAAAATTTATTTGTCAACAGTCTGAAATAGGTTTAAAAACCTATTTTTTTATGTTAAAATTAATTTATAAGGAGAAACTATGAAAGATAAAATAACAAAACTAATTAATGTTTACAAAAAAAATGGATTATCAGGATTAATAAAAAAAAGTACTAAATATATAAAAGCAACCTACATAGACAAATATAATTTATTCACATTACTAAAAAAGAAAAAATATACTTGCATCATAAAAAAAATCTTAGAAGAAAATAAATATGACAGGATAATATTATGGAGAAGTAACTTTGGTTATAATGTCCCACTATATCAAAGACCACAACACATTGCTAACAACTTATCAAAAATGAATTCTTTAGTTTTTTATGAAGTAACAACAATGACTGATAATGTATTAACTTTAAAAGAAACACAAAATAATTTATACCTATTTAATTTCAATAACAAAGTATTAAATAAAATATTAATGTCATTATTAAGAAACATAGAAAAACCAAAATATATTGAAATATATTCAACTAACTGGAGTCTAAATTTAAATGAATTAATTACATACGAAAAAAATAATTTCAAAATAATATATGAGTACATTGACCATCTAAGTCCAGAATTATCAGGTACATCTTCATTACCAAAAAATATATCTGATAAATACAATTACATGCTAAAAAATAAAAATATATTTGTAGTAGTAACTGCAGATAAATTAATGACAGACATTATAAATAAAAGAGGTAAAACAAATCTAGTATTATCAACCAATGGAGTAGACTATAACTTTTTTAAAGAATTTGATAACTATAAGTTAGAAGAAAGTTATATGAATATAATAAATAATGGAAAAATAAATATATGTTATTATGGAGCTCTTGCAAAATGGTTTGATTATGAATTAATTAAAAAAATTGCTAAAACTAATAAGTATAACGTAATACTTATAGGAATTAAATATGATGAAAGTTTTGATGAAAACATTAGTAACGAAAAAAACATCTACTTTCTAGGACCAAAAGACTATAAAATATTAAAGTATTATGCTAGAACTTGTGACATATTAACAATACCTTTTATAATAAATGATATCACATCTTCCACAAGTCCATTAAAAATATTTGAATATATGGCTCTAAATAAACCGATTGTAACTACAAATATGTATGAATGTAAAAAATATAGTTCAGTTTTAATAGGCGAAAATCATGAAGACTTTATTAAAAAGTTAGAAACTGCTTATAAATTAAAAAATGATAAGCAATATTTAGAATTATTAGATAAAGAAGCATTAAATAATGACTGGTCAATGAAAGCAAAAAAAATTATTGATATGATAAAAGTAAGTGAAAAGTAATGAATTAAAAATAATTAAAAAGTATTATTATCAATTAAATACTTTTTTCTTTTCAAAAAAAATAGTATAATAAAAGTATAAAAATAAGAGGTGATAAAAATGAACAATAAAAAAGTAGTAGATGGTAACGAAGCATGTGCTCTAGCATCTTATAATTTTACAGAAATAGCAGGAATATATCCAATAACTCCATCAAGTAGGATGGCCACACTTATAGACGAATGGAGTAGCAAAGGACAAAAAAACATATTTAATGAAAGAGTAAGTGTAGTAGAAATGCAAAGTGAAGCAGGAGCAAGCGCTCTAATACATGGTGCTTTAGTTTCAGGTAGATTATCTACTACATACACTGCTAGTCAAGGTTTACTTTTAATGATACCTTCAATGTATAAAATGTCAGGAGAAATGCTTCCATGTGTTATACATGTTGCATCAAGAAGCCTAAGTACTCATGCATTATCAATATTTGGAGACCATCAAGACATATATGCAGTACGTCAAACTGGTTTTAACATGCTTTCAAGCACAAACGTACAAGATGCTTACTACTTATCCTTAGTAGCGCATTTATCAGCCATAGAAAGTTCTTTACCATTCTTACATTTCTTTGATGGTTTTAGAACAAGTCACGAAATTAATGTAATAAATACACTTTCAGAAGAAGAAATAAAAAATTTAATTAACTATGACAAGCTATCTGAATTTAGAAGTCGTAGCCTTAATATTGGAAAAGAAATAACAAAAGGAACATCACAAACAGAAGACGTATATTTCCAAAACACAGAAGTAAGAAATTCATTCTATAACGAAGTACCACTTATAGTAGAAAAATATATGAATAAAATTAATGAAATTGCAAACACTGATTATAAACCATTTAACTATTATGGAAGCAAAAATGCAAAACATGTAATAATAGCAATGGGTTCAGTAATAGACACAATAAAAAGCGTAGTAGAAGAATTAAATAAAAATGGTGAAGAAGTAGGTGTAATATGTGTTCACCTTTATAGACCTTTCAGCACATCTCACTTCTTTAAAGTATTACCGAAAACAACAGAAAAAATAACAGTATTAGATAGAACAAAAGAACCAGGTAGCATTTGTGAACCATTGTATTTAGACATATGTGCTGCATTAAAAAATGAAAACATAGAAATCTATGGAGGAAGATACGGACTTTCAAGTAAAGACACAACTCCATCTATGATTTACACAGTATTTGAAAACATGAATAAACACATTCCAAAAGACCATTTTACTTTAGGAATAATTGATGATGTTACAAACACAAACTTAGAAATAAAAGAATTTAAACTAAATAAAAAATACAAAGAAATAAAAATATATGGTTTTGGAAGTGATGGAATGGTAAGTGCATCCAAAAACATTTTAAAAGTAATGTCTAAAACCAACTTTGTACAAGGATACTTTGAATACGATTCCAAAAAAAGTGGAGGTGTAACAATTTCTCATTTGCGCCTTTCTGACAGACAAATAAATGCACCATACTACTTAACAGAACCAAACCTAGTTGTAGTATCAAAAGATTCATATTTATCAAAATACGATATACTTTCATCAATAAAAAAGAATGGAATATTCCTAATTAACAGTAACAAAACTGATGAAGAAATAAACTCTTTACTAAAAAATAATACCAAAGAAATAATAAAAGAAAGAAATATAAAAGTATTTATTTCAGAAGCAAGTTTGTTAGCCTCAAAATATAACCTAAAAGGAAAAATAAATAACATAATGTCATATTATATACTTAAAATGTTAGGCACAACTGGTGAAAGCATTTTAGAGTTTAAAGAAAACATTAAAAAAATGTACATAAAAAAAGGACCAGATGTAGTAGAAGAAAACATAAAAGTATTAGATTTATCAATGGACTATTTAAGAGAATTTAATACTAATCTACTAACTTTAAATGAAGAAAAAAATGATAGTACTTCGATATATAATGAAATGTTATTAAGAAGAGGAAACTTATTAAAAGTCTCAGATTTTCTTAAATATAAAGATGGAACTTTTGAAGGCGGAACTAGTTCTAGTGATAAAAGAAAAATATCTTCACTTGTTCCAAAATGGTGTAAAAATAATTGTATAAACTGTAACTTATGTGCATTCATTTGTCCTCATGGTGTTATAAAACCCTTTGTATTAACAGAAAGTGAGCTTAATAGTAGTCCACTTACAAAAGATGATGTAATAGACCTTAAAAATGGAACTTATTTCTATTTGGGATTAAATACAGATAATTGTACAGGGTGCTCTTTATGTTCTAAAATATGTCCTGGTAAAAATAAAGAAAAAGCACTTTCCATGAATAAGATAGAAGAAAACACTGACAAAATATGTGACTATTTAAAAGAAAATATAAAAAACGAAACTGACCTATTAAAATACACTGTTAAAGGGTTAGGATTTATTCTTCCTAGTTTGGAATTTCCTGGGGCTTGTGCGGGTTGTGGAGAAACAGTCTATTTAAGGGCCCTAACAGAGCTTTTTAAAGACGAAATAGTAATATCTAATGCAACAGGTTGTTCTTCAATATATGGTGCTAGTCTTCCTTGTACACCTTACAAAACACCTTGGGTAAGTAGTCTATTTGAAGATAATGCAGAATTTGGTTTAGGACTTCACTATGCATATAAAACATCAAGAGAAAGAATAAAAGAAATAATGTATGAAACAAAAGATGAAGTAAGTAAAAATATTAAAGACATTTACAAAAAATGGATAGACAACATTGAAGACTCAAAAATAACTTTAGAAGTAAAAAATGAATTAATAGGTAAAAACATTCCTAAAGAATTATCTACATTAATAGATTATATCCCAAGTAGAAAAGTATGGATAGTAGGTGGAGATGGTTGGGCATACGATATAGGCTTTGGAGGATTAGATCATGTATTAAGAAGTAATGAAAATATAAAAGTACTTGTTCTTGATACAGAAGTATATTCAAATACTGGAGGCCAAACATCAAAGTCTACACGTACTGGTGCAGTAGCAGAGTTTTCATATAATGGAAAACTAAAACCTAAAAAAGATTTATTTCAAATTGCCATGAATATTCCAAACACATACGTTGCAAGCATCAGTGCAGGAGCAAGCCCTATGCAAACTATAAAATCATTTAAAGAAGCCATGGAACATAATGGCCCTAGTGTAATAATAGCATATAGTCCTTGTATTGCACATGGAATAATTGGTGGCTTAGAAAATAGTATTGAAGAACAAAAACTATTAGTAGAAAGTGGATACAACATATTAATGAGATATAACCCAGAAGAAAATAAACTTACTATTGATTCAAAAGAACCAAATTATTCACTATATGAAACAGTATTTGCAAAAGAAATGCGTTATAAAAATCTAGAAAGATTAAATGAAAAAGAATATTCACGTTTATATAATGAACAAATGAAAAATGCTAAAGAAAGATATGATTATTATAAGAGTCTTAGTGAACACTAAGACTTTTTAAAAACATAAAAAAAGGATTGCTCCCCCGAGCAATCCGGAAAAAAGAATAAAAAGGGGTTGGCTAGTGTGATACTAGCACCAATTCGCCTAAAAGTGAATTGGTAAGTCTATATATTAAACTAGTTTAACAAAAAAGTCAACCTTTTTTTAAAATAAATTATCAAACTTTTCATACAATTATTATTGACAAACATATTTTTGTATTATAAAATGTATATGAAGGAGGGATAATATGGAATTAAATAAAATTAAAGGTATAAATAAAACTAGTATTTTAACTCTAAATAAAATGAATATATATAAAGTAGAAGACTTATTAGAATATTATCCCTATAGATATCAAATATATAAAATTAATGATATAAATGATGTAAAAGACAAAGAAAATGTTATAATATATGGACTAGTTGAAAGTACTCCTATAGTGAGATACTTTAAAGGTAGAAAAAATATACTCACTTTTAGATGCCTAACAAATAATAGATTAATAAGTGTTAATATTTATAATCGTGCTTTCATGAAACCAAACTTACAAATAGGTAGTGAAATAACTATAGTAGGAAAATTTGATGAAAGAAAAAGTTGTGTGACTGCGACCAACATAATACTTTCAAAAATAGAAGAAAATAAAATAGAAAGTATATATCATTTAACTAATAAAATAACTAATAAAAATTTAACAAAAATAATTACGAAAGCATTAGACTTTAATATAGAATTAGATGACCTTATTCCAGATTATTTGAGTTTAAGATATAACTTTATTAATAAAACAGATGCAGTAAAAAAAATCCATTGTCCAACTAGTATACAAGACATAAAAGAAGCAAAGTTAAGATTAATTTATGAAGAATTATTTATTTTTATGTTAAAAATTAATTATCTGAAATACTTAAAAACCAATATCACTGAGAAAAGTCCTAAAATATGTGATAAATTAGAAGTCCAGAATTTTCTATCAAGTTTACCATTTGAATTAACAAAAGATCAAATGAGTGCAGTAACTGAAATATATAATGATATGACTAGTGAAAAAAGAATGAACAGATTAATATGCGGAGACGTAGGAAGTGGAAAAACAATAGTAGGAGTAATTGCAGTATATATATCATACCTTAGTAATTATCAATCTGCCCTTTTGGCACCAACAGAGATTTTAGCAAAACAGCATTATGAAAATATAACGAAATTATTTAGTGGGACTAACTTAAAAACTGCTTTACTTTTAGGTAGCACTAAGAAAAAAGAAAAAGAGAGTATTCTAAGAGACTTAAGTAGTGGGAAAATAGATTTGCTTATCGGAACTCATGCAATGCTTAATGAGAAAGTAAACTTTAAAAACTTAGGTTTAGTAATTACCGATGAACAACACAGATTTGGTGTTAATCAAAGAGAATCCCTAAGAAACAAAGGATTACTACCTGATATATTATATATGTCAGCAACCCCAATTCCTAGAACTTATGCTCTAACTATATATGGAGATATGGACATATCACTAATTAAAACAAAACCAAGCGGTAGAAAAGAAATAAAAACAATAATAAAAAACGAAAAAGAAATAAAAAGTGTCTTATATCTAATGCTAGAAGAACTAAAGAAAAAACATCAAATATATGTAGTAAGCCCATTAATTGAAGAAAATGATGCATTAGACTTAACCCCAGTAACGGAACTTAAAACAAAAATGGATTTAGCATTTAATAACAAAGTAAATATAGGACTATTACATGGAAAACTTACTAAAGAAGAAAAAGATGGAGTTATGAATGATTTTATAAGTGGAAAAATTAAAGTACTAGTTTCTACTACAGTAATAGAAGTAGGAGTAGATAACCCTAATGCAACAATGATGGTTATATTTAACGCTGACAGGTTTGGTCTAGCAACACTCCACCAATTAAGAGGAAGAATCGGAAGAAACAGTCTTGAGTCCACATGCATTCTAATAGGAAGTGAAAAAAATGAAAGACTTAGTGTATTAGCAAGTTCTAGTGATGGATTTTACATTACTGAAAAAGATTACGAAATGAGAAAAGAAGGAGACATATTTGGTGTAAGACAAAGTGGGGATATGTCATTTAAAATAGCAGATATCAAAAGAGATTTTAAGGTTTTAATGAGGGCAAAAGAAGATTCTTTAGAATTTTTAGAAAAAAATGACAAAAATATCTTTAAAAATGACGAAAAATATATTAAAATAATAAAAGAAATCGAAAGTTTAGATTAAAGGAAGGTGATTTGTGTGGGAAG
>FR902226.1:42645-61158 GCA_000438415.1 Clostridium sp. CAG:628
AGCACATGAAGTAAGAGCTGCATCGATGGCTAAAACAGCAGCAATGAAATCAAAATTATATTCAATATATGCAAAGGAGATATATCAAGTAGCAAAAACTGGGGGAACAGACCCTAATGGGAATCTTGCACTTAGAAGTTTAATAGAAAAAGCTAAAAAAGAACAAGTACCAGCTGATGTAATACAAAGAAGTATAGACAAAGTTAACAAAGGTGTCGGTGAAGACTACACTGTATGTGAGTATGAAGCATTTGGCCCAGCCGGAAGTAACTTAATTATAAAATGCTTAAGTGACAACGTTAATAGAACAGTTGCAAGCATAAAAACAGTTGCAAACAAAACAGCAATGAAAGTAGCAGGTCAAGGAGCAATTTCATATATGTATGAGAACTTATGTGCACTTGGCTTTAAAGGACATACTGAAGACGAAGTAATGGAAGCATTAATAAATGCAGATGTTGACATGAATGATATGGAAACTGATGGCGACTTAATTATAGTTTACTCTGAACCTAGTAACTATAGTGCTATGAAAAAAGCTTTAGAAGATGCATTCCCAGGAATATCTTTTGAAGTAGACGAAATTGGAAAATATGCAAAAGACATGGTTACATTAGAAGGAGAAGACTTAGCTGCATTTAATAAAATATTAACAATGCTTGAAGAAGTAGATGATGTTAGTAACATTTATCACAATGTAAATTTATAAAAAAGACCTAGCTAAATGCTAGGTTTAAATAGTTAGGAGATAATAATGAGAATAAGTAATAATTGGAAAGACTATGAATTACTTGCAAGTGGAGACGGAGAAAAATTAGAAAGATGGGGTAGTGTAATCCTTAACAGACCTGACCCACAAATAATTTGGGACAAGACTAATAATAACATTTGGAATAAATCTGATGCAGTATATCATAGAAGTAACAAAGGTGGGGGCTACTGGGAATACAAGAAAAAACTTACTAGTAGTTGGCAGATAAACTATAAAAACTTAACATTCAAGGTAAGCCCAACAAACTTTAAACACACTGGTATTTTCCCTGAACAAGCCACAAACTGGGATTACATAATGGAAAAAGTAAGTGCCTTTGGTCCAAATATGCGAGTACTAAACTTATTTGCTTATACTGGATGTGCTACAATGGCAGCTAGTATTGCAGGTGCAGACGAAGTAGTGCATGTAGACGCTTCAAAAGGAATGACTGAGTGGGCTAAAGAAAACATGAAACTTTGTAAATTAGAAAACAATAAAATCAGATTTATCGTAGATGATGTTATAAAATTCCTTGAAAGAGAAAAAAGAAGAGGAAGAACATACCACGGAGTAATAATGGACCCACCAAGTTATGGAAGAGGTCCAAATGGCGAGGTTTGGAGACTAGTTGATAATCTAAAAGAATTACTTCTAAAAGTAAAAGACATATTAGATGAAAACTATTCATTTGTTTTAATTAATTCATACACAACAGGAGTAAGCCCAACATCATTAAATAACATTTTAAGCATGACTTTTAAAGGAAAAAATATAGAAACAGGAGAAATAGGATTACCAATAACAGAAAACAACTTAGTACTTCCTTGTGGAATATATGGAAGAATTGACTGAGTTAAATATCTTATACGAAGATAATCACATAATAGTAGTAGAAAAGAAACCTAATATTCCAGTATGCGAGGACTCTTCAAAAGACAAAGATTTACTAACTATTATAAAAGAGTATATAAAAGTAAAATATAACAAACCAGGTAACGTCTACTTAGGACTTGTCCACCGACTTGATAGACCTGTCGGAGGAGTAATGGTATTTGCAAAAACTTCAAAAGCTGCTTCTAGGCTTAGTAAACAAATAAATGAAAATAAATTTGCTAAAACATACATCGCAGTTGTTGAAGGAAAAATGAACAAAAGTGACACACTCACAGACTACTTAATAAAAGACGAAAAAACTAACACTAGTTATATAGCAACAAAAGAAAAAGGTAAACTTTCTATTTTAGACTATACCTTAATTTCTTATAAAGATAACATGAGTCTTGTAAAAATAAACTTACATACTGGTCGTTCACATCAAATAAGAGTACAGTTTTCAAGTAGAAATCATCCTTTAATTGGAGATGCAAGATATAATAAAAATGCTGACTTAAAAACAAATATAGCCTTATTTGCAATATCTCTAAGTTTCTACCATCCAGTTACAAAAGAAAAAATGTCATTCAATTTAGACATACCAAAAAGATACCCATTTAACATATTCTAGGGTATCTTTTAACATATATAATTATTTATTTTATTTTTTTATTAAAACATGATAATGAAATGAAGAATAAGTTTTACCATTTGATTCATAAAAATCTTCAATATGATTAATAAATTCAATTTTAAAATCTTTAAATAAAGTTTTAATCAAATCATAATCAGCATAAAAATGTGGCACCTTGTATTCAGGCCCTTCTTCCATTCTAAGTCTAGTGTTCTCATCAATTAAAGGCCAAGAAGTTTGTTTAAATCCCCAAGTAGATTTAGAACCAAGAGTTAAATATATTTCTCCATTATCTTTAAGAACTCTATAAAGTTCCTTAATAATTTGTTTTACTCCCAAAGTATCCTGGTGTGAAATAACATTTCTACATAAAATACAATCAAAACTATCATTTTCATATGGTAACTCAAGCATATCTCCTTCTTTTAAATTAGCACTTAAATTAAGACTATCTAACCATTCTTTAGTTTTATCTAGTCCATATTTACTAATATCAAAGCCACAAGTATTAAATCCATTTCCAGCAAACAAAACAGTATGTCTTCCAATACCACAACCTAAATCCAAAAAGTCTTTAAAACCTAGATTACTCCATCTATTAAGTAAATAATAGGATTCTATACTAGGCACTTTCCATGTAGAATTAATATCATCACTTGCTATTTTCCAATTCCATCCCTTTGATTTTGTCATCTTTAACCTCCTCATAGATAATTACTATTTAATGTAATTTTAACTTATTATAAAACATAAGTCAATTAGTTAATTAATTAAGCAATAAGTCTCTCGACTCATCTTCAGTGAAATTATCAAATCTGGTTTTATTTAAAGCCTTTATTTTTTTTCAACTTTGATCAAAATAAATTAAAGTATAAATATTAAATCTCAAAATTTTGATACTAAAGTTTACTTAAAAATCTATTAATTTGTTTTTGTAAAGTTTCCTAATAAAGAAAAAGTATCTAAAAATCTTTGCTTATTATAGTCTAATTCATAAGTATCATCTTTATTTTTTGTGAAGTAATGATTATATCTTTTTGTTACTAACTCTTCGATATTTTCTTTATTTTTTTCCTCATGAATCTTTGTTTTTAAAATTTCTCTTTCCACAATTCGTTTGATTTTTTCTTCCTGCATAACAAAATCTAATAATTCTTTAAGGCCTTTTCCGTTTAAAAATAATGATAATTTATTTCTGCTATGTACTTTAAGTCCTAAACAATAAGGTAAGAATATGTGTTTGACTATTAAATCCTCATCATAAATACCAGCATACGAAGTATTAAAATAAGTGCTTAATAAATCATAATCAGATAAAATTCTATTTATTTTTCTCATATCAAGTTTGAAATAATCAATTACTGAGAATAAAGAATAATTCGAAAATTGACTAGTCTTATTAATATTAAATACATTTCCTAAATATTTTTCGGTATCTATTTCATCTAATTCTAATATTAAATCATAAAATTTGTTTAAATAACTATATCCATCAAAATTATTTCCATAGTAATTATTGATTGTGTGACTTAATTGTTCATTATTAGTGGATATTATAAATACTATACTATCATTGTTAAAAAAGTGTTTTAGAGTTTCTAACAAATTTACGGCGAAACTGGGTTTACATCTATCTAACTCATCTATAATAAAAAGTAACTTTTTATCTTTTGATATTATATTTTCCAATAATTGATTAAGTGCATTTCTCTTTTTTTCTGTTGTAAATATTTCATTAGATATATCTTCAAATGATGTGAATTTATCTAGGTCTACTAAATTTCCGCTTATAGACTTTAACAATTCTTTCAAGTTAAAAGGTAATTCCACTTTGCTATCAACTGATTGCTTTTTTTCATCTGGGTATTCATTAATTAAATTGTAAATTATTGATAATAATGGTGAATCATGCATATCATTTTCCCAAGCATTATAATAAAACACACTATAATTTGCTTTAAATTTTTTTATAGAATCTTTATTTAGTACATTTAAATCTTCTTTCTTATTAATTAGTTCTAGTTGTTTTACGAATATTGTCTTTCCAGTTCCCCAATTTCCATCAATGGAAATAACCACATTACTGGATAAACTATTTAATATATCAATTAATTTACTTAGTTTTTTATTCCTTCCTAAATAATCTTTTTTAATACTATCAACAAGATTCTCTTCGGTAAGCTTCATATCATATTTTTTCATTTTATTTATCCTCCCCCATTGGCAAATGCATGTTTATTTCTTCCTCAGTGGGTAATTTTTCTTGAATTTCTTGAGTTAGTTGGTCAAAAATTTTATATTCACTAACTCCTACCGGTTTATTTATATATTTAAGAGTGTAATCAACTATTTTATTGCTTTTATGTTGACATAATATAATTCCTATTGAAGGATTATCATTCTTATCTTTTACTTCTTCATCTAAAGCCGTAAGATAGAAACTCATTTTACTTGCGAATTCCGGTTTGAATTCTACAACTTTTAATTCTACCGCAATATAACATTTTAATTTAATATGATAAAACAGCAAATCAATATAAAAATCATGATTATCTATTGTTATTTTATACTGATTACTTACAAAAGAAAAACCATTTCCGAGTTCCAACAAAATATTTTTTAATCTATCCAACATTTTATTTTCTAATTCTTTTTCTTTATAATCTTCTGTTAATTCAATCAAATCAAATATATATGGCTCTTTCATCATATTGTTAGCAAGATCACTATTTTGTTTTAACGTTAATTCAAAATTATTATGTTTTATAGAACTTACTTGTCTGTCATAAAGATTGGTATCTATTTGATAAACAAGAATACTATCAGACCAGCCATCTTCTATACATTTATTCATATACCATTTTCGAATTTTCTTTTCTTTTACTTTTTGCATTAACGTAATGTTATGTTTCCATGGCAATTGTGCAACCAGTTGCACAAATTCTTCATCATCTTTATATTCATTATAAAAGGTTTTCATATATTTTAAATTACGAACTGAAAAACCCTTTAAAGTAGGAAAAGACATCTTTAATTCCATAGCGACATTATCTATAAATTTGTTTCCCCATTTACTATTTTCTTCCAATGTTTTACCGATATTAAAGTATAAATCTACCAATTTTTTATTAGCATCTGTCATGATCTCCAATTGAGTTTTAGTAATAACATTTTTAATATTACTTGTTATTTCTTGAAATGATTTATCTAGCATAATTGAACCTCCTCATCTTCTCATATGAATATTATACCATTTTGAAAAAATTATTTATACTATTTTAGGTGCATTTATTAATTTTTTAATCAAAACAAACACTCATTAAACTACTTAATATAAAATTTAATAAGTTTTATTCAAAACAAACAAAAAGTGGAGCCTTTCGGCTCCTTCAGGGGGTTTTGGTTGAATACACTCTCACCTTAAAAGATCGTAAGAGTGATCCGCATAGCTATTTCTCTGCTATGCTAATTAAATGATATAAAATTTTTTTAAAAATGTCAATTGCTTTTTAAAAATTTAATTAAAAAGTTGAAAAACTTTACACAATTTTATATAATTAAATAGGTGAAGATATGCAAGTAATAAAAAAGAGATTTAGAAAGGATAGATTTTTTTTAATTATTATGATTTTCGTGTTCATAGTTATACTAGTTTTTAGTTTAACTAAAATAAAAACATGGTTAAAAGATAGAAATAATAATAATGAAGTAATTGATAAAATAACAGAAGAAGTAAAAATAGATGAAATCAAAGATGATGATAATACAGAATTAATTAATAGTGACAAGGAAGAAAAAACAAGTGACTACTGGTATTATGTTAATTTTCCTTTAATAAATGTAGATTTTAACAACTTAAAAAAAATCAATGATGAAACAGTTGGATGGATAAACGTTAATAATACTAACATAAACTATCCATTTGTAAGAAGTAGAGATAACGACTACTACTTATCACATTCATATGACAAAACATACAATAATGCCGGATGGGTATTTATGGATTACAGAAATAATAGAGACTTAAATAACAAAAACACAATTCTATATGCACATGGAAGAATGGACAAAACCATGTTTGGTTCTCTATACATGACACAGTATTCTTCATGGTATCAAAATAAATCTAATCACATAATAAGAATATCAACAGAATTAGAAAATACCCTTTGGCAAGTCTTTAGTGTTTATAAAATAGAAGAAGAGAGTTATTATATCAAAACAGACTTTAGTAATGATACAGAATTTAATGATTTTTTAACAACTATTAAAAATAGAAGTAAATATGATTTTAATACAGAATTAACTTCGAGTGATAAAATATTAACACTTAGTACATGCGCTAATGATAAAGAAAGATATGTAGTGCATGCTAAGCTTATTAAGAAGAGTGCAAGAGAGTAGTTGAAAAAAATGAAAGAAATAAATTATGAAGTTTTAGAAAGTATGGGATTACTTGATTATTATTTTGATTTAAGTAAATTTATACATAATTTTATAAATAAAAACTATCCTTTAAACGAAGAAGATATTAGAAGTTTATCAGCAAATGAAACAACACCTAATATTGAAATGAGAAATGAAATGTTTAAAGTAATGAATGAAGAATTACTAAGGATACTTGAGTATCAAAAAAGACTTAACCAGAAATTTATGATTGATTTAGAAAATCAAAAGGAAGTAAAACCAATAAATATTGGGGAATATAATAAAGAGATATTTAACTACAAGGAACAACTCTTAAAAGCAAGATATGAGTATTTAATGGAAAACGAAACAAAAAGAAGTAAATAAATTTGGCACTAATAAAAGTGCTTTAATTATCACTTGACAATTGAGTACCTGTTCAACTATAATATAATTAGTTGAGTAAAAGTTCAACTGAAAGGATCTATAATATGAGTATTAATGAATATAATTGTGACTGTAATGTAATACATGAAAGTGTAGTAAAAGAAGTTAAAAAAAGTATGCTTAGCGATAAAGTAATAAATGAAGTGGCCTCGTTTTTTAAGATAGTAGGAGACCCCACAAGAACTAAGATATTATCTATACTCGACAAGAACGAACTATGTGTATGTGACATTGCAAACTTACTTAATATGACTAAATCTAGTATAAGCCATCAATTAAAAACTTTAAAAGAGGCGAGTATTGTAAAAAGTAAGAAAGACGGAAAAGAAGTATATTACACATTAGATGATGAACACGTAAGCGAAGTATTTGAAGTTGCTTTATACCATATTGGACATAAAAAGGAGAAAAAATAATGAAAAAATATAAATATAACATAAACAATTTAGACTGCGCTAATTGTGCAAGAAAAGTTGAAGAAAGTTTAAATGAAAATAAAGATTTTAAAAACGTAATAGTTAACTTTAATACAAAGAAGTTAATTTATGGATCTGATAAAGAGTTTACACTTCCAGAGTTAAACAAACTTGTTAAAGAAGTAGAGCCTGATGCATTTATTACAGATGAAGAAGTAAATATTAAAAAAGAATATCATTTTAGTATATTAGTTATTGCAGTTATTATTGGACTAATTGGATATTTTGTTAAAATGCCTACATATTTAAAATGGATATTTTATGTAATAAGTTATTCTATGCTATTATATAGGTGTATTATAAATTCTTTAAAACTATTAATTAAGAGCAAGACAATTAATGAAAATTTACTAATTACAGTTTCCTGTTTAGGCGCATTGTCACTTGGTAATGTTCTTGAAGGAATAATGGTAATTACACTCTATACAATAGGAAAAATACTTGAAGAAAAAGCTATTAATAATTCTAGAAATTCTATAAAAGATTTAATGGATTTGACTGATAAAACTGTTAACATCAAAGTTGGTAAAGAAGTTAAGAACATTTTAGTAGAAGATGTCAAAGTAGGAGATATTCTATTAGTTAAAAAGGGAGAAAAAATTGGAGTAGATGGAATTATTAAAAGTGGGGCTAGTTCTATAGATAGTTCCGCACTTACTGGAGAAAGTGAACCGGTTTTTATTAAAGAAGGAGATAAAGTTTTATCAGGAAGTATTAACTTAGGAGATATTATTTTGGTTGAAGCAACAAGTACATTTGAAGACTCTACTGTAAGTAAGATACTTGAAATGCTTGAGTCTGCTACTGATAAGAAAACTAAAACTGAAACTATAGTAAGTAAAGGTAGTAAAATATATACACCAGTTGTATTAGTACTTAGTATTTTAGTTATGCTTGTTCTTCCACTTTTCGGAGTAAGCGTGTCTTCTTCAATTTATAGGGGACTAACATTCTTAGTAATATCTTGCCCATGTGCAATTGCCATAAGCGTGCCACTTTCTTATTTCACTGGAATTGGTGTATGTAGTAAAAATGGAATATTAGTAAAAGGTAGCAATTATTTAGATAGTTTAAGTAGTGCAAAAAATATAATATTTGATAAGACTGGTACTTTAACTAATGGAACTTTTAAAGTGACAAATATTGATATAAAGGATGAAGACTTGACTGACGAGTACAATAAAGACGATATAATGGAAATACTTTTGATGGGAGAAAGTTTGAGTAACCATCCAATTGCTAAAAGTATAATGAGTATTAGTAATAGAAATGTTGATAACTCTAAAATTAAGAACTTTAAAGAGATTAGTGGTAAGGGAATAACTTTTCAACTTGATGATAAACAAGTAAGTATTGGAAATAATAAAATGGACGAATGCAAGGAAATTGCAAGTATTCATATGCATATTAACAGAAAACACGTAGCTTCAATATTTATAAAAGATGGAATTAAAAAGAACACTAGTACTGTTATTAAAAGTCTTCAAAAGAATGATATTAAGACTTATATGTTTACTGGAGATAAGAAAGACATTGCTTTAGAAATTGGTGAAATTTTAGGAATTGATGAAATAAAATATGAAATGCTTCCAACTGATAAATTTAAGGCTTATGAGAAAGTAGAAGAAAGCGGTCCAACTATATTTGTCGGAGATGGAATAAACGATGCACCTGTATTAAAAAGAAGTAGTGTAGGTATTTCAATGGGTGGTGTGGGTTCAGACCAAGCAATTGAAGCAAGCGATATTGTAATAGTCAATGACGATTTAAATAAGATACCACTTGGAATAAATATTAGTAAATACACTAAACATATTATTAAAGAAAATTTGATATTTGCAATTGGCGTTAAAGTAGTAATTTTAGTTCTTAGTGTTGTAGGACTTGCAAGTATGTGGCTTGCAGTGTTTGCTGATACTGGTGTAACTTTATTAACAATTTTAAATACTCTTAGAATTATAAAGAAGTTTAAATAATACAAGCTTATGCTTGTTTTTTTGTGATTTAAATTATATTGGTAAAAAAATTAGATAAATTTAAATAAAATAATAAAAAAATAAATGAAATTTTATTAATATTATGGTACAATGTTAGTAAGATGAGATAAACAAAAAAATCGGCTGCTAACAACCGACTACACAAATGTAGTTATTTAGGGCCAAGCCTTTATTTTAACTCTCTATGTCATCTTAAATGGTATTAAAACATTATTTATCAACAATAATACATAAACACATATGCAGTTATTAAGTGGAAACATACGCATTCACAAATTAATGTAAAAACTCTCTACTCAATGTGAAACAAAGAATATCTGACAATGAATTGTTGTAATCATAAGAAACAAACTGAATATTTAATAAAAATACTACAATCTAACTAAGTTGTAGTATTTTCTTTTACAATCTGATATATTTCGTTTATAAATATACTTCTATCATTCATATCTTCATTAACTAACAAGAACACTTTATTCTTTGTTCTAGTTAGTGCAACATAAAATAGTCTTCTTTCTTCAGCAAAAGGTATTCCTTCATCAATTAATTCATTTTTAAACAAAGACTCTAACCAAAACATTGAGTGTTCACTTGCTGGAAAACTTTTATTAAGTCCAATAACAATAACTTGGTCATACGTAAGTCCTTTCGATTTATGCATAGTCATACCATCTATAAGAATATCTTCATAACCTACAAATTCAATCTTGCTTCCTATATCATCCTTTAAATCAACTTCATTAAAACACTTGTTAATTACATTATTAGTTCTACCAAGAACAAGTATCTTATCATTAGGATTTACTTCATGTATCTTAAGAATCAACTCTTTTAACTTCAAATATTCACTATTATCATTACTCTCAATTTTCTTAAAAGTAACAAACCTAATTGGATACTTTTCATGCTTGTCACTTACTAACTCTTTCTTTATTTGATTTTCATTTCTCATAACAAAAGTACCTGAATAATCAGTAAGTTCTTGACTATTCCTATAAGTCTTACTAATTTTAAGTAATTTAGCCCCTTTAAAATACTTTTCAAAATTATAAGTAAAATCTATTCTAGAACCACTAAATTGATAAATACTTTGAAAATCATCTCCAACAGCCACTATATTTGAATCATTTCTATTTCTTGTATTATTAACTATATCATATCTATCTTTAGAAATATCTTGATACTCATCAATAATAATATAGTCAAACTTTAACATATTATCATTACTAATAGTACATATATACTTATTAGCATAATAAATTAAATCACTATACTCAAAACCATATTCATTAGACCCAAATAACTTATTTTGATAATAATGATAAAAATCATTTATATAATAAAACTGTCTTACCATTTCTCTTTTTTCTTCAGTATTTACATTACTTAAATAATTATTAACAACACTCAAATAATTATTTCTATCTTTACTCTCTTTAATATCGCTGATACACTCATACATAAAATTTTTAAAAGGGTAGACTATACTAAGAGGATTACTATCATATATACCAAAAAGAATTCTTTCTAAACTTATTTCTTTAGGAATAATCCCAAATTTAATTAAACCTTTTTCTAAAGTATTAATTATATCTTCCCCATTCATATAATCAATAGCAATAAAATTAGTATGATGCATTTTATGATAATTAATTTTTAACTCTTTAATTTTATTATATTTATTTAATTCATTTTCCTTATAATTAGACAATCCAAAATACTCTATATAAATATCTTCTCCACCTACATTTATAGTAAAGTCAGGTTTATATATCTTATTATCATCCATAAGTTCAGTATAAATTTTCTCATATGTATAATCTATATCATGAGTAAACAAGTAATTAGCAATTTTTGCCTCCCCAAGAGATTTAACTATTTCCCCCTTAATGGTTCTAATATATTCACCATTAAGTCTCTTTTCAATAAGTGCTTCTACTGTTTGTTTAAGACCTCTTTCTCTGGCTTCATCCAATTTATAATTCTTATATGCATTAAAAAACTCTTGATATGTATTATACTTAAAATAGTTATTAACAAAGTATTCACTAAACATAAAATTTCTATTAAGTTTATTCTTATCAAATATATCTATTACTTCTTTAACTTTATCTTTATAAGGAAAGATCCTTTCTTTAAAATAATCTAAAAAGAATTGATTTTTTAAGTTTACATCAACTACATAACACTTTCTATTATGAAATATTTTTCTTATATAAGTATATCCTAAACTATGAAAAGTAGTAACAACTGCTGGTATATTAAAATCTCCCAAAATTCTATTTTCTAATTCCTCTGTGGCCTTTTTAGTATAACTCATTACAAGTATCTTGCTTGGATCTACATGCTTTACATCAACTAAATACTTTACCTTAGAAGCCATTGTTGTAGTTTTACCAGTTCCAGCACCTGCAATTATTAAAGAAAACTTTTCATCTGCAAGTATTGCCTTAATTTGTTCTTTATCTAGTTTAATATTATCATCGATTTCTTTATACATATTTAAAAAATAGTCTTTATATTTATTATATTCATTTTCAAGTATTATATCATTATATTTATCTATATCAAATTTAGATAAATCTAACTCACCCTTAACTTCATCATATAAATATTTAGAAATATACTCTTTATTATTAAATTTATTAATAAATACCTCTTTCATAACTACACCTTTTATTCTATGTATATTTTATCAAAATAATATAATAATGTCCATAAGTAGTTTGACACACTTAGTTACCCATGATAAAATTAACATAGATAGTAGGTGAAGTAAATTGAAAAAATTAAAAAGATTGTTAATAATTATTATAGTAACTGCATTTTTATATTTCTATTACAATGAAGAGACCACTAATTTATTAAAAAAAATCTTTCCAGATAGTTATTCAACTGATGTAACTGAAGTAGGGGAGGATAAAGGTAGTTATATAATTATAAATAATAACGAGCCAGATTTTAACGATGAAGACAAAACAACAGATTCTTTTGAAAAGTATAGTAAACTTGATTTCCTAGGTCGTGCTGGGGTTGCCTATGCAAATATAAGTAAAGAATTAATGCCTACAACTGAAAGAGAAAGTATAGGCATGATTAAACCAACTGGTTGGCACACTATAAAATATGACATAGTACCAGGAAAATATTTGTATAATCGTTGCCACTTAATTGGATACCAACTAACTGGAGAAAATAGAAATGAACTAAATTTAATAACTTGTACTAGACAAATGAATACAGTGGGAATGTTACAGTGGGAGAGTATGGTTTCAAACTATATCAAGGAAACCAACAATAACGTCCTTTATAGAGTAACTCCAAAATATGAAGGTAACAACCTACTTGCTAGTGGTGTTCAAATAGAAGCATATTCTATTCAAGATAATGGAAAAGGCGTAAAGTTCAATATATTTGTCAAAAACATTCAAGACGGAATAGAAATAGACTATAAAACTGGAGATAGTAAGCTAATAGAAAATAATAACTAAAAACAAAGCATAAAAAAAGAATTAAATATTTTTTAACTCTTCCTTATGCTTTTTTGTAAAGTTTAAAAGAACTAATTCAAACTCTTCATCACTTTCAATTTTATCATAGAATTCTTTTCCATTATCACTAATAACTTTAAGTATTAAATAATCTTTATCATCATTTTCATTAGATAAATACACATATTTAATACCATTAACATCTATAGTATCAACCTCTATATAATCTTTACCATTAATATTAGTAACATTAACATCAATTTCTTCCACTTGAAACACCCATACTTTCATTCTTTTCTGCAATTAATGAATCTACTACTGTATTTATATAATCATTTTGCTCAAGTTGTGACATCAAGAACTCATCAAACTCTTGACTTCCATCTTTATTAACATGACTTAAAAACTCATCTAATTTATCGGCATCAACATTATCAAGTAAATGAATTAAATAGTCTCCATTAGTATATTCACCATTACCAAACTTAGTATCTCTATAATTGTCCATACTATTTAACACCCCACAAAGTGCATAAGTTTGTAATTCTGGATCTAATTCCATTATTTTTTTAGCCATTTTTTCATGCAAGAATCTAACATCATCTACTCCATTTTGTACAACACATTGACTGAATATACTAGATAATTCATCATTATCACTAACTAAAGAACCAATTTTCTTGTTAATTTCTCTCATTGCTCTTATTTTCTCAGTATATTCTTTATTTTCTATCATTTCACTAATAATACTTTTATTGTCCTCAGATTTATCAACACTTTTTTTAACAGAAGCAACACCAACAAATATAAGTGCAGCACTAACAAGTGCAATTATCTTTTTAGTAAGTAATTCTCTTTTTCTCTTTTCTTTTCTAACATTTCTTTCTTGTTTCCTAAAATTTCTAGAATCGTACATAGCATCTCTTCTATTATTTTCATCTCTAGAATTCATCACTTTTAAAATGCTTTCATATTGTTCATCATTCATATCTCTTACCCTCTATAACAATGATATTATATAAAATAACAATTGTCAAACAAATTTAAAATTTTTACATAAATTTTACACTTGTTTTTTCAAATTGAATATGATATTATATATACGTGGAACAAGTGCAGGTGTAGTACAACGGCTAGTACGCGGCCTTGCCAAGGCTGAGACGTGGGTTCGATTCCCATCACTTGCTCCAGAAGCAAAAATCGTCGCACCAAAGCGATGTTAATGATTAAATCAATCAGAAATGATTGATTTTTTTGTCGTTTAAGAAAGGTGTTGATGATATTATGATAAAAATAATCAAACAAGAAATTAAAATAAATCATGAACTTAAAAGTAAAGTTGAATGGGCTTGTAGGCTTAATAATACTAAACCAATTTTTATTAATGGTAGTTTATTAAAACTAGAACCTACCAATATAGGCTATATAGAGCCTCATAGAGCAATTATTAATAATAAGACATATCTTTTATTCAATGGGCACGAATTTGTTTACTACAGAGATTTAAATGCCAAAATAAAACTATCTGATTTAAAAGATTTTATTAAAAAATTAAAATAATGACGAAATCTGTGTTATAATGGTTATAGAAAATATTAAACCTATTGGGTGAAGTAGTATTTATAACCTAAATATTGCTTCGCCCTTTTTTGTTAATGAGGGTAAGAATGTGTGAAGAAGAAATAAAAAATGCTGGTATTTACATTAGGGTTAGTACTGACGATCAAGCTCGTGCAGGTTTTAGTTTGCCAGAGCAAAAAGAAAAACTACTTAGTTTATGTGAATTTAAAGGGTATAATGTTTTTAAGGTTTATGAAGATGCTGGAATAAGTGCAAAAGATATGGAACATAGACCTAAATTCCAAGAAATGCTTAATGATGTTAAAACAGGTAAAATAAATTATATAGTTGCTTATAAGTTAGATAGAGTTACTCGCTCCGTTCGTGACCTAGAAGAACTAATTAATATCCTAGAAAAATATAATTGTTATCTTGTATGTGATAGAGATGATGTTAACACTAGTACTGCTAATGGAAGATTCTTTGTAAGAATGTTAACGGTTCTTTCACAACTAGAAATAGAAATCGTATCAGAAAGAACAAAGTTTGGACTTAATGGTGCTATAAAATCAGGACATTTACCTGGTGTTGTTCCACTTGGATATAAAAAAGATGGTAGTAAAAAGACTATCATAGATGAAACAACTAGACATATTATTGAAAGAATATTTAATCTTTATTTAGAGGGAAATAGTTATCAACAAATATCTAATATTTTTAATAAAGAAAAAGTGTTAAACAAATCTTGGCATGATACTGATATAGAAAAGATTATAAATAATAGAATCTACATGGGCGACTATGAACAATACAAAAGAATAGCTAAAAAAATTGGTCGTGATACTGTTATTTATATGAATGTTGTAGAACCTATAATTACTCGTGCTATGTGGGAAGAATGCCAAACACAAAAACTAGCTAATCAAAGAACTTATACAAGAACAAGAACTTATTTATTCTTTCAAAAATTAGTATGTCCTAAATGCGGAAGAATAATGAAGTGTAAAGGTTCAGGTGGTAAAAAGAAAAAATATATTTATTATAATTGTGAGTTTTGTCATTTCAATTTAAGAGAAGATTATGTGGAAGAATACATGATAAAAGCAATATATGAGTTTTTAGAGTTTGAACAAATGTGTAATAGTTTCTTTTTACCAATACTTGCAGATAAAAAAGATAAGAATACTGACCTTAATTTAGATAAAGAAATTGAGGGATACATCAAACAAAAAGAAAGAATTAAAAAAGCATATCTAACTGGTATAGTTGAATTCAAAGATTTTGAAGAGGATCTAAAAAAGATAAATGAAAAATTAGAAATACTAAATAATAAAAAACAAGAGTTAAATGAATTAGATGTTCATACTTTTACAATAGAAAAAGTTATGGCTCGTAGAGATATAGAAAAAATATCTATTGATAATGGTTATAAAGAAAAAGAGTTTTATAAATTTGAATGGGATATAAAAACAAAAGAGGAAAAACAACAATTTATATCAAAATATATAGATAATATTGTGATTGATAAAACTGATACAGGTAGTTTAAATATTAAGCAAATAAACTTTAGAAGTAGTTTTATTGATAAAGCAGTTAAATTAACACAAGTTGGTGCTTATGATTATAAATTACCATTTGAAGTTAATCATAAACAAGAAATGGTTTTAGTATCTTCTCCAATGAAAAGAAAACAAGTAAATAAATATTTGGGTTATTTAAGAGAATATTTTGATATTGAATATCGTGAAGATAAGGGAGATAGAACTGAAAATGGTATGACAATATTCGATTCTGCAATACCAGATAATTATGAACTACTAAAAGTGATACCTATAATAGATTTAAATTTATTTAAAGGTAAAGATATAACATTTGGATTATTATTTAGACCTACTATTAAAGAGATAATTAATGAAAAATAAGTAAGTAAATAATAAGCAGGATAAAGAGAATGATAGCACTGCCCTAATTTATTCTATATAAATATAGGAATAGTTGTGCTATCATTTCTTATTTTGCACTTGCAAAATTAAGTTAAAAATATGGAAGAATTCTACCATACTTTTTATTTAAATCAATTAATTAAATGGTTTGCGAAGTTTTATTTTACTTCCAACTGTTGGATATATACTAGATATGTTGGATGAATCTTGGATGTTTAAATTTAGTTTCAAAATATGTTGAAATTATGGTATAATTAAATATAGGAGATGATATACTATGTTAGTAATTTTTGAAGGATTAGATAATTGTGGTAAAACGACGTCAGTCCAAATGATAAAAGAATATTATATGAAATTAGATATTCCAGTATAAATTTCAAAAGAGTTTGAAACAAATATTGGTAAGGAATTAAAACAAATGGCAAAAGCAGGAACATTAGATCCAATTTTGAAGGCTTATTTATTTGCAACTGATAGATATATAAGAATGAAAAATATTACTAATGACGATTTTAAAGAAAAAATAATGTTGTTTGATAGATATGTGCCTTCAGCCTTAGCTTATCGCATGGCTGAGGGTGTAGATAAGAATTGGGTGGCCAACATCAATTCAATTTTTCCAAAGGCTGATCTTGGATTTTTTATTGATATCACACCAGATGAATCTATTAGGAGAAATACTGATACAAAATTTAATATTAAAGCGTCTGCTGAACACTTAGCAAAAGTTAGAAATGCATATTTGTCTATTATAAATGAGAATAACCTAATACATGTTAATGGAATGCAACCTATTGAGTATATATTTGATGAAGTAATTAACAATATTGAGGAGTACAGAAAAAGATATGGAAAAAGAATTTAATGATTTAATAGAAAATATTAAAAAATGTGAAATTTGTAAAGATAAGTTTGGATTTCAACCACATCCTATCTTTTTAGGAAATATCAATTCAAAGATAGTTCAAATAAGTCAGGCTCCATCTGCTACCGTTCATGAAACATTAAAACCATTTACAGATCAAAGTGGGAAGAAACTAAAATATGAGTGGTATATGATAGATGATGACACGTTTTATAATCCAAACAATTTTTATATTGCAGCTCTAGCTCATTGCTATCCAGGAAAAGATAAAAATGGAAATGATAAAATACCGCCAAAGATTTGTTATGAAACTTGGATAAGAAAAGAACTAGAATATATTAATAACAAAATTTATATAATAATTGGTGCAAAATCAGCAAAAGTGTTTTTTCCAAAAGAAAATTTTAATGAATTAATTTTTAAAGATAATTACATAAATGGAAAACCAGCTATAGTACTACCGCATCCTTCTCCGCTTAATATAAAATGGTTCAAGGATCACCCAAATTTTATGAATAAAAGAATACTAGAAATTAGAAAAATAATAAATGATGTATTGGAGGAAGAATAAATGATAGATTTAAAACAATTACAAAAAGATATTTATAAAAATAAATTGAATAAGGGATTTAATGTAACAGATATTAATAAAGAATTTTGCTTAACCTATGGTGAAATGGCAGAAGCATATGAAGCTTGGAGAAAAAAACAAACAGACGTAGGAGAGGAAATTGCAGATGTAGTAATATATTTGCTTGGATTATCAGAGATTTTAAATGTAGATTTAGAAAACGAAATTTTAAAAAAAGTAAATAAAAATAAACATAGGCAATATAAAATTATTGATGGAGTAAATACAAGAGTTAAAGAATATGGCGAAGAATAAATCTTAAACTTGTTGATAAAAATATAATTATAACGTTATTAAAATAAACAAATATGTTATACTATTAATAGATTGATTTAATCGATTACTTGTTTCTACTTTTTCGCAAATGACTCATGTCATTGCTCCAGATTGATAGGAAACTCGGAAATTAACTTCTGAGAGTAATAAATGCTAACT
>FR902227.1:0-12390 GCA_000438415.1 Clostridium sp. CAG:628
AACTTAATTTATTTACATAATTATTAGTCATATTGTATTTCCTCCTTCTATCTTAACTAGTTTAATTTTAACATAACTAATTATTTAAAATCAAGTATTATATAAAAAAATAACTAGTATTAACTAATTATCTTTATTTTCTTTTATATATTGTTTACATAAGTTATCATAATCAATTATTAAGTTATCTAATTCTTCTTTAGTTTTAACTCTTGCTCCACTACTATATTTATGTCCTCCACCATTATAATTACTAGCAAGTTCATTTATAATAGGTCCTCTACTTCTTATGTTAACTTTATATAATTGATTTTTAGTATCATATGTTACAAATAACCATACTACAAATTCTTCTATATTTGAAAAGTCATTTACCATATTTGAAGCACTTGATGCATCTGCATTAAAAGATGATACTATATCATTTTCTAATATAATGTAAGCAAATTTATTTTTAGTTACTTTTAAATTAGAAGCTATATAACCCATAAGTCTTATTTCGCTCATTGGTCTCATATATATATCTTTATAAATATTTTGTATATTAATTTTATATTTCTTTATTACTTCACCAACTTTAAAGAATATTTTATCATCTACTGGATTAAAAAGGAATCTATTTGAATCACTTATTATACCTATTAAAAGTACTCTTGCTATTTCTGGGTTTATTTTTAGCTTAGTATTGTTTACTAAATCAAGAAGTATTTCACAAGTAGAACAAGCATTTACATCAATATATTCTAAACCATTAAATGATTCTACAAACGGATGATGATCTATTTTTATAATATTTTTAAATTTATCAATATTTAAACCATCTATTCTTGACTTATTTGGAACATCTAAAGTTATTACTAGAGATTTATCATAATCAAAATCAAGTGGTTTATCAATATGACCAATGTATTTAAATTTAGAAACACTTGCACCTAAACTATATACTTTTTTATTTGGAAAGTTTAAAAGAATTATATCTCTTAAGGCTACTTCACTACTTATAGCATCAGGATCTGGCCCAATATGTCTTACTATATATATAAGATCATGCTTCTTTATTTCATTATATATTTTCTTTAAAGTATCTTTATTCATATTTATCTCTTTCTATTTTGTTAAATTATATGTATCTCTTGCTATCATAACTTCTTCATCAGTAGGTATTACATATACAGGCACAGTAGAATCATCACTACTAATTAGTGTAAGTTTTCCTCTTACATTATTTCTTTCATCATCTAATTTTATTCCTAAGCAAGATAGTTTTTCTATTATTTGTTTTCTAGTACTTATACTATTTTCTCCAACACCAGCAGTAAATACAAGTGCATCACATCCACCTAGTTCTACAAAATATTCTGCTATATATTTAACTATTTTATTAACATACATATTTTGTGCAAGTAAACATCTTGCATTTCCATTATTTATTCCTTCTTCTATGTCTCTTGAGTCACTACTTACTCCACTTATTCCAAGTAAACCACTTTTCTTATTTAAAGCGTTATCTATTTCACTAATATTCATACCAGTTTTTTTCATAACAAAAGGTATTAAACTAGCATCAATGTCTCCACTTCTAGAACCCATAATTATACCTGCATTTGGTGTGAATCCCATAGAAGTATCAATACATTTACCATTTTTAACAGCTGCTAAAGATCCACCATTTCCTATATGACAAGTAATGATTTTAGTTTCTTCTTTACCTAAAATACTAATCATTTTTTCACTTACATATTTATGACTTGTTCCATGAAAACCATATTTTCTTACACCATAGTCTTTATACCATTCATAAGGTACTGGGTATAAAAAGTTTTCTTCTTTCATAGTTTGGTGAAAAGCAGTATCAAATACACCAACTGGTATAGAATTAGGTATAATTTCTTTAAAAGCACGTACACCAACTAAATTTGCTGGGTTATGAAGTGGTGCTAAATCACTTAATTCTTCTACAGTATTAATTACTTCATCAGTAATAATTACACTACTTGCATATTTTTCTCCACCATGAACCATTCTATGTCCAATTGCTTTAATTTCACTTAAATCATTAACTATTTTATTTTCTAATAATTCATTAGTAAGTATTCTAACAGCATCAGTATGATTGTTTAAAACAGCCTCTTTCTTAATTTTTTCTCCATTTAATTTGATAGTATAGAAACTATTATCAATTCCTATTCTTTCAAATACTCCACTTATCAATACAGTTTCTTCTGGCATTTCATACATTTGAAATTTTAAACTACTAGAACCTGCATTTACACTTAATATTTTCATTTTTCTTCACTCCTCCATTTAATTATATCAAAAAAAAAGGATAGTTTCTATCCCTTTATTAAAATTTAGTTATTAAAGTATATTTTACTCACTTGTAAAAGTGAATTAATTATTATAAATCATTATACAAAAAAAGTGAAATTAATTCCACTCTCTTTTGTACTTGAATTTTTTAGTATATAATTCTTCCATTTCATTATACATACAATTTTCTTTGAAGTTTTCATCTTCAATATTGTTTTTATAAAAATTCTTTCTAAGACATACTATACATAACTTAATTATTTTATATAATTCTTCTTTAGATATTTTAGATTTAAGAAAACTTCTATATGCTCTTTTGTATTCAATACTTTCTTTATTTAGTCCAAACTCACAAAACTCTTCAGTATATTTTGGTATATCTTTATATTTAATTTCCGTTTTATTACTTGCAATTACAAATATATCTTTATTATCAATAAGAGTTTGTATTTCTTTTTTTGTATAAGATTTTTTTCTATTAAATAATTTATTAGTTAAAATAATTATATCTACTTTGTTTGGAACTTCTCCTTCGTCTTTATCTTTACCACAACCTGAACTATAATAATGGTTATATATCATTTTTGTTTTAAGACTAGTCAAGTACTTATAATTCGTATTATTTACTCTGTTATATAAATCTATCATTTCATTTTCAGTTATTACATTTTCATTATTTACTATATCATCATAATATAATTCAGTATGGTACTCATACCCTCCAATTGGACTCCAAAAGTCGCATATTGTTTTTTCACACATTTCTTCATCAGTTGTAACACGTACAAATCTATTTAATATTCTAATAAATTCTTCATCTTTAATTGTTTCATAATTATTTAATATATTTTTAATATCTATTAGTAAATTTTTGATAAAACTTTTTATGTCTATATCACTTGTATATAAAGAACTATAATACATTTTTTCTAATTCATCTAATAAATTGTAATTTAATAATTCTTTTTCCATAATTCACTTCCTTGATGAGTATTATACATTATTATATTTAAAAGTCAACTAAGAAGTTTTATTAGCTAAAATAGAGCCAGTTTTAGCACTTATTTGATAAGTATAAGTTTCATTCATATATTTAAATGTAACCATATATATGAATTTTTTATTTTTTCTTTTCAAATTTATGTTATAGTTATCAAGCATTTCTTTTTTTACTCCTAAGTCTTCTGATATTATAGTTTTAACTTGTTTTCTAGTAATATATTCTAATTTAATATATACTAAAGATATTCCAAATATCAATATAATTGTTAGTATAAATAATATTATTCTTTTTTTAGTTTTATTAAGTGTCATAAGTTCCTCCTAGTTATATTTTACCACATATTTATTTTAGTAGTTAGTAATATTTTACTAATTTGTATATCTTGTAGTCTTTTTTAGATCACCTACTCTTTCTTTTGTTTCATAACCAAAGTCTACTTTTATATTTTCTTTTTCCATATTCATATATATTTCACCCATTAAAGTATATTCTTTAAAAAGAAAAAAAGTACTAAGTACCTTTTAATTTTTATTTAAATTTATTATGCTAGAAACTGGTATTGAATAATTATTTTCATCTATTTTAATAAGCATATCATTTAAACAGATTATTCCTCCAGGCATAAGTTTTTTCTTTGTATCTTTTAAATACTCAAATGAAGAAATCATTTCTTTAGTTGGCTTACTTGTTTTTTTAATTTCAAATGGATATATTTCTTCTGCATTAAAGAAAACTAAATCAACTTCATGCTTGTTTTTATCTCTAAAATAACTGATATTAGGATTTATACCTACAGCATTATAACTTTTAATTATTTCACTAATTACATAAGTTTCTAAATAATGTCCATTTGCAGCACTCATTTGTAATGTTCTAGCACTTTCATATCCTGCTAAAAAAGCACATAAGCCTGTATCCATCCAAACTATTTTTGGCATATGATTTACTCTTTTTTCCCTACTTAAGTTATAAGGAGTTAGTAAATAAATTATTCCACTTGTTACTAATATATTTAGCCATGATTTAGCAGTATTATCACTTATTCCTACTTCACTACCAATTTTAGTGTAATTAAGTTGTTCGCCATTTCTACTTGCAACGGTTATCATGAAATTCTTAAAAGTTTCTAAATTAGATATACTTACAGCATTTTCTACATCTCTTGTTAAATATGTTTCAATATAACTATTAAAAAAATATTCTCTTTTCATTTTATCGTTATTATATAGTTCTGGCATTCCACCTTTAAATATGTATTCATATAAAGTATTTACATCTATTAGTTCACTTTTTACAATTTTTTTCGGATTAAATATTTCTTTAGTTTCAGCCTTTTTATTTATTTCACTATAAGTAAAACTATTTAGTCTTACTATTCCAACTCTACCTGCTAGTGACTCTTGTACATTTTTCATTAGTTTAAATTGTTGACTACCTGTTAGCCAATACATTCCAGGTTTATTTTCATTATCTACTTTTATTTTAATATATGAAAATAAATTGGGTGCATATTGTACTTCATCTATTAGTAAAGGAGCCTTATGTTCTTCTAAAAATAATTTAGGATCTTCTTGAGCCATAGTTCTTAAATTTTCATCATCCAAAGTAACGTAATTCATGTTTTCAGGCATTATACTTTTTAAAAGTGTAGTTTTTCCTACTTGTCTAGGTCCAGTTACAAGTAATACCTTAAATGCTTCAGATACTTCTAATATTGTTTTTTTTGCTTCTCTTTCTATCATTGTTTCACCAACTTTCTATAGATATTATACATCATTTTTGTATCAATTTCAATACTACACTTCGAATTTGGATGGCTTTCACTTCGAGTTTAGGAAGCTTTCACTTCGAGTTTGAATGGCTTTCACTTCGAGTTTTATAACAACAAAGAGTACGTTTAGTACTCTTTTATATATTTTACTTTGTTATTAATGTCACCTTTTAATAGATAACTAGAACTAACTAATATGTCTACTTTTTTTTCTTTTAGTATATCTATATTAGTTTCATTTACTCCACCATCTATACTTATTTTAGTTTTTAAATTATTATCAGTTATATATTTTTTTAGTACATCTATTTTATATAGCACACTGTTCAAAAAAGTTTGCCCACTTTTTCCAGGATGTACACTCATTATAATTATTAAATCCAGATATTTTATTAATGGAAATATATCTTTAGGACTAGTTTCAGGGTTTATAGCAATACCTACTTCTAAACCATTATTTTTTATGTGATTAATTATATCAATATGATTTTTTACTGCTTCATAGTGAAATGTTATGTATTTAGTATTCAACATGCTTAGTTCATCTATATATTTTTCTGGATTTTTAACCATTAAATGTATGTCAAGCATTTTTGTTGTTAATTCACTCAGTTTTGTTACTTCACTTACTGTATATGTTTTATTATCTACAAATTTACCATCCATTATATCTACATGAATATAGTCTACTATCGAATTATCAAATATTTTAACTGCTTCTTTTGGTGGAATAGTATTACTTAAGAAACTACCACTTACTTCCATGATTTTCCTCCTTAATTAGTTTGACATAACTATCATATCTACTTTTTAATATTTTACCAGCATTTACTCTTTTAATTACATCACAACCATTTACATTTGTATGATTACATGTGTTATATTTACAATTATAACCAAATTCTTTAAAACCATCACTTATTTCATTCCATTTATAATTAAGTTCTAAACTACTAAATCCTGGGGTGTCTGCGATTAGGCCTTTACACGTTGGTATTAATGTTACAAGTCTAGTTGTATGTTTACCACGACCTAAAGCTTCACTTACTTCTCCTGTTTTTAAGTTTAGATTTTTATCTATTTTATTTAAAAGAGTACTTTTTCCTGCACCTGTTTGTCCACCTAAAGCACTAACAGAGTTTTTAAGTTCTTTTCTTATTTTTCTAATTTCAGTATTTTTGTATACTTTGTAACCTATTTTTTTGTAATATTTTAAAGTACTCATAATACTTTTCTTTTCTTCTTTTGGTATTATATCTAACTTTGTTATTACTATAATTGGTTTTATGTTATTGTTTTCTGATAATACTAAGAACTTATCAAGTAAATATGTACTAAAGTCTGGTGTTTTAGAACTTACTACAATAAATAATTTATCTATATTAGATATAAGAGGTCTTATTAGAGTATTTTTCCTATCTTGTACACTTTCAATGGTTTTGTTTTCTTCATTAAATAAGACATTATCTCCTACAGTTAGTTTTATATTTTTTAATTTTCCTCTTACAGTACATAGGAAAACTTCTGTACCCTTAAGTACAGAATATAAGTCTTTATTTATGCTTATTATTTTTCCTTCACTATTCTTCATCTGGTAATATTATGTCCTCCACTACATCTGGTGTTTTAGTTATTGTTATTGAAAATTCTCCTGGAGATGTTACAACCGTACCTTTTGATCTACTTTGATTAGTTATTGTGCCTGGTGGTAGCAAACTATTTTCAACATATTTTTTTTCTACTGTTAAGTTATATTTTTTAGCAAATTCATCTACTTGTTCAACTGTATATGTTGTGAAATCCGGATACAATACTTCTTTATCAGGAATAAATAATTTTATTGTATCTCCTTTTTTAATAGTTGTTCCTTTTTCTGGACTAGTTTTTATAACTGTGTTATCTTCATATGTATCTGTTTCTTTAACTTTTTCTTTTTCTATTATTACATTACATAAATCTTTACATTTTGTATCAAGTATTCCTTTTACTTCAAAATAGTTCATTCCTGTATAGTCTTCTAATTGAAAAGTATTTTCTCCACTAGAAATTATTATACATATTGTTTTCCCCTCTTTAACCATTGTGCCTGCTTCTGGGCTTGTTTTTATAGCATAGCCTTCTTCAATTGTATCACTTGAATCATATTTATAGTCTTCTTCACCGCAACTTACTGTAAAACCTTGTTTAACAAGTTTATTAGTTGCTTCTACTTTACTAAGTTTACTTACATCTGGTACACTTAGTGTTTTTCCTTTACTTATATGAGGAAGTAAGAATACTATTACTGCGGCTAAAACTATTAGTCCAGTAAATATACTTGCAAAAATTATTAGTATTTTCTTTTCACTTTTTGTTTCTTCTAATTCTTGTTTTTTCATTTTCTCCATACTCTCTTTTTCCTGTTTTTTTATTACCTCTACTGCTTCATCTAGACTTTTTGTTTCTTCTAAATCATTTTCTTTATATTTATATACGAGTTTAGGCTCATTTATTCTACTTTCATCCAACGCTGTTATTATGTCTTGATGCATTTCTCTTGCATCTTTATATCTATTTTGTGGGTTCTTTGCTGTTGCTTTTAATATTATGTTCTCTATACTTTGTGGTAATTCTGGTAATATCTTCCTTATGCTAGGAAGTGGTTCTTTTAAATGTTTTAAAGCAATTTCAACTGCATTATCTCCTTTGTATGGTACTTGACCAGTTAATAGTTCATACATTAAAATTCCCATTGAGTATATGTCACTTCTTATAGTAGAACCCTTGCCTGCTGCTTGCTCTGGAGGTAAATAATGGACACTACCCATTACTGAATTAGTTTGAGTTAATTGAGTACTATTTAAAGCCATTGCAATACCAAAATCAGTTATTTTAATCATTCCATTATCTAGTATCATTATATTTTGAGGTTTTATATCTCTATGAATTATATATGAGTCATGAGCGTGTGCCATTCCATCTGTTACTTGACTCATTATATCAATTACTTCTGTAATTGTTAGGCTTCCCCTTCTTTTTAATAATTGTTTTAGAGTTTTACCTTCAACATATTCCATAACTATGTAATACTGACCATCTTCACTATCAAAGTCATAAATTTGTACTATGTTAGGATGATATAAATTACTAGCACTTAAGGCTTCTCTTTGAAAACGTCTTACAAATTTTTCATCAGTTGCTAAATCTCCACGAAGTACTTTAACGGCTACATTTCTATCAAGTATAGTGTCATATGCTAAATATACATTAGCCATTCCACCCTCTCCTAAAGTTCTTATTATAGAATATCTATTGTTTATCTTTGTCCCTTTAATTATCACTAAACTACACCTTCCCTACTTAAATAGGCTATTGAAATATTGTCATTTCCACCTCTTAAGTTACTTTTTAATATCAATTTATCCACTTTTTCTTCTATATCTAGTGTATTATCATTTAATACTCTTTCTATTTGTTCTTTTGTTACCATATTTGTAAGTCCATCACTACATAGGAATATTCCATCAACACTTGTTTCTACATCAAATATATCTGCATCTACATTTTCAGCTGCACCTAGTGCTTTCATAAGCACATTCTTTTGAGGATGATTTTCTGCTTCTTCAGGTCTTAATTCTCCACTTTCAACAAGTACATTTACGAGTGTGTGGTCTTTTGTTACTTTATATAATTTTCCTGACTTGAAAACAAATCCACTAGAATCACCTACGTTTGCAAATATTAGATAGTCTTTAGATAGTACTGCACATACTAAAGTTGTACCAAGACCATTTGCATCAACATGTTCTTCTGCATATCTTATTATATTTGTATTTACTTCTTCTATTATTTCTTTTAACCAAGTTATAGCATCAATTTTTGTTCCTAAAGAACTCATGCTTTGAAATCTGCTTCCAATTGTTGTAACAGCCATAGAACTTGCTACTTCTCCTGCCTTATGGCCACCCATTCCATCTGCTACCATAAGTAAATAGTCTCCACTTATGTTCTTAACTATGGTAACAGAATCCTCATTATGACTTCTTACTTTTCCTGGATCTGTTTGATAATGTGTTAACATATAACACCTCTTTCTTACTTAATTATATACAACTAAATTATAACATAAAACTTTTTTTAATGGAATAGTTATGTTATAAATAATATTTTAAATATGTAAATATAATGAAAAAGACTAACTATTAGTTAATCAATTCATTATTTTAAATATTAAAACCACTTTTTTGATAATTTTTTTGCTCTTTCAGAGTTTTCTAAGTATTCTTTTTCTGTTAATCTACTCTTCCCAGAAAAACAAGTTTCAGTTCTATCAACTCTTGAGTTTTCAATAATTTTATTTAATTCTATAGTGTTTTTAATTTTGTTTATATTAGTTTCAATTTGTTTACTTTCTTTAAACATTTATAACCAACTCCTTAAAGCTTATTTTCATGACTTGCTTTTAATTGTCCACAAGCACCTTTTATACCTTTACCCATTTCTCTTCTCATTTGTACATTGATTTTGTTTTTGACTAGTTCATCATAAAAAGCATTAATTTTTTCTTTAGAACTTCTTTTAAAATTACTACTTGTACTATTATAAGGTATTAGGTTTACATAAACTAGTTTTCCTTTTAAAAGATTAGATAGTTCCTTAGCGTTTTCTATGCTATCATTTATTCCTTCTAGTAATATATATTCCATTGTTACTTTTCTATTAGTTTTAGAAATATAATAATCTACTGCAGACATTAACTCATCCATTTTATATGCTTTACTAATAGGCATTAGTTTTTCTCTAATACTTTGGTTTGGAGCATGCAAACTTATTGCTAAATTGACTTGAGTATCAAGGTCTGCAAATTCTTTAATCTTTGGTACTATACCACAAGTACTAACTGTGATTCTTCTAGAACCTAAATCAATTCCTTTAGGACAATTTAATATTTTAATAGCCTTTACTAAGTTTGTAAAGTTATCAAATGGCTCGCCTATTCCCATTACAACTATGTTATCTACTTTTATATTTTCTAGTTTTTCTATAGTTAAAACTTCTAATATAATTTCAGAAGTGGATAGGTTTCTTACTTTTTTTAGTTTACCACTTTCACAGAAAGCGCAAGCCATGTTGCAGCCAATTTGTGTACTTATACATATACTATTTCCATAGTTGTGTTTCATAAGTACCACTTCAATACTAGAGTCTTTTACTTCAAGTAAGTACTTATTTGTATCTATACTTTTTAATTCTTCTAAAACATTTAAGTATTTTAGTTCATAGTTATTATTTAAAAATGCTTTTAGTTCTTTACTGATATTAGTTATTTCGTCAAAAGAAGTAACTCTTTTTTTATATATTCCTTCAAAAACTTGAGTAGCATTAAATTTTTTAAAACCATTTTCTACTAAAATACTTTCAAGTTCTTCAAGTGTTAAATCAAATATACTATTCATTTGTAAGCACAGCCTTTATTCTTCTTACACCAGCACTAGATGCTTCTTCTTTAGTTATTTTGAAGTGTCCTAATTCACTTGTATTTTTAACATGTGGTCCACCACATAATTCTTTAGATACATTTCCTATACTATAAACTGTAACTATATCAGGATATTTTTCTATAAACATGCATTCAGCACCTGAATTAATCGCATCAGACTTACTCATTTCTTTTACAGTTACATCTAACCCTTCTTTAATCCACTCATTTACTAAGTCTTCAGTTTTCTTTTTTTCTTCATCAGTTAATTTGTGGTCACAAGAGAAATCAAAACGCATTCTCTCATCAGTTATATTACTACCTTTTTGGTGAACGTTTTTATCAACTACTACTTTTAATGCAGCATTAAGTAAGTGTGTTGCAGTATGGTATTTTGTTTCTATTTCTGAATTTCCAGCAAGTCCACCTTTAAATTTACCAGCACTTGCAGTTCTAGATAATTCTTGATGTTTTTTAAATCTTTCTTTAAAGCCTAGAGTATCCACTTTGATTTTTGCATCATGTGCTAGTTCTTCTGTTAGTTCAATTGGAAAACCATATGTATCATATAAATGGAATGCTGTTTCAGCGTCTATATCTTTATTACTTACTTTATTAAATTCTCTTAACCCTTTTTCTAGAGTTCTATTAAATTTTTCTTTTTCATTTTTTAGTACTTCTAATACGACATTTTCGTTTTCAGTTAGTTCACTATAATACTTTTTATATTTACTAATTATAAGTTTTGCTATTCTTTGTTCCCAGTCACTACTTATATCTATTTCCAGTTTTTTTGCATGACGTATAGCACGTCTTATAAGTCTTCTTAAAATGTAACCTTGGTCAGTATTACTTGGTTTAATACTAGCAGGGTCAGCACTTATAAATACAGCAGTACGAATGTGGTCAGCAATAATTCTCATACTTTCTTCGTTTCCTATGTAAGGTTTTTTAGCTATATCACTAATTAAATCTATTACATCTTTCCATACACTCGAAGTGTAATTGTCTAGTACTCCTTCTAAAACAGCAGTTGCTCTTTCATAACCCATTCCAGTATCAACATTCTTTTTAGGTAGTTCAGTAACATTACCATTTTCATCTTTATAAAATTCCATAAAGACATTATTCCATATTTCTACCCATCTATCATCTTCCGGGTCAAACACCTCAGGTATTTCGTCATTACTTCTAAAATAAAATATTTCTGTATCAGGACCACATGGACCGGAAGTACCAGCTATCCAGAAATTGTCTTCTACAGTTCTTGCAATTCTTTTTTCAGGAATTCCTAAACTAAGCCATTTATTATGACTTACTTCATCAAATGGAATGTTACCGTCTCCAGCGTAAACTGTTACAGCAAGTCTTTCAATAGGTATATTTAATACTTTAGTTAAAAACTCAAAACTATAACTAATACTTTCATTTTTAAAGTAATCTCCTAAACTCCAGTTACCTAACATTTCAAAGAATGTATGATGTGTTGTATCTCCAATCTCGTCTAAATCATTAGTTCTAATGCATTTTTGATAGTCAACTAATCTTGTTCCATATGGATGTGGTTGTCCCATTAAATAAGGTATTAATGGTTGCATACCAGCAGTGTTAAATAATACACTTGGGTCATTTTCAGGCACTACTGGTGCACTTGGTATTTGCTTATGTCCTTTGCTTACAAAATAATTAATATATAAATCTTTTAAATTCATTTTTCTTCACTCCTTCTTTTATAATTTAATTGCCATTTTATTTCATATAAGATTCTCACTTGTACTTCTTCACATACTTCATTTTTCTTAAATATAATTTTGTATGAACTTGTGCAACAAGTTGCTGCATAAGTTC
>FR902227.1:12432-30834 GCA_000438415.1 Clostridium sp. CAG:628
TATATTCTTATTTCATATAAACCGCCTATATAAGATTCTACACAAACTTTATTTTTTTCTCTTTCTATTTTCTCTAAACTTTTACCTGCTACTACGATTTTGGTGTAAACACCAAAATCGTAATTTATGCTATTATTCCTTTGAGAACAAGCAATTTGTGCTTGTTCTATAACAACAGAAAAGTATCTACATGATAAATTGATATTAGTTTTAAATCTCACTTAGCTTACTTTCTAACTCTTCTATCGATCCATCATTATTTATTACATAATCATAGTCATTATAATTATCAAGTGCAGTTTCAGTAATATGTTGTTTTTCTTTTTCAGTCAAAATATTCATATCTTTTCTAGTAATATGTACACTTACTACATTACTAAATACTTTCTTTATATCTTCTATCTCTTCAGGAAATCTTGCATCTCCTATAATTATGACATCAAAGAATTTACTATAAACTTTTATGTCTTCTATTGTTCTATTAATAAAGAATTTATCGTCTATTGTATTTCTTATAATGTCTGTTCCTAAAACTTGTAATAAAGTTCTAGGCTTTGTCTCGTCAAAGCCATCCCAGTCACTTATTCTTTTAGCATACTCTTTTATATAACTTGCATAAAATAAACAAATTACTTTCTTACCAAGACTTTCATACTTCTTTTTTATTATTTCCATAGAAGTATCTTTACCACTTCTAGCTTTACCTGATAGTATTATTATCTTTGCTTCTTCTGTTCTCAATTCCATAAATTCACTCTCCTTAAATAAGTTCTGTATCCATTATATAACACAAACATATTTTTGTAAATACTATTTTAACTTTTTTGTATATAAATATTCTTCAATGTGTATTTGATCTTCTAAAACTAGCTCTTTTAACTCTTTAAAAAGTGTCATGAATGGAGTATAGAAGTAGTTATATGCTGAACCACTTGTCCTTATTCTAACAGTAGTTCTATTTTTAGGATGAAATAAATCTTGTTTTTCAGTGTCACCCTTATCAAAAGTAATTTTAATTAAGCCCTTATCCTTTATTATTTTAAAAGACGGACCTGAATCACGCGGATAATCATCACACTTCCATACTATTTTACCTTCATTTACCAGATTAGTATAGTAGTCTTGCTTTTTTATAATTTCAAATTTTCTATCATTCATTTTAGAATAATCTTCATAACTAATAAATTTATTATCAAAATTCCCTAAAAACTCACTCATGTAATAATCAAAACTACTTTGGTTAAACACGTCAGCACTAATAATAGTTTCATATAATTTCGAAAACAACTCATAAATTTGATAGTCTTCTTTTGTTATGACAAACTCACTTGTATCTTCTACTACAAAATACAAGTCTAAATTAGGTGCATACTCTATAGTTAGTTTTTTCTTACCATTTAAAATAGTAATATATCCATAATCATTGTTAAAACTTTTTTCTAACTCCATAAAACCTCCCTTCAAATAAAAAAGATGGCACATAAGGAGTGCAACAAATGCACGGTACCATCCTATTATTTACTTAATTACATATAACGGTGTTATCCGGCCAAGATTAATGGCACTTAAAGAATAGCTTCAGAATAAACTTCTTACTCTTTTCCACCAACCAAGAGTTCTCTATTTAGAATATCTTATCTTACTTATTTCTTTTTTAACATTTTCTTCTTTTGCATATCCAAAGAATTCATATTTTTCATCAAAGAATATATACAAACTTTTTAACATTGCAACAACTGGAGTTGCAATAATCATTCCCATTATACCAAAGAAATGTCCAAAAATCAATAATGATATAACTATTGTAACTGGATGTAAGTCTAGTTTTTTTCCTATTACTATCGGATGTAAGAAGTTGCTTTCAAGTGCTTGTGCAACTATGATAAATATTAAAACTAATAAACCAGTTACTGGACTTTGACTAAATCCTACAAGAATTGCAGGTATTCCACCAATGTAAGGACCAATATAAGGAATAATGTTAGTAAATGCACAGAAGAATGCAAAGAATACAGGTGCATTAAGTCCAATTAGGCTAAATCCTATAATTGAAATTATAAAAAGTATTAGTGTATCAATAAATGTTCCATTAATGAAACTATATACAATTCCACCTAGTTCACTAAATATTCTTTCAGTATCAGCCTTAAACTTCTTAGGTACAATATTTAAAATATGTTTACTAAAGTTATTAAAGTTAAATAATAGATAGAAGCCTATTACTACACCTATTGCAAATTTACCTATTCCACTTGCTAAATCTTGTACTATAGTTATAACCTTAGTAGGCATATCTGTACTTATACTCTTTGAAAAATCATTAACATAATTTATAAAATCAACTTTAACACTAGACATATCTATATTAGTACTATCAGTAATTCTTAAGAATACTTTATCTACTATTTCTTCACCATTTTTAAGTAAGTCAGGTATCATTTTGGCAATATCATTAAGTTGTGTTATTAAACTTGGTATAATTGCTAAACAGAATAAATAAATTGCTACAAAGAATAATAAGAATACTAAGACAGTTGATAAACTTCTTTTCATTCCATGACTTGTTAATTTGTTAACTAGTGGATTTAGAAGCCATGCAATTATAAATCCAATAAAGAAAGGACTTATTACACTTAAAATTGTACCAATTATTGGAAATATATTAAGTGTTCTTAGTAAAAATATTATTCCTCCAATTAATGCTATTACCATTACAAAATAACTTAATTTTAATATTTTATTGCCTGTTGTTATTGCTTCATTTAATTCTTCAATATTTACTTTTTCTTTTTTCATAATGTCACCTTCTTACTTAATTCTATCAAATATTTATTAAAATATAAACAAAAATGTAAAATTGTTTACAAAAAAAGTAAAGCAACCAGTTATTTAGTTGCTTTTCATTAATTGGTTAGCAGTCTTAGCAAGAGTTTTCTTTTCTTTTTTCATTAGTTTCATGATATCTTTACTATATTTACTAGCTACTACTCCTACCGTTACACCACCTAACATATACATTAGATTCTTCATGTAATCACCTCATTATTAGGTTTAACATTTTTTTATTTTTTATACGAAAAATGTTTTTAATGAAGTAAGCCTGTTTTCGGAAGTATTTTCTTTAATACTATAGTTTAAACTATCTAATGAACCTACAATAATTAAACTTTTTTTAGCCCTTGTTACTGCCGTATATATTAGTTTATTATATAACATTCTTTTCATGCTTTTTGGCAGTACTAGAATAACATTATCATATTCACTACCTTGACTTTTATGAACACTTATTGCATATGCTAAAGAAAACTCTTCAAATTTATTTTTAGTATATGATACAATATTTCCATTATAGTTTATTTCTACAATAGGATTTTTACTATTAATAATTCTAGAGATGTAACCAATGTCTCCATTATATATATTGTTATCAACATCATTTACTAGTTGAATTACTTTATCTTGTTCTCTAAATAATGTATTTCTTATAATTATTTCGTTTTTAGAGTCAGTTTCCTTATTAAATATGTCTTGCATTAAAGCATTTATGCTGTCAATTCCATTTTCACCTTTATACATTGGTACTAATACTTGTAAGTTATCTATATTTAAATCTTTTTCTTTTGCTTTTAAAAGAATTTCAGTTAGATAGTTTCTAATAAGTAAGTCTTGTGTGTTTATAAAATTAAAGTCATTATGTTTTTCAGGAATACTAGTAAACTCGTATCTTTCTTTAATTAGTGTAGAAAGAGAAATTATGTATGAATCTTTTTTAGTTCTATATATTTCAGTTAAATATATTTTAGGTAACTTTTCTACTTCTAATAAGTCTTTTAATATGTTTCCTGGTGCAATACTAGGAAGTTGATTAGCATCTCCTACTAAGATAAGTTTTATATTAGGTACTAAGCCATCTAGCAAACTATTAAATAAGAAAATATCTACCATACTTACTTCATCTATTATTACTAGTTTTGTTTTTACTGGATTAAATCTGTTAACACTAAATTCTTTTGTTTCCTTATTCCATTTTAAAAATTTATGTATTGTACTTGTTTTTCTAAGTACGCTTTCACTAAGACGCTTTGATGCTCTTCCAGTTGGTGCTAATAAAGTGATATCAGAACTTGTAATACTAGGATTTAACTGTTCGTATATATCTACTACTGCTTTAATAATTGTGGTTTTACCTGTACCTGGTCCTCCTGAAATAATGAAAAAGTTATTTGTTAAACTATTTATTACTGCATTTTTTTGGTCAGTGTTAAACTTTATATCATTAACTTTTTCATAAGTATTTATCATACTTTCTATTTTTTCTTTAGAATTAACATCTGTTATTTTAGTTAAATAATCTATAGAAGAGGCTACACTGGTTTCAGTTTCATAAATATAATTGAGAGTAATATACTCTTTAACTTTGACTACTTCCATAGTTGTTATTAAATCTTCTAGAGTACTTAGAAATAAGGTTGAAGGAAGTGTATCATTAAAAAACTTTGACATATATAAATATAAAGACTCTTTGTCTACTAAAGTGTTACCTGTTTCGTAGCACATATTTTTAATTGAATACTTTATTAAGGCACTTACTCTTATGTTATCAAATTCATTATGAAAACTTGTATATATTTTATCTAATTTTAGGAAATTTATATCATTTTCTAAAGCATATATATTGTTTTCTATTATATCAAAACACCTACTTTTGTATTTATTTATTATTTTTAATGATTCATCTGTTGTAAAACCAAGTTTATTAAATTCAAGTATTATTTCTTGTTCTTTTTCAAATTCATTCATTTTATTACTTAATTCATTTAGTTTTTTTTCATTCATTCCTTTTATTTTTAAAAGAAGTGGATTTTTAGCTTTTATTTCTTCAATAGTATTTTCTTTAAAAGTGTCAACTATCTTTTTTGCTGTTTTTTCACCTATTCCTTTAAATATTCCACTACTTAGGTAACTTATTAAACCATCAGTGGTTGATGGAACAACATTAGAATATTCTTTAACATTAAATTGAAGCCCAAATCTTGGATGAGTTACTAATGAGCCTTTAAACATATATGTTAATTCACTATTTAGTGATACAAAGTTTCCTGTAAATGTAATTGTTCTACTTACAAATTCTTTTAAGTCTTCACTAGATGATTTCACTCTAAAAAGTCCAACTTTATAACCTGTTGAACTTTCATATAATATTCTTACAACATTTCCTTCTATATAACTATTATTTTCCATGTATTCAATATAACACAAATTAATAAGAAAAGAAAGAGCAGAAAAAAAAAAAGATTACTTAGTTGGTAACCTTTTCATATTTGTTTAAGATTAGTCTTATTCTATAAACTTTTTTCATTTCAAATTTTAGCATATTGCATGGCTTCTTCACTTACTTTTTTCACGAAGCATTTAATCAACTACATGAATAATATAACACATAAAAAAATCAATATTAAAATGAATCAATATTGATTTTAAGATTTTTAATTCCATCATTATATGCTTTTGCTTGAATTAAATTTCTAATAGATTTAGCCACTACTCCTTGCTTACCTATTACACGTGGCATATCACTTTCACTAACTAGTATTTCAAGAATATTATCTTCTTCTGTTTGAAAACGTTTTACTTTAACTAAGTCAGCTTCTTTAGCAATATTTGATACTAGGTATTCAGCAAATTCTTCTATACTCATTATTTGCTCACTTTAGAATCATGAAATTTCTTCATAACTCCAGCTTTACTTAATAGATTCTTAACTGTGTCTGTTGGCATAGCACCATTATTTAACCACTTTAATGCGATTTCTTCATTTATATTAATTTTAGAATCTTCAAGTGGGCTATAAGTACCAACTAATTCGATAAAAGAACCATCTCTTCTATCATGACTATCAGCTGCAACTATTCTATAGAAAGGTCTTTTTTTAGAACCCATTCTTTTTAATCTTAATTTTACCATAATACTTTCCTCCTCTTTGTATGAATATAATACCACTTATTAAAAAAGATGTCAACCTTTTTTGGTTTACATCAAATAATTTTCATTTACTTCATGGTCTACTTTATCATCTATTTCTTCATTTGATATGTCATCTATTATATCAAAGTCTTCATAATTGTTATCCATTATTTGTACTCTTACTTTAGTATCTCCTATTATTTCAATTCCTAAACATTTTTCTATTTCATAATTTATTTTATTATTTGTACTACTTACATCTACTACTGTAGGATTTTTTAAACTAGTTATAATTATTTCTGAATCATTAGTTAATACTTGATCATTATTTAAGTGAACACTAACAATTTCAGTGTAATTAATTTTTCTTGCATCTACATTGGTTTTAGTATTATTATCAAAACTATACCATATGTTAACATCAAAACTTCCTGTAATTTTCACCTTACCATCTATACTTTCACCTTTCATGGTATGATTAATCACCCAACAGCCAAGCACGGTATCTATTTTATCAGTTGTAAAAAGTTCATATTTGTTTCTAAAAGTTTTTTTCCCTTTTCCAATGACAGCTTTTGTAACTATTTCTTTAAACATAGTTTCCCTCCATTACTAATATATGACATATACCTAGAAAAGTTACTTTACAGGTTTGTGTAAATTAAATAGAAAGGATACTTATTATATGTTAGAATATAATTGGTGATATAATATGGATTATAAAGATGTAATTGAAAAAGCTTTTAATGATGATTTTGATAAAGTTAATAGTTATAGATATCAGGATATTATAAATTATTTAAATACTGTAAATGATAGTTTTACTCTTGAAACTTATTTTATTAGTATGGATGATGTACTAAATAAATTAAATAATAATGACTACTTTGTTGATTTAAATATGTATGCTTCAAATAATACTTTAAAGTGTCCTTTTCCATTTGAAAAAGTTATTAAATTAATTAGAGAAAATTTGAATAGAAGTATTACTAAGTTAAATATTCCTGAAGCTATTATTGAAAATGATATTTCTTGGTTAAAAGAATTTAAGAACTTAAGTGAATTAACAATTAGTAGTATTAATTTTTTAAATAAAGAGAATTTAGATTATATAGTTAATAATACAAGTATTAAAAAGCTTATTTTTGAGGCTTATTCTATTTTAATTCCAGAAATTGATGGACTTATTTTAATAGATAATGGGGAAAAGAATATTGGTTATTATAATGGACTAGAATTAGAAAATACTATAACTAAAACAAATAAAAATAGTGTTAGTGTTACAACAAATACATTTGATTTTAAATATATGGATAGTGTATTAAAGTGTAAAAGTGATAATATTAATTTAATAGAAATTAATGGGAATAAAGAAGAATTTAAAATTATGTTTGATGGAAAAGATGTTACTATTGAAGTTTCTTCTAAGAATATGAATATTTCAAAGGATTTTGTAATGTTTTTTAAGAATAAGGGCTATAATGTTAAAGAAGTTATTATTAATATGGAGTTACCTGGTAAAAATATATTAGATAAAGAAAAAATAAAGTATTTAGATTATGACTATGAAGGGTTGGATAAACTTAGTAAAGAAGTTGATTTGAGTGTTAAATTTTCTGTTATTGATATGTCTAGTTATGAAGATTATAGAGGATTAGTTGAAAGCATGAAGTATTATAAAGAAGTTATTACTGATTGTAATTTGTCTCCAGTAGAAAGGTTAACTTTCGCTTATGATTTAGTTAAGTCTTTTTCTTATAAAGAGAGTCCAAATGAGAAGAATGAATCAAGAAATCCTTATAAAATTATTAGAAGTGGTTATATAGTGTGTGCTGGGTATACGGCTATGTTAGAGGAAATTATGTCTAATATTGATGATAAAGTTAGTGTAAGTGATTTTGGTGTTACCTGTTATAATGATGATGGTACTTATGAACACCATAGTCGTGCGATGGCTAGGATAGATGATGATAAATATAATATACATGGACTATATATAATGGATCCTACTTGGGATAGTTATAAGAAAAATGGTAAAGATGTTTTAAAAGAAGACTATAATGCACTTGATTTATATAGATATTTTTTGGTTCCAATTAGTGAATATAACCGAGTATTTCCAAATGATTCTAGTGTTGGTGTTTTTGATTTTAAATATAGAAATTTAAATAATGAGTTAGTTAATAATGAGTTTTTTAATAAAGAACATAATGATTTTGAGTTTAGTCAAGAAATAACTAAAATATATGGTAAAGATACTAATAAAGAAGAGATATTAAAAAGTATTAATAGTCCTAAAATTGAATTTAATACTTTAATGGAGATTATTAAAAATACAAGACTTGCTGAAGGTTATAATAATGAACAAGTTAAAGAAGAGATGGAAAAAATTAAGAGAATTTATGCTAGATTTTATCCTGAAATAGATAGTGTTAATGAAAGTATTAAAAGATAAAAAAAGATACTAATTAGAAGTTAGTACTTTTTTTCTTAGCAACCACTTTCAGTTTCTTCTATTGTGTATGGATTACTTGCAGATGAATTAAAATATTGATAAGATCTAGAGGAATAAGTAATATAAGCACTATTACCATCAGGGCTTACTCCAGTATATAAAAGTCTCACACTTCAATCTTCATTTGTTCTTATTATACGCCAATATATTTCAAGACTTTTCATTTCAGCATATTCATCTTTTATAACACCCAAATATGAATCAGAACAGTTTTCTTCTGTGTTAGAGCTAACAATGTAATATGTTTTATCTTCATCTGTTACTTCACATATTTTACTAGATAAACACTCTTCTTCGTTTACAGGATATTCTGCGTCTTCAGCTCTTCTAACTTTTTGATCATTATACATATATATTTTTTCAGTTCCAAACTTTACCCAGTTGTTTATTGGCGTACTTTCTGTATCTTGTCCAGCAAAATAGTATACATCTGTATTTTCTTCTTGTGCTTTATATAATGTGTTTGCTGTATTTTTTGCTGTATTTGTTGTAAATGGTGTACTAAAATCTGTTCTTTCACTTTTTGTTGGATTATCTTCTAGTATTTTGTCATACAAAGTTAGTACTTTTTTCTTTCTTTTCTTTTATAAATATAGTACCACTTAGTTTCTTATTCATGTCTGCACTTTGATCAACATCCTCATTATTCTTATAAATAAATTCTATAGTATAAGTTTGTGTTACTCCTACTTCTATGCTTGCACTACCTAGTATTGTATCAGTTGCAGTTTCACTTTTTGGTACACCTTTATAATCTGTTGTTGATTACCCACCATTATCACTAGTTATTTTATATTGTAAATATCCTTCGGTTATAAAAGTATTTACTAAGTTTTGTATAACTATTTTATACTTGTAAGTAGCATTACTATCATTCTTTATAGCAAACTTCTTTGTTGTACTCCATCCTGGTTCTATATTAGTACCACTTATACTTCCATCTGTATCAGTAAATATTATTTGTAATTTAGCACTTCCTACTGAGATATTCTTTCCCTTTCCTATTATTTGTGCTGTAAAGTATGCTAGTGTTACACTAAGTACTACTACTAGTAAACTAGCTACCACTAATATTGTTTGTTTCTTTTGCATAAACATCACTCCTTTCATACATAACAAAAAATGGGTAGAATGATTCTATCCATTATTATGCACATTAAAAACAAAACTATTTAAGATAGTTAGAAGATAATACCCCCCCCCCATTTGGTACTTTACTTTGTACCAAAAAGAAAGACATATAACTTGTTTTAAATACGCAATTATTAATCATATTTATTACCTTCCTTCTACCTTAACTAAATTTATTATACAAAAAAGGCTACTCTTTTCAAGTACCCTAGTTTAATTTTTTATGATTTATAACATTCCTTTAAAAATCTTTTTTCATAACAAGTTTTTGTGTATTCTTTTCTTCTAACTCTTCTAAATATTCCTCAAAAGTTGGTAAAGATAATTCTATATCTTTATTAGGATATGTAATATAATTAATATCTCTAAAATAAGTTCTTGTCATTACTTTATATGTATAAGGAGAATCAAACATTAATCTTGATATATCTTTATTCATAATCTTTCCACAGCATTTACAGAAATGATATTCTTTATTATATTTACAACAAATTTCATGTCCGAATAAATCACATATTTTTGATTTTAAATAATTAAGATAATTAACATATTTGTTTAATATTAAATATTCATTATATGTATTTTGTACATACTCTAGTGAAAATTTATTAGTATCTTGATAACCAATTTCTTTTGGTAACTTTCTTTCAAATTGTTTAACTATATAAATACCATCTTTTTCTTCTCTTGTTACTTCATGTCCACAGTAAATACATTTGTAAGTATTACAAAAAGTTTTTTCTTTTTTATAATAAGGCATGTCTGTTTCATAAGAAGAAATTAAGATATATTCATGTTTGTTTGTCATACAATAGTTATCTATTATTTCATTCAATTTGTATTCAAGTTCATTTAATTTTGGAACATATTTATTTAATTCTTTATTTATTTCTGTTATTTTATCATTTCTAACTTTAACAAATAATTCTATTCTTTTTCCATATGTTTTTTTGTGATTTAAAATTGCTTTTAGATATTCACCTGTAATTTTTCTCAAATTATCTTCTTCATCCTTACACTTTTTTATTTCCTCTTCAAATTCTTTTCCAAATAAATTAATTTCCTTTTCCATGTTTTCTCCTTCTTTCATTATTTATTATAGCAGATAAAAATTTAAAATCAAGAATAATCATAACCTTTTACCATTTAGTAATGGTTTTAATTTTCTTTCTTTTATTTCTTCTTGTTTTACTAAAGGTATTTCTTCTTTTTTAATATTTTTAAAAAGAAAAATATATTCTTTTAATTCTTTATCTTCTATGTTATTTATAAGTTTAAATATTTTATTTTCTGTTAAAAAATATAAGTCTTCATATTTAATATATTCTTTATTAATTAAATATCTTGTTATATTAGCAAGTAATTCCATCATATAGTTATCATAATTTGAATGCATTTCAATATTAGTTAAATCGTTTGTTTCTACTACTTTGTTATAAGCAGTTATATTATTAAAACCTATTTCTGGAATACTTTCTTCATTTATATAGAGTTCTGTACTTTTAATAATATTAAATATATCTTTTTCATTTAATGTTTTAGTCCAGTATGCCCCGTTAAGTATTATTCCATCAAGTCTATCTGCGCACATTTTAGGTCTAGGAGAATCTACTATAGTTGAAAATTTAAAATTTACTAGATTATCAAGTGGTATTTTATCTAATTCAAGGTATTCTAACAACTTTTTATCACTTTTTAAAATTAATTCAGTAAATTCTTCTGTTGTTTCTTGATAAATATAATCTTTATTCATATAGTCAATTACATGACTAAATACGGGAGTAGATATATCATGAAATAGTGCTTGTAAGGTACATCTTTTATCTTTTGTTAAGTAGTATACTAGTAAAGATGTTGATAATGAGTGCATGTATCTACTTATATATTCTTTAAAATTATATATGTTAGAAGATGCATAATCCATTCCACAAAAGTATCCTACTTCTTTTAATCTATTTAATGAAGATAAAGTTAAATATTTATTTAAAAACTCTGGTATATTTGGGTAACCTAGTAATGTTATATAATAATTATACATAATTCACCTTCTTGATAGTTATGATAACATACCTACTCTTTTAAGTAAAGAAAAAAAGTAATACAAATAAAAAAAGATACTTACTTAAAAGTACCTTTTCATTAGTTAAACAATTGAGAATAACATCAATACTAAGATATTTACTACAGCAATTGTTATAACTACTTTTAATGCCCATTTGAACCAAGTTGAATAGTCTACTTTAGCAAGAGCAAGTCCACCCATTATTGCTCCACAAGTTGGAGTTATTAAGTTTACTAATCCATTAGCACTTACAATAGTCATTGCAGCTACTTCAGTTGAATAACCTAAGTTTGCAGCAAGTGGTCCAGTTATTGGAGTTGAAAGTGTTGCAAGTCCACTACTAGATGGTACTAAGAATGATAATACTATATGTAGTAAGTAGTTAAGTGGAACATATACTAATTCTGGTAATTTACTTAAATGTTCAGTTGCATTATAAATAATATAATTGTCTAAGTAAGTTTGTTTCATTAATACAGAAGCTCCTCTTGCTACTGCTATTACTAAGATAACACCTATCATATCTTTTGTTCCATCAATAAATGTGTCTACATACTCTTTTTCTTTGTAACCATTAATTAAAGATATTACTATACTCATTAAGAAGAACCAAAGTGCAGACTCGTAGAAGTACCAGTTACCTAAACTTGAACCTGTAAGCCATCCAGTAAATCCATCAAAGAAAGTTATGCCAAATTCTCCCCATGGAACAAATCCTATAATCATTATTAGGAATGTTAAAGCAAAAACACATAAAGTTATTTTTTGTTTTGTAGTTAAAACTTCTTTTTGTTTTGATTTTTCTTCAAATTTACCAAATTCTTTTTCTGCTTCTTCTTGTTCTCTTAAAGAAAGTATTGTTGAACCTTTATCTTTTTTAACTTTGCTTGCATATGCTAAAACAAATAGTGTTGCAATTAAGTAAGCAAGTAACCATAAGATTATACCTATAAATAATACAGTTCCTTGATTATATTCTACACCAGCTGCTCTTAAAGCAGATAATACTGCACCTGTTGCGAATGGGTTAACTGTTGAACCTAAAACACCAGTACCAGCACCTAATAAAACTACTGCTGCACCTACAAGTGGGTCCATTCCTGCGGCAAACATTGTAGCAGCTAGAAGTACGTAGAAGCCAACTGTTTCTTCAAGCATTCCATATGTTGTACCACAAATTGAGAAGATAAACATTAATATTGGTATTAACCATAATTCTTTACCTTTTAATTTTTGTACTAAAACTTTGATACCTGTTTCTAAAGCCTTAGTTTTGTCTATTATTTTAAGGAATCCTCCTAAAATAAGTACGAATATTGCAACGTCTACAGCATTTTCAAATCCTAGAATTGGTGCTAGTAAGATTTGACTTAATTTAGCCCCTACTGTACCACTTCCATTTACTATTTCTTCACCAACAAATTTAGCATCTGGTAGTAAATGTGAAAGAATTCCAAGCGCTACTATGACTATCATTATAATAGTGTATGCTGATAACATGTTTCTATTCTTTTTCTTTGTCATATTATTTTCCTCCTTTTATGACTGTACCATTTTTGTGTTCTAGTGCATCACTTGCACATTCTAACGAAGTAATTATTGCAGTTTTATTTCTGTTTTCTACAAAACTTATACATGCTTCAATTTTAGGTAACATACTTCCAGGAGCAAACTCGTTATCACTTATATATTTTCTTGCTTCTTCTACTGTGATTGTATCTAACTCAGTCATATTTTCTTTATTATAGTTTAAGTATACTTTATCAACAGCAGTTAATATAAGTAACACATCAGCATCTACTTCTTTAGCAAGTAAACTAGCTGACTTATCTTTGTCAATAACAGCATCTACTCCTTTTAGAAGATTATCTTCCATTATAACTGGAACTCCTCCACCTCCAGCACATATAACAATTACATCATCTTCTACTAATTTTTTGATAACTTTATCATTTAGTATTTTTTTAGGTATAGGAGATGGTACTACTCTTCTATATCCACGGCCTGCGTCTTCTTTAAAAATGTAACCTTTTTCACTTTCTATTACACTGGCTTCTTCTTTAGTGTAAAACATTCCAATAGGTTTAGTAGGATTTTTAAAACATCCATCATTTTTATCAACTAAGACCTCTGTTATTAAGGTTACTATAGATTTATCAATGTCTCTTTTATTTAGTTCATTCATTATTGACTGTTCTATATGGTAACCAATATAACCCTCACTCATACTACCACACTCTGCAAATGGCATTGATGGAGTTCCAACACTTCCATTACTAGCATATTCCATTGCAAGAGAAATTTGCCCAACTTGTGGTCCATTTCCATGTGTAAGTATTACTTTATTACCTTTTTCTATAAGGTCCACTATTACTTTAGAAACACCCTCTAGAATAGATAATTGTTCACTAGGAGTCTTACCAAGAGCATTTCCTCCTAGAGCTATAACTATTTTACTCATTAATATCCCTCATTGTTGCATATACTACTGCTTTTATTGTATGTAGTCTATTTTCTGCTTCATCAAATACTTTTGATTTAGGACTATTAAATACTTCATCAGTTACTTCCATTTCTTTAAGTCCAAATTTTTCATATATTTCTTTTCCAATTGTTGTATTTAAATCATGAAATGATGGTAAGCAGTGTAAGAATATTGCGTTTTCGCTTGCGTTTGACATAACACTCATGTTTACTTGATATGGACTAAGTAATTTAATACGACTAGCCCATACTTCATCAGGTTCTCCCATTGAAACCCATACATCAGTATATATTACGTTTGCACTCTTAGTAGCAATACTTACGTCTTCTTCTAAAGTTATAGTACACCCATTAGTACTAGCAATTTCCTTACAAGTGTTAACTAACTCTTCTTGTGGCCATAATTCACGTGGAGCACATGCTACAAAATTAATCCCCATCTTAGCACATACTACCATAAGTGAATTTGCAACGTTGTTTCTAGCATCTCCCATAAATACTAACTTTAAGCCCTTTAAATAACCAAAGTTTTCTTCAACAGTCATAATATCTGCAAGCATTTGTGTTGGATGAAATTCTGTTGTAAGCCCGTTCCATACAGGTACTCCAGCATTTTTAGCTAGTTCTTCTACTATAGTTTGACTATATCCACGGTATTCTATTCCATCATACATTCTACCTAATACTTTAGCAGTATCAGCAATACTTTCCTTTTTACCCATTTGACTAGCGTTAGGGTCTAAATAAGTTACTCCCATACCTAGGTCAAGTGCAGCAACTTCAAAAGCACATCTTGTTCTAGTTGAAGTTTTTTCAAATAAAAGTACAATGTTTTTATTTGGTAAATATTTGTGAGATATACCGCTTTTCTTTTTATTTTTTAAATCTTTTGATAAATCAAGTAAATATCTTATCTCTTCTGGTGTATAATCAAGTAGTTTCAAAAAATTTCTTCCTGTTAAATTCATTAAATTTCCTCCCTAATTAGTGGCATGCTCATACATCTAGGGCCACCTCTTCCACGAGATAATTCAGCACTTGGCATTTCAAGAACCTTAATTCCATGTTCTCTTAATATGTTATTAGTCATATTGTTTCTATCATATACTACTACCACACCAGGTGCTATACAAAGAGTGTTTGTTCCATCATTCCATTGTTCTCTTTCGCTAGAGATTCTTTCTCCCCCAGCACATGGAATAAGTGTGATTTTTCTTCCAAGATATTTTTCTAATATTTCTTCTAAACTACCTTCTATTTTTCTTACATTTAAGTCTTCAAATGTAGTTGGATCGTCCCCTTCAGTTATTTCATAAACTTCTAGAGTATTCATTATTCCTGGATGATATGTAAACTTATCATAGTCTATTTGAGTAAATACTGTGTCTAAATGCATAAATGCACGACTTTCTGGTATTTTGAAAGCTAAAACTGTTTCTATTTCACAAGTAGGCTCTTTAAATAAGTTTTTAGAAAGTTCATCAATTGCAGCAGCTTCTGTTCTTTGTGATATACCTACTGCTAAAACTTTATTACTTAAATTAAGTACGTCTCCTCCTTCAATATGATAAGGCATTGTTCTATCATAATATTTTTTTACTTTACCTTTGAAATCAGGATGATATTTGAATATGTAGTCAGCATAAATTGTTTCTCTATTTCTAGTAACTGAATACATTTTATTTAGTATTGCCCCGTTACCACAACTTGCAAATGGGTCTCTTGTAAAGTATAAGTTTGGTATTGGATCAGCTAAAAATTCACTTTCATCGCTTACAAAGTCAACTAAACTTTTTTCTACTTCTCTTTTTACTCTTGGTATTTCTTCAATTTTAATACCACTCATAGTTTTTAAAACTAATTCTTTTTTATCTACAAAACTATGTAAATACTCAAATACAAGATTCTTATATTTTGGAGTAGTTATTCCTGCTTCATAAATAAATTCTTTTATAAATTCACAAAGTATTTCATCACTGATATTAAGTACTTCTGCCATTAAATCTTCTAGATATACTACTTCTATACCATTTTCTTTTAAAATACGTGCGAATTCATCATGCTCAGCTTGCGCTACTGGTAGAAATGGGATGTCATCAAATAAAAGTCTTCCTAATGTATCTGGAGTTAAATTAAGTAATTCATTCCCAGGTCTATGTAAAAGAACTTTTTTTAATGGTCCTATTTCACTTTTTACATTAATTCCTTCCATAAATCCACCTTTCTTGTAGTCTCCTACTATATTAAGTATACCAGTAAATGAGTACTTTTTCAACTAAAAAAACATATAAACTAATTTCTTTTATTCTAAAATAATAACACTTAAAAAATAAAGTTAATTATATATGACTAAATTAGTAAAAAAGAAAGATTATTAATTATAAATCTTTCCTCAAATACTAAAAATCAAAACTATACTACTCTATAATAAATTATTATTACTTTTTATTTCATTAACTAAATCTTTAATTGTATATTTAATACTTCTTGTTTGATAATCTAATTCTTTTTTAGCTTTTTCATTTGTAAAATTAGCATTAGCCTTTAATGTATATAATGAATACTTAGTAAATAAAGGTGTCTTTTTCCTAAACTTATAATATATTTCAAATAATGGAGCAATATACTTAACCATATTTATTGATACAATTCTTTTTATTGGTTTAATACCACCATACTCACATACTAAATCAGCTATTTTTCTAATACTTACATATTCACCTGATAAAATATATCCTTCTCCTTTTTTTCCTTTAATACAAGCATTAATAACACCTCTAGCAACATCCCTTACATCAACAAAATCATATCCACCATCGGTTACTGAAGGAAGCTTTTTATTTAAGATTTTTTTTATTAAAACTGTCATATTAGTATTGGTAAAATCATTTACTCCTAATAGACCTGACGGAAAGACAACACAAGCATTTAAATTATTGTTTTTAACTTCATTAAATACATACCTTGTTGTTTCAGCTTTAGTCTTTGCATATAAACCAACAATTTTATCTGGATCAAAACTTGCATTTTCATCCATTACTTCATTATTAACTTTTTCTTCTATTGCATGTACACTACTAACATATACTAGTTTAGCATTTATTTCTTTGGTTTTTTTAATAATATTTTTAGCACCTTCAACATTAACTTGATATACTCTTTCATTATATTTACTATCAAGGTATACTATTGAAGCACAATGAATAACATAAACATTCACTTTTTCTTTAACACTTGCATCAATATTAAATATATCTTCTAATGTTTCTAGTTTCGTTACATCACCATAAAATTTTTCGCATTTAAGTCCTTTTAGAGCATCTGTTTTATCATTAGGTAGAATCAATGCTCTTATTTCGTTATTGTTATCTTTTTCAAGTAATCTTACAATATTGTTTCCAAGAAAGCCATTTGCTCCTGTTATTATATAAATATTTTTCATATTATTCACCTCTATTTCACATTACTAATTATATTCCTTATGAACAATTACTAAAAAATAAGTAAGAGTCTTATCTTCAACAAAGAACACACTCTATCTCATCTACATTTTATCACATTTCATTTATTTTTAACACTAATTTTATTTAATTTTTTTCGTTTTCGGAAAAAATATAACTGAAACATTTTATTAATTAGTTAACAAAAGAAAAAAGGAATCTAATTAACTAAATTCCTTATCTCATAGAAAAACTATTATTTATAGTTAATATACTATACATAAAAAGTATATCTTGATTATTAAACTTTATATAATTATTCAAAATTCTTGAAGAAACATATCTAATATCAATAACAGTAATCTTTTTATAACCCTCTAGTAATAAGGGAATTAAACTACTACCGTAAGAATCACGAAAAACAATTAATTCTTTATTACTATTTGAAGTAGGATTAACAATATCTATAATAGAAGATGCTCCTGATAAATATATATCATATTTATCTAATGATTTTAGTTTGTCATAATCATATATTTTTGTATATTTTTTAGTTTCATAATTATATACACTACTATTAAGAGTAGATGGGTTAGATATAGTTTTTATAGTATCAATATCTTTAGTTACTGATAGTCTACCAGCATAACTCCCTTTAAAAGTAGTAACAGTATTTATAACATTGTTATTAGTTATATCAAAATTCATTTGTTTAGCAATAGTATTTGCAACATTAAATAAATCTTCTTGTTTCCAATGAGTATCAGTTTTATAATAATTATTAAGTGTTAATTTATCAAATATAT
>FR902228.1:0-246 GCA_000438415.1 Clostridium sp. CAG:628
TTATTTACATAATTATTAGTCATATTGTATATCCTCCTCTACCTTAACTGAATTTATTATACAAAAAAAGTACTTCTATTTCAAGTACTTTATTTAATAATCATTCATTAATTTGATAAGCAGTTATTTTAATTACTAAAGATAAACTAGAATTATCTGGATATAACTGATGATAATCATATGATCTATTTCCCCAATAAGTATCAAGTTCATCATTTCCAGACTCATAAGGCCAATAAACATTTA
>FR902228.1:287-1899 GCA_000438415.1 Clostridium sp. CAG:628
AGTCTCTTGTCCAGATACTTCTATTACTCCATTAGAACTACTTAATTCTATTTTAAAGGGATAATTAGTTTTTAAATATTCTATTAATTCATCATTAGTCATATTTAAAAGTAATAAATCTTCTCCTAATACTTTAGCTTCTTTTATTTCAAAATCTATCTTTGCTTTACTTTCTCCAGTATTAGAAGCAGTTAAAGTTTCAGTATAACTTTTCATTCCAGGATATAACTCTTTAACATTAAGTGTTATTACTTTTTCAACATGTTCCCCATTAGAATCAAAAGTAACTTTCCATTCTCTTACTCTTGTATCCATATTAGTTTTAACTTCAGTGGTATATATAAACCAAGCAAAACTATTACTAGCAATAGTAATTGCTAATAATAGTATTGTTTTTAATCTAACTTTCTTAATTATCCTCTTTAATTTGTTGTTCATTATTTTCACAACCTTTTTGTTTCTTTTCATCTACTATATCTATTATTTCCATAGATACTAATAATACAAAAGGTACAAATATAACAAAATAGAATCCATACTCATTATTAATTATTTTACTAATTAAACTAAGTATTCTCCCTTTCATAAATACTTTACCCATTATCTGATCACTAGTAATTCTAGGATCTTCTACATTATTATTAATACCCTTAGTATGATAATATTTAACATTATTTATTACTTCTATCTTAATTATTTGGTGAGTTACTATCTTACCAGAAAAATCTCCTTCTTTTCCCATATAAACTACATCATCACCAACTTTTAAAGTAGAAGTATCTACTTTTTTAGAAAATACCATATCTCCAACATTATATTTAGGTTCCATACTTTGTGTAATTATAGTATAAATACTTATTCCACCTAAATTAATTTTATTATCAGATATTCTTTGTATAAATATAGTACTAACTACAAAAACAATAAACAAAGTAACTATTGCTTTAATTGTTTTAACTATAACATTTAATATTTTCATTGTCATTCACGTCCCCTATAATTCTATATTATTAATCTTATCTAAATACTTATCAATATTCTTTTTAAATATCTTTTCTATTTGTTTTTCATTAACCACTATTTTATACTTAATAACTTGATATTGTTTAGATATAACATTTTTTAATTCTTCCTCACTTATATTAGGATCTAAATTAATAACTTTCTCTATCATATTATCTACTATCTTTTCTTGTACTTCCTTCTTATTATCTTCACTATTATCTTTATCAATTGAATTTAATACTAAATAATCTAGTAAAAATGATTCATCAAGCATCTTCTTTAAAGGTCCATCTTCATTATAATCTTTATTTTCTTTTTTTCTTTCTATTTCATCTTCATAATGTTCTTGCATATAATTCCACAATTTAACTGCATATTGAAAATTAACATTCTTAAGTATAACATTAGTCTTCTTTATTGGAGAAGTAACTAAAGATATATGAAGTTTATCTATACTTTGAAATACACTAGAACAAGTTAAATCAGATATTTGTAATTCTAACTTTTCAATTCTTTCTTCTATACTAAGTCCACTTTCATTTTTTGCCTTATCCTTATCATCTACCTTAGAATTAATATTTAAAGATAAATCAATACTCTCTTTCCC
>FR902228.1:1939-20800 GCA_000438415.1 Clostridium sp. CAG:628
TTTAGAAGAAGCATTATATTCCATAGTTTTATTATTCTTTAAAGAACTAGAATAATTACTTATATTCTTTTTCTTCTTATTAATATAAAACTGCATATTCTTAATTAAACTATATATAAATCTATTCTCATAAGTATTAAAACTCTCTTCTTTATTAATATTTAATATCTTAGAAGGCTTTACATCTCCAGTCTTTTTATCAATATCTTGTATTAAATTAGTATTTTTAGATAAATGTTTTATACTTTCAACAGTTACTCTTCTAGCAAGTTCTATTTTAACAATATCTTCTTCATTTACTATAAATCTATTAGGATTTCTTAATATATTATCTAAATATCTTATAGTATCTTCCATGATAGTTAACCATTCATAGTTACTAGTTTCCTCGTCATAATTAGATACTACTCTTAAATTAGAAGATATATTATTATTAAAATGATCATTCTTTTCATTATTAGAAGAATCATATAAGTTAATTATATCTAGTTCATTCATTACTTTCCTCCTATGTTAATTTCTTAAGTCTTAATAAATATTCTTCACACTCTTTCATTTTACCTTTACCAAATGTTTTATCTAAGAACTCTATAAATCCATCAATTTCATCTCTTATATAAGATATATTTAATTGTTCAAACTTTCTTAATATCTTTCTAGCAATAAAATAGTCTACTCCATCTACTTCATCTCCACCACATCCTACATATACTGGTACAAACTTTTTCATATGTGCTACTATACGGTTACCAAAAGCAATTCTAAAATGTTTAATTACATAATCATCCATCTCATTTATCTTATTTAAAGTATCTTCACTAACCTGATTTTTTTCCATAGCATCTTTAAATAAATTATCTAAATATGAATAATTTATATCTTGTGCAGGAACATCAAGAGGTTCAAAAACTTGTCCTTTATCATTTATATCTAGTGGCATAGCACGGTCATAAACTTTATCTGTTACCATAAATGTAGAGTCATCATTATTAATTGTACCAATATACCATACATTAGGCGGAATCTTAAGTTTACCATCTTTTATATTTTTAGGATCATCAGCCCATCCACTTGAAACTAATTCTACTATCCATTCATCCTTATTAGGCATTTCTAGAATAGATAACATTTCAGCAAAATAGTATTCTACTCTGGATATATTCATCTCATCTAGTATAACTGTATATATATCATCCGTATAACCTGCTACATATAATTCTTTTAATACATCAGTTTCATTAAACTTTTTAGTAAATTCATTAAAATAACCAAATAACTCAGTTCTATCTCTCCAAGAAGGTTGAACACTAGCAACACATGAATCATGTTTCAAGAATTTTCCCCATGCATAAGCAAGAGAAGTCTTACCTGTACCTGATATACCTTGTAAAATTACTAACTTAGTAGATGCTAAACTAGAAATAAATAATCTAATCATTTCACTTTTATAATAAAGTTTTAAATGAGAAGCAGCAAAATTTCTAAAATTCTCCACTAACTCTTCTAATGTAAAGTTATTATTATAATTCTGTACTTTATAAGTACTATATTCATTATCAACTTGTGTAAGTTTAGGAAATCTACTTGTAGTAGTATCAACATTATCTTTACTCTCTTCTTTTTCTTCTATAGTATCATCTTCTTCAGGTTTCAAACCTAAATGAGACACTTTCATTGCAAGAATACTTTCTTTCTCTTCCATAAGTGTTGCTACTTGTTTATTAAGCATCGACACTTCTTCTAAAAGGGACTCTTGTTCTACTATAGTTTTTCTAAATCTTAAATACTTTCTTATTAAAAAATACAAAAGTACTATTATACCACCTATAATTATAAGAATTACTATAACACTAATAAATACTAAAACCCATTCTCCACCATTAAAATCATCTTTATAAAAATTAATAATCTTAATATATTCAGGAATATTAAACATTTGAACAACACCAAGTGCTAAACCCTTAAATATAGTTATAAACCCATCAAAGAATTGACTTAATAATTCGTATAAAAATCTAAAAAACGTATCCATCACTTCACATCCTTTCTTTAAATATTACTTTATTTTTATCAAAAGAAGTAACATCATCTTTATTAGTAATAATATAAGTAAATATATTTAACCATATAATACTACTCTCTTCATAATCAAAAGTATCATCTATTATCACTGCAAACTTAACTCCATCTTTAATTAAATCACTAATAAAACTTTTATATTTTGTATAATATTCATAAGTTACTTTTATTATAACATTTTCTCTAATTAAATCATTAGTTATTATATTTAATAATCTATTAGTTTTTTCTTTTTTACTAGTTATTATAAAAGGAAAATCTACTAAGCATTCTTTATTATATTCTTTATTTATAATATTATCCAAAACAATTTTACTTATCAAATTATACTCAATGAAACACATATCTTCACTTATTATATCACTTTTAAAAACTCTATTTATTGAATAACTACTATATATTTTAGGAAACTTAATATTATAACTAAGTAAAACATTATACACATTTTTAATATTAGTACTTTTTAACTCTAAATTAAATGTGTCACTTAAGTATTCATTAAAAAAGTTATTTTTCTTCTTTTCACTTTCTTTTACAAGACTCTTTAATTCTTTAGTAATATCATCATTTAAATCCAATTTTTCTTTCCTATCTATTATAATTTTATCAATTAATTTATCTAAATTATCATATTCTAAAGTATTATCTAAATATAACAAATACCAAAAAAAGTAATATAATTCATTAACATTTTTTACTAACTTATTATCTTCTTCTATTAAAGTTCTTAAATTCTCTTGTATATAATATTCAATATTCTTTTCTATTTGCTTATACTTTTTATCATATTTATTAAAATATCTTATATCAATATAAGTATTTAACATCTCATTATAAACAATTCTTTTATATTTATCTTTAACTATTAATTTAAAATACTCTGTTAAATAATCTTTAATGAACTTTATATATTTATCTATATTATTCATAACTCCTCCTTATTGTGTATAATTAAACTCTATTATTGATACATTATTAGTTATTGGATAAGTATAATCTTTCTTAGTATTAGACTTATAAAATTTTACTACTTCACTACTTTCAGGATCAATTCTAAATGATATTTGATTTATATATTCATAATCGCCAATAGTAGTTGTTAAAAAACTTTCTTTTTTTTGAAAAACACTTGAAGTCATATCCATTATTACTACACTAGGATCAAACTTAAGATTAATTAATGGAAGAGCGCATTTAAGTTTATCAGTTTCACTTAAAGACATATAAGTTTCATGATCAATTCTTTGATTAACTTCATACACTCCAAAGTTTTCTTTTATTAAATAGTAATCTGTTGTATTAGTAACAGTAAAATTAAAATATGGACTTCCCACTTCATCATTTATTTGATAAAATATACCAGGTATACCAACTTGCAATATAAATCTAGCACTCAAAGTTTTTTTATATGGAAAAGTACTTTTAGCAGTTATTTCTATCCACACTTCATCTTTATTTTTTAAAGCAGTTTTAGGACTAATATTAGCAGTAAAAGTATCAGATATTTGATCAGTATATATAGTTCCATTAGTTTTACTAACTGAACAATTAGCATTATCACTACAAACATATGTTACTTCATAATCAATATCAGAGTTAGCATGCTCCAAATTATTTTTACTATTATTTAAATTAATTGTAAAATTATATGTATCTACTCCAGAATAGTTATCCATTTTATATATTCTTCTAGTTTGTGTTAATTTATCACTATTAAAATAAAACTTCTTACTTCTTAAGTACATATCTTTAACTCCATAATAAACATATCTACCAAAAGATAGACTAATAGTTACAAAAAATAATATTATTCCAAGTATTATATAAGTTTTCTTATTTTTAATTTTTATTTTCTTCATATTTACTACCTTTTAGTATGATTTCTAGTACTTTCGCTAGCATCTATTACATAGTAATTATATCATAAATAAATCGAATTGCAAACAATGAATACAAAAAATACTCGAGGTCTTCGAGTATTTTATTATCTATTAGATATATCATAATATCTTATTACCAATCTAACTACTTTAGTATAATATATATAAATAAATGTAAGATTTAAGGTAAAACATTTAAATTTCCATTTATTATATCTTTTAAATAATTATTTAATCTAACAAAATAATTACTTTTTTTAATATTCTCTTTTACTATTAAGTTATAATTTATATCTTGATTATTTAAATGTAATGTTAAAGTACCTACAACATCATTCTTTTTAAGTGGTGCTTTTACATTATTTAATTTAACACTATAATTATATTTAATATTTCTTACATCTTTATCAAGTATAACAGATGCATCTTCTTTTAAATAATATGATATCTTTCTTTTTTTAGCATTATCTATAAACATATCTCCTATTTTTTTATCTTTTTTAATTAATGTACTTTTATAATACATACTATAAGCATATTCCATTAAATTAATTGTATCAGTGTTTCTATCTTCTTTTGTAGGAGCTTTCATAGTAACTGTAATAAGTCTCATATCATTTCTTAACATTGTACCCGTCAAACAATAACCAGCATTATCTGTAAAACCTGTTTTAAGTCCATCTAATCCATTATAAAATTTAATCAACTTATTTGTATTAACGAGCCATAAACTTTTACCATTTTTATGAGTTATAGTTGTTTCATAAGTGCTAGTCAACTTTAAAATTTCTTTATGTTTAATTAGTTCTCTTGCAATTAATGCTAAATCATGAGCAGTAGTTAAGTGCCCTTCTTCATCAAGTCCATGAGGATTTTTAAATGTAGTATTAACTGCACCCAACTCTTTTGCTCTTTTATTCATCATATTAACAAAATTACTTTCTGTTCCACCTATTTTTTCAGCAACTGCAACACTAGCATCGTTAGCACTTCCTATTGCAATTGATTTAAGCAACATTTCTACTGTAGCCGTACTATTTTCTTCTAAATACACCTGACTTCCACCCATTTTAGAAGCATTAGCGCTTATATTCACTTCATCATCTAAAGAAATTTTACCACTTTCTATTGCTTCAACTGTTAAAAGCATAGTCATTATTTTAGTCATTGATGCAGGAGATTTTTGTTCATCCATATTTTTATCAAATAAAATTTTTCCAGTACTCGCTTCCATTATTATACCACTTTCACTTTTTATATCTATACCACTTAAATTGTCTGCCTTTAAAACATCAAAACTTAATATAGTCAATAAAACTATTAATAATATTTTTCTCATATACACCCCTTAATAAACATTATTCCTTTTTATGTAAATAATTCTAATTTATTTTAATACTTTTATTAAAAAAGTGATATAATTATATAGAGGTGTATAGAGAAAATGAAAAAGAAGAAAGTTAGAATTAATTTTGGTAATTTATTTATTGTTATATTTATATTTGCATTTATTGTTTATGGAATATTGTTTTTATATCATAAGTTAAATAGTGATAATACTACTAATGATAAAAATAATAATGACATCAAAAGCGAAGTTACTTCTACAGATAAAAAGTTAGAAAGTTTAGGTTACTCTAAAAAAGAAAGAGAAACTATTTCTAATAATTTAAGTAGTGAAGTTATATTATCATTAGATAAAAAATATGATAATTTAGATAAGTTATCTAGTGTTAAATATTTTCATATAGAGAACATTGATAGATATGAAGAATACATGAATAAAGAAAATGATTATGAAACTGTTGTTATGAATGTTAATATTGGGCTTGATAGAGAGTTTTATACAAACATTAAAGAAGTAAGTGACCCATATGATACTTTAGTATTAGTAAATAAGTATTATGCTCTTCCTAGTGGAATTGAACCAAAAAGTCTTGTTAATATTGAAGGAGAAAAAATGACTCCAGAAGCTGCTGAAGCAATGAAGAAGATGATTAGTGATTTAAGAAGTACCGGTCTTACTTTAAATTTGATAAGTGGTTACAGAAGTGAAGACACACAAAGAACACTATATAATAGATATGGAAATAGTGATGGATTTGATAATGCAGATACCTATAGTGCTAGACCAAACCACAGTGAACATCAAACTGGACTTGCAATGGATGTTAGTGAAAACTGGGATTTAACAGAAGAATTTGAAAACACTGAACAATTTAAATGGTTAAATGAAAATGCTTATAAATATGGTTATATATTAAGATATAAAAAAGATAAAGTTTATATGACTGGTTATACTTATGAACCATGGCATTATAGATATGTTGGTGTAGAAGCTGCTACTATTATTAAAAATGAAAATCTTACTTTCGAAGAATTTTATGTGAAATATAAAGGACTTTATTAGAGTTCTTTTTTCTTAGAAAAATTATATAAAAGAATACAAGTATTATAGAAAGTATAAATATACTTATACCTATTTTAATAAGTTTCAATTCAAATTTATCATACTTTTTATTATCAAATATACTTGTCTTAGTAACTATTTTATTATCTTTTACATCTTTCTTTATATTTATTTTATAAGTATTAGTATTTTTTTTATTTTCACTAATTACTTTAATAGTTATTAAATTATTTTCTTTAGAAGTATTTAAATTATAAGATACTTTAACACTCATTTTAGGATTAGGTGTCAAATAGTTCACTTTAATATTATTAATGTCATTAGATTTTACTATATAATTAAATACATCACTTTTAAAATCTAACTTTAACCCATCTATTTCTAAATTTTCTAAAACAGAAGTTTCTTTATCAAACACACTACTACCTCTTGTAACATTTAATGTATAACTAGTATTTATTTCATTATTTATATAAGACGTGATAACAAAAGTATTTAAACCCCATTTTAAACTTTTACTTCCTAAATTAGTAACTTCTTCATTTTCTTCTATTTCAGCATTAATAGTAATTATTTCTGTTTCATCATTTACAAACACATTATAAGTTTTAACACTTTTATTAAACTCTGGTATAATTTGATTATTATTTATTGTAATATTATTTATTGCTTTAACATTTGTTATAAATAAAAAGAAGGTTAATAATAGAAATGTTTTTTTCATGTTTTCTCCTTACATTATTTCTTCTATTATTATATCCTTCTCACTTGATAAAATACTTCTAATTTTAAAAGCACTTATAAATCTTTTTTCCATATCAGGTATTTCTTTATTATAATAAATAGTTCCCAATAATTCTCCTTTTTTAACTTTATTATTTACTGTCTTATTTAACTTAATTCCCACAGATAAATCAATTTTATCTTCTTTTTTTATTCTTCCTGCACCTAAGTCTTGCACTAAAGACGCAATTATAAGTGGGTCTACTTTAGTTATATAACCCGACTTATTACTATATATTTCTAACTTTTCATTTGAAAACTTTAGTTTAGTTAAATCTCCTTTTTGATTAGTAATCCATTCTTTAAACTTAAATTTAGCCTTTCCACTTTTTAAAAGATTATTTACTTCTTTTCTTGCTTCAGTTAAAGAAATATTTTTTCCTAAATGAATCATATATGAAGATAAAGTTAAAATAAGTTCTTTAAGTCTAGGCTCATATATACCATTAAAAAAGTCCATTGCTTCTCTTACTTCTAGAACATTCCCTACAGTATACCCAAGAGGACTATCCATTCTAGTTAATATACATACTACTTTTCTATCAAAATACTTACCTATTTCTATCATATATTTTGCAAGTTTTTTAGCATCACGAATATTCTTCATAAATGCTCCTTCACCAACTTTTAAATCTATCACAATTATTTTAGCGCCACTTGCTATTTTCTTACTCATTATACTACTTGCAATTAAAGGAATACTTTCAACAGCACCTATTTCATCTCTTAAAGCATATATTTTTTTATCAGCAGGTGCTAAACTAGAAGTTTGACTAATTACTGCTACTCCTATTTTATTAACTGCATTAATAAATTCTTTATCAGTTAACTTAATCTTATAACCAGGTATACTTTCTAATTTATCAATAGTTCCACCAGTAAACCCTAAACTTCTACCACTCATTTTAGCAATACCTAACCCACTTGAAGCAATAATTGGAGATAATATAATAGTTACTTTATCACCAACTCCTCCAGTAGAATGTTTATCTACTACAGTTCTATTTATTTTATCAAGAGATAAAATTTCCCCAGTCTTAATCATAGCATCAGTTAAATAAAATACTTCTTCATAACTAAGTCCATTATTTTTAATATTCATTAAAAACTTACTCATTACCTTATCATCTATTTTTCCATCATTATAACCATTTACCATATAAGTTATTTCTTCTTTTGTTAGTACTTTATTAACTTTCATTTTCTTTAATATTTCTGCTTCCATACTTTCACCTCAATATAAACTTTAGTACTTTTAATTTTTATTTAGAAAACATTTGTGAATATTTAGACTCATAATTATATTATATCAATTTTAATATAAATATATCGTGTTTAAATGCTGTTTTGACATTTTTTTACATTTAGACCTTTTAAAGTGAGGTTTTGGTTAATTTTTTTTGGAGGTCTACAACCAAATATATTTTTTAAGATAAAGGATTTGAACATATATAACTTTTGAGGTGAAAGTATGGAAACAGAAACTTTTAATCTGTTTCTTCATTACTTATACTTACATTAACATCATTATCATTAATCTTCTTAGCCGATAAAAAACTTATTCTTTGTGCTACTACTTCTGTCTTATAATAAGTTACATCATCTTTTAAGTAAGAACTACTTTGTAGTCTACCTTTAATACCAATAATATCACCCTTCTTACAGTATTCACAAGTATGGTCAGCTAAATTATTCCAAAGAACACAACTAATAAAATCAGTATCATATGTACCATCCTGATTTTTATAATCTCTTGGTATTGCAATAGTAATATTTAATCTTTTAGTTTCATTTTCTCCTTCACTTAAAGATGGATCTTTAGTTAATCTTCCTACTAAAACAACATTATTTAACATCTTTTTCCTCCTTTCATGCTTACATATTAACACAAAAAAAAAGCCGTTGCAAACGGCTATTCATATATAAAAAAAACACTTTTTTACTAACAGAATATACTTGTTATACAAAAACACCTATTAATTTTAATGAATTAGTAAAATTTGATTTTTTTTCATTTTATAAACTCATTTATACTTAGTTTATCTTTTAAAGCTAAAATTAACTTATCTATCTCTTCATAAGTATTATAAAAATATAAACTTATTCTAACTGTATCAGAGTACTCACTTTCATCTACAAGCATCTTAGTACAATGTTTACCACTTCTAACACATATATTTTTAGTATTTAAGTACAGTCCCAAATCACCAGAAGTAATTCCATCTATATTTATTAACACAATTGAACTTTCAGAGTTTTCATTATAAATCTTAACATAAGGAATCTTTTTTAATTCACCAACTAAATATTTCCTTAAATGAGATTCTACTCTTTCAATATATTCCATACTAACCATATTTAAAAACTTAATTGCTTCAGAAAAAGATATTATACCACTTATATTAGGTGTTCCTGCTTCAAACCTATAAGGTACTTCTACTAAAGAAATATTATTTTCCGTAAAGTTTAAATTCATTCCTCCACCATAACTAATTGGTAACATTTTATCAAGTAACTCACCTTTTCCATAAAGTACTCCTACCCCAGTTGGGCCACACATTTTATGAGCAGAAAATGCTAAAAAATCTACATCTACTTTTTGTACATCTATATTTTTATGAGGAATATACTGAGCAGCATCTACTAAAACATATATCTTATTTTTATGTGCAAACTCAGTTATTTCTTTAACAGGACGCACGTCTCCTACTACATTTGTAATTCCAGCAAAAGCAATAACTTTAGTTTTAGAAGTAACAGACTTTTTTATACTATTCAAAGTAAGTTTTCCTTCTTTATCTAAACGAGCATATTTTATATTTATACCAATTTCATTTTTTAAAATTAACCAGGGTAATATATTAGATGCATGTTCTGCTTTGTTAAGAATTACTTCATCATTTTCTTTTAATATATTTTTAAAGAAACCATTAATAACTAAATTTAAACTATCAGTAGTATTTTTAGTAAATATTATTTCATCTTTATGTTTAGCATTTATAAATTTTCTTGTTAACTCTCTAGTATTATCTATTTCATCATCAACTTTAAAACTTATATTATAGTCACCCCTATGGGAATTAGCAGAATATAAACTCATATATTCTATCTCTTTATTTATAACACTAATAGGTTTTAATGTAGTCGCAGCATTATCAAAATATATTAAATTATCATTTTTCATTGGAAAGTATTTATCATAATTCATTTTTATCACCCATAATATTTTATGAAAAGTCATCACTACTTGCTTATGCTTATCTCTTGATTAATACTTATTTTTCTTTTATAATAGTTTTAGAGGTGAATAATATGGAAGAATGTTTATTTTGTAAAATTATAAAAGGTAAAGTTGATTCTTTAAAGTTGTATGAGGATGATGATATACTAGTAATGTTAGATGCATACCCTGATAGTCCTGGACATACTTTAATTATTCCTAAAAAACACTATTTAGATTTAAGTGATATGCCTATTGAATTACTTGATAAGATACTACTAAAAGCTAAAGATATCAAAGCATTATTAGAAAACAAATTAAATCCTACAAGTATTGTACTTATTCAAAACAATGGAGAAAGACAAAAAATAAAGCACTACCACTTACATATAATTCCTTATTATAATGAAAAACAGTACCTTAATAAAGAAGATATCTTTAACATTTTAAGGAGTTAAAAATGGAATATAATAAGTTAGTTAGGGATAAAATTCCTGAAATTATTGAAAGTAATAACGAAGAAGCTATCTATAGATACTTAAGTGATAATGAATTTAAAGAATATTTAAAATTAAAACTAAGTGAAGAACTAAATGAAATATTAAGTTCAAAAAATAACATTGAAACTTTAGAAGAAGTAGCAGATTTACTAGAAGTTATAAAATTCTATTTAAAAGTTCATAACTACACATTAGAAGACGCTTTAAATATGTGTGAAATTAAGAATGAAAAAAAAGGTTCATTTAATAAAAAAATACTTTTAATCAAAACAAAGTAAAAAAGGGACAAGCCCTTTTTTTATTATGTTACTTATAATTACCAACCTACGAAAGCACCAAATATTATAGCTAAAAGTATAAATAGAATTAGTATAATAAAGAAACTATTCCCGTAATTATTATTGCAACATGGATTTGGATTACAACAATTATTCATAAATTACACCTCCCCTTATATTAGATAAATGCACCTAGTATGATTACTAATAAGATGAATAATACTAAAGCAAATGCTGCTCCTCCTACTCCGTTATTTTTAGAACAACAGTTCATCAGACATTCCTCCTTTTTTATCTTTACACTCTTAGTATAAGCAAATTATAGAAAAGTGTGAGTGCTATCTACTTGAGTTTTTCTTTATTTTTTGTTAGAATATTAATTATGGAGGAAAATATATGAAAATTAAAAAAATTTTAGGTTTAACTTTATGTGTACTTTTACTTACTGGTTGTGGTACTGCTAAGTTAGATAATGGTAAAGAAAGTGTTGTTACATTTAATGAAGGAGGAATTAGTGCAGAAGATTTATATTCTAAATTAAAAGATAAGTATGGAACTGAAATTCTTGTTAATTTAATTGATACTGAACTTTTAGAAAGAGAATATAAAGAAGATAATCAAGAAAAAGCATATATTAATCAAGTTGTTTCATCTTTAAAAAAGGAATGGGCAGATAAATTTGATTCTAATATAGTTTACTATTATGGAGTTAATAATGAAAGTGAATTAAAAGAATTTATTCGTTTATCTTATAGAAGAAATTTATGGACAGAAGATTATGCTAAAACAACAGTAACTGATGGAGAAATAAATGATTATTATAAAGATTATGTTATTGGAGATATTGAAGCATCTCATATATTAATTAAGAGTAATGCTACTAATTCTATGAGTGATTCTGAAAAGAAAGATGAAGAAGAAAAAGCATTAAAATTAGCTAAAGAAATTATTGCTAAACTTGATAAAGGTGAAAAGTTTGAAGATTTAGCTAAAGAATATAGTGATGACGATGCTACTAGTGAAAAAGGTGGTAAGTTAGGTTCTTTCAATGATAGAAGTAATTATGATAAGAATTTCTTAGAAAGCGCAATTGAACTTAAAGTTAATGAATATTCTAAAACACCAGTTAAGTCTCAATATGGTTATCATATTATTTATAAAACTAAACAAAATGATAAACCTGAATTAGATAAAGTTAAAGATGCAGTTATTGCTAAAATAGCGAATGAAAAAGTTACTAATGATAGTACATTTGCTTCTAAAGCTATGATAAGTTTAAGACAAAAGTATGAGATGAAGATAACTGATTCTAAATTAAGTAGTAAATACGATAGTATATATAATAAATAAAGGAAACTCAAATTTGAGTTTCCTTTTTATCTCATTCAAAATCTATATCACTTGTTATAAATCCTTTTTTATATAAATGATTTTTAATTTGTCTTTTTAACTGTTCTCCTTCATATTTTTTACTATATTTATCATATGCTTTACTCATTTCCTTCTTAATAGCATCTTCATCATTTAAATTAATACTAATTAATAAAGAATCTATCATATTTCTATCATAACCTAAATTAAATAAATCTACTTTTAATTTATTCTTTATCATATAAGCAGACTTATTCTTCATTAAAGACACTTTTTTAGAAATAATTTTATCTAGTTTACTCTTCCATACTTCACTACTTATAGTAACAAGATAAGCATCTATTTCTTCTTCACTAAGACCTAAATCTAATAAGTTTCTTTTAATTTTGAATGGACCATATGAAGAAAGATTTATCTTATCATTTGTATATGCTTCTATATACAATTTTTCATTTATCAAATTACTCTCTTTTAATTTTTTAATAGTATCATCAATTATATTTTTAGTAAATCCTTTTTTCTCTAAATAACTAATTATTTCACTTTCAGTTCTAAGTTTAGTCTCTATATATGATAAACTTAAATCATAAGCCTCATAATAATTATTTTCATTCATTACTTTTTCTAATAATTCCAAAGTTATATCTTTTTGAAATAGTAAGTTATTGTTTAGTATAACATCTTCATATAAAGTTAATTTATTATTATCAAGAGTTATTATATATCTACCTCTTGATGTTTTTTTATAAGAAATTATTTTCATATTAAAAAAAGATTATTCTTTTATTTTGATTAATCCCTTTTCTAATTCTTCTAAACTTCTTCCTATTTCTTTTTTTGATACATAATCTGATGACTTCATTTGCAAATGATTAGTGGCTAATATTTGCTTACTTCTCATAGCAGCCACATGTACTAATTTATATTTAGAGTCAACTATAGTTAGTAGTTTATCTATTGATGGATATATCATAAAATTTCACTCTCCTTACATTATTAATATACTATTATTAAAAGTTTTATACAAGTTTTTAGAAATTTTTTTACATAAAATTTACACATTTAAAGTTTATAGCTCTTCTTTAGTTCTTCTATAAATATACTTTCACTATTTTTATCCACTAAAAGATAAGTTTTCTTTTTACTTCTAGTAAGTCCTACATAAAATAACCTTCTTTCTTCACTATAAGGATACTCATCAGTATTATCAAGAAGTGTATAAACTATTTCATCATCTTTTATCTTACTTGGAAAAGATGAACCATCAGCCTTATTATTTAATATAAAAACATAATCACTTTGTAAACCTTTCGACTTATGTATTGTTAAATAAGTTATAACTAAATCTATTCTTTTACTATAAATAATTTCCATTCCATTATTGTATACTATACTAAAACTATTATCACTTCTTATTATATCTAAATCATTATTATACCTTCCTAAAAAATAAACTGTACTATATAATGGAAGACTATTTAAAACACTTTTTAACTCTTCTATAGAATATATCATTTCTATAGGAAATATATCACTTGGCAAACCTATTATATTCTTTCTAAGTTGACTAGGGTTCTTCATTACAAAACTACTACTTATCTTAGCAAGAGTATCACTAAACCTATAAGTTCTAGAAATTCTTCCTACCATTGTTTCACCCCAAAAATCTTCAAAATTAGTTATTAAGTTTATTTGACTACCACTAAATCTATAAATACTTTGAAAATCATCTCCTACACAAAATAAATCATAATCTTTTTGATTCCTCATTGCTTTTAATAAATTATATCTTGCTATAGAAATATCTTGATATTCATCTACTATAACATACTTATAATTATGAATATATTTATTTTCTTTAATTAACTTGGTTGATAAATTAATCATATCATTAAAATCTATCATATTATTATCTTTTAAATACTCATTATATGATGTAATAACAGGTATAAATAAACTACTTATAGTTTTATCATAACGCTTACTAAATTCTACATTATTTAAACTATTACTTTTTACCAAACTAATAAGAGTAAGAAAATATGTTATTATGTTATAAGTCATATTAGTACTTATGTTTAAAAGTTTCCAAATATAGTTATAATCTCTTAACTTTAACTTTACATTAAGATAAGTTAATTCATTATACAAATCAATTAATGAATTCTTAAAGTGTATTTTATTTTTTTCTTTTTTAAAAGTTATAAATACATCATAAGATATCAAATAAAACTCGTTATTAACTTCATCATATTGAAAAGACACACTAAAAGCATATAAAAAAGTTTGAACTTTATTTTCTTCACAAAAGTAATCAATAAAATTTACTAAATATTCACAATTATTTAACAACTTATTAACAATATTTAAAATCAACACCTCACTACTATCAGTATAAATATTGGGTAAGTGTTCACTTGTTTTCTTTATTATTTCTAAACCTAATTTATGAAATGTACTAGCATTTATTTCAAGATTCAATTCCTTAGTAATTCTGCTTTTCATTTCTTTGGCAGAAGCATTAGTAAAAGATAATACTAATATTTCTTCAGGAAGTACATTATATTTTAGTATTAAATATTTAATTTTACCTATAATTGTTGTAGTCTTTCCACTTCCAGCACTGGCTATTACTAGGGTATTATGACTATTACTTACTATAGAAGATATTTGTTCATCATCTAAAGTTTTATTTTCCACCGGATTATACAAGTTTTTAAACTCTTCTATTTCATCTTTATTATAATCATTTATAACATATGTATTTTTTGTTGCTTTATTTTTTAAAAATCCAAACAAATTCAAGAATTTAGTTCCCTTTCTATCCACTTCATTATAACATTCTTTATATATAAAACTTCTTTTTCATTTAAAATATGAGTTTTTTCTATTTTATGCCACTTTTCTAAACATCCTCTACAACAAGTAGCGGTAGCATGTTGTGCTATAAATACCGGATGTCCTTTGATAGGTGTTTGTTTTCCATCATTAACTTTACTAACATCCTTTAATCTCTTATTAATAAAGTCTAAAGTATGACTTTCTATCTTAGATAAACTTTTTTCTTTTATATAATTTACATCACCACTTTTCAAATGAAAACTACTTCTAAACTTAGAACTATTTAATTTATTTAAAATATCTTCTATCATTTTTCTCCTTTCAACCTAAATTAAGTCATATAACCCTTAAATAATAGTATATATATCAATTAAATCTGTGTCAAGATATTTGTTATATAAAAAAATTGAGGACTCGCCTCAACTTTAGAATTTGTTACAACATCCTTCATTAACATTACATATTTCATTTTCTTCGCAACATGTATAACATGGACTATAAGTATGTTTATAAATATGATGATTAATTATTCTAGTATTAACAGGACATATATGTGGAACTTGATGCACTATTTCTCTATGTATAATTCTTTCTTCAGGACATTCATACACAGGTGGTGTTACAATTCCAGGCATACTTCCAGCACAAGATGTTGTATAATTTTTTCCCACATTACTTTCTTTGTAGATTTCTTTATTAGTCTCTACTTCGTAATTAGCATACATACCAGTGTTTTCTTGATACACTTCCTTCACTCCTTTACAATAATATATTATGTAAGTATTATATTTTGGTATGGGTAATTACCTAATGTATTAAGTAAACAAATTATGGTTTTATCACGAAACGCGAATTAACGACTTTTTTTACATAAAAATATTTAGACAAAAAGCCTAAATATTAATTTTAACACCTTTTTCACAATGAGCAAAAAAATCTTTTCCACATATATTATATTTTGGTACATCATATTCATAAATTACAGTATTTTCTTCTTTTAAATCATACTTTTCTATACACATCTTATTAAATCTTAACACAACTTCTTTTAATAAATCACTTAAACTATTAAATTCTTCTACCCCTTTATATGGCATCCATGCATTTTCAAAATAATAAAATTTATTATTTATAAATACCACTAAAAATGTATGTGTTGGAAAAAAAGACCCATCATAATTACACATAAAGTAAGACTTAGTTTTAACGTTTAACCTATCAAAATATTTTCTTTCTAACTCAACTTGATCCCAACATACTCCCATTTTATCTTTGATAGTCTTTTCTGGTGTATTAAGAGTATAATACTTTGGTAAATCTTCACTTTCAGAAATATCTTTTCCTTCATAAAAATAGCCATAACTTATATCTTTCATTTTTAATAATACTTCATTTATTTCTTCCATAAATACTCCTAAAATGGCATTTTCATATTACCATTTGATAGTTGTTTCATCATTTTTTTCATATCTTCAAATTGATTCAATAATTTATTTACTTCTTGTACTGAAGTTCCACTACCATTAGCAATTCTTTGCTTTCTTGTTGCTTTTAATACTTCAGGGTGCATTCTTTCATATGGTGTCATAGAGAGTATAATAGCCTCTATTCTAGCCATTATTTTAGGGTCTATACTAATATTATTAAGTCCTATCTTCCTTGCTCCAGGTAATAATTTTAAAATATTTTCAAGAGGTCCTAATTTTTTAATTTGTTTTAACTGACTCAAAAAGTCTTCTAAATCAAAATTACCTTTTTTCATTTTCTTCGCAACATTTTTAGCCTCTTCTTCATCAATAACAGAACTCGCTTTTTCTGCAATACTAAGTATATCACCATAACCTAATATTCTATCAGCAATACGACTTGGTACAAATTCACTTAATCCATCTAATTTTTCAGAGTCACCTATTAACTTAATAGGTATATTAGTTAAATGTCTTAAACTAAGTGCTACACCACCCTTAGTATCACCATCCATCTTTGTTAATATACAACCAGTAAGTGGAAGTTTATCATTAAATCCAGTAATAACATTTACTGCATCTTGTCCCATCATAGCATCAATTACTAAAAGTATTTCATCAGGTTTAACTTCATTATTAATATTAACTAATTCCATCATCAACTCTTCATCAAGTTGTAAACGTCCTGCAGTATCTATTAATACATAGTCATATCCTTTACTCTTAGCATACTCTATACCTCTTTTAGATATTTCTACAGGGTTACCTTTTCCTTCTTCATAAACTTCTATATTTAATGACTTACCTAATGTTTTTAACTGCTCAATAGCAGCAGGTCTATATACATCACATGCAATAAACATTGGTTTTTTATTATATTTTTTTCTAACTAAATTACCTAATTTACCAACAGTAGTAGTTTTACCACTTCCTTGGAGTCCACTCATTAAAACAATAGTCATACCATCATTAATTATTAAAGGACTACTATCTTCTCCTAAAAGTTTAACAAGTTCACGTCTTAAAATACTTACAAATACTTCTCCTGGTTTTAAACTCTTAGTTACCTCTTCACCTATAGCACTCTCTTTAACATTGTTAACAAACTCTCCTACTATTTTATAGTTTACATCTGCTTCTAATAGTGCTAGACGCACTTCTCTTACCATTTCACTTATATTATCTTCAGTTATAGTACCATACCCCTTTACTTTAGATATAATACCATCTAATTTCTCACTCAAATTTTCAAACATATTGAATTTCCTCCTGTATACTAATTATAACAAAAATAAAGAGTTCTTTCCACATTTATTAGAAAGAACTTTATTTTCTTAAATATTGAACACATAAACAAGAAAGCCTATTCTCTTTATAGCTATTCCCTATATCAAAAATGTTTTCACATTTGACACCATTACTATTATAAAACTGCATGTTACCTCTAAACCAGCGGACACGGAAGCAAAAGTAAATTAATCGTTAAACACAGTTAAGTTAATGGAATCTTAGCATCCACTTGTAGTTTCTTTTATTGTGTATGGGTCACTTACTGAGCCATCTCCTGTACTATATAGAGTGCAAGATTTGAGAGAAATTGCTGGACGAACCCCGTAGGCGGCGATGACGCTGTTGTCGTTCACGTTGCCAGGGTGGGACGAACCGCGCACGTGGAACACGTAAGCGTAGCTGCCATACCAATAGCTAGGAGACAACAACAACCAATAAGTTGAACCTGTAGAACTACCGTTTGCACTATTATAATAATACCATGTTGGCGTATTTGTACCATATAGTCCACCTGCAAAACTTACTTCGTCTGCTGTCATTAATGCTATTGGATATGTTAGTTTCCCATTTCCAGTATTTGTGTCTACTGTGAATTTGTCTTCTGTTGCTATACAGTCATAACTTGGTGTTTTATTTATTTTTAGTCTTGTGGATGCACCAAATAATGTATTACTTCCAGATACTGTATATGTTCTATCGTTACAGTATACTGCTGTTGTACTTAGGTATTTACCATAATTTGT
>FR902229.1 GCA_000438415.1 Clostridium sp. CAG:628
TTGAAATGCACCCCTTAAAGTAGACATTAATAAAAAAGAGGGACTACAAAAATATGATAAAATACATTTCCGAAAGGAGGTGTATTTTTATTATGGCAACAAAAGGACAAAAGTTTAAAACATTTACAAATGAAGAAAGAACTGAAATTGTAAGCAAATACATGTCAGGCAAATATTCATATACATTTTTAGCAAAAGAATATAACATAAGTTGGAAAACTGTAGAAAGCATGGTTCGAAAATTCAAAAAAACTGGACTAACAATTAAAGACAAAAAAGGTAGAAATAATCAATCACATTTAACTAAAGAAGATTGGCAAGAAAGATATGAAATATTAAAAAAATACCAGACCTTCCTCAAGGCACAACGAGAGAAAAAATAACATTTATAAATTTATTCAGAAATAATTATAAACTTACTAACATGTGTGCTGTACTAAATATAAGTTCTAAAACTTATTATAAGTATAGGAATAAGGAAGATCCTGATTATTATGATTATTTAATAATAAAAGGAATATTTGATGATTCAAAGGGTACATATGGATATCGTAGGATTGTTGAAGGCTTAATCCAAAAATATGGTGTAGTTATGAATGGAAAGAAGGTATTAAGAGTAATGAAAAAATATAATCTAATGGCTGAGTATGTAAGAAAAGCTAAAATTAAACATAAGAATGAAAGAATTGAAGATAATGTAAAACCGAATTTATTAAATAGAAACTTTACTACTGATAATTTAAATAAAGTTTGGGATACGGATGTAACATATTTAATATTCAAAGGTTCAAGGGCATATTTATCTACAATAATAGATTTATATGATAGACATGTAGTTTCATATGTAATATCAAAAAGAAATGATTTAAAGCTAGTTATGGATACTTTAAATAAAGCTATATCAAAAGAAAAAGATGTACATGGTTTAATCATTCACAGTGATCAAGGCTTCCAATATACATCTTATGAGTACAAAGCTATATGCGAATCGAATGGAATACAAATTTCCATGTCACGAAAAGGAACGCCAATTGATGATTCTCCAATAGAAAGTTGGCATTCACTCCTTAAGAAAGAAACTCTGTACAACAATAATATTACATCTTTACAAGAATATATTCAACTTGTAGAAGAATGGATATTATTTTACAATACAACTAGACTAAAGTCAAAAGTTAAGAAAAAGAGAAAAAATTACACAAAAAGAGAAAAATAATTTTCTCTTTTTAATAGCCCTCTTTTTTATTAATGTCTACTATTTGGGGTTCACATCAATTT
>FR902230.1 GCA_000438415.1 Clostridium sp. CAG:628
ACAATATTAATTATAAAATATTTTTTTAATTTTATCAATACCTATATATTACCATCTTTCAAATAATCATTATATTCTTTAGAACTAGTATCTTCAAATATAATTAATAAAGATAATTTATTATTATTTTTTTTATATAAAACTTTACTTATCTTACAAGTATTAACTCTTTTAAAATTTAAACTTCTTATATAATTAAATTCATATAAATCTAAATTCTCATCAATAACAATTAACTTATAAATATTTTCCCCATTCTTAGTATGATATAAATTTACATAATAATTCACCTTTATATTAGTATTATCTATTATTTTATCTTTATTAGTTCTTAAAAAACTACTAAGTACATAAAAGTTAGGATTATTTAAATCAACTATATTAGTTGTAGTTTTATTACTAAAATAATAACTCCCTTTATCAAAATTAAAACAATACTCATTTATTTTACATTCATAATATGTTATATTTTCATCATTAAAAACATTTATATAGTTATCTTTATTATCATGTAAATTAATATTATATTTATTATCTTCTACTTTCATATAAGGACTTTTAAGTATCCCTTCATTATTTATATCTAATAGTTTATAGCCACTTTTAAGTTTAGTTTCAACTTGTTTATTTATTATTTCTATATTACTTTCATTACCTTCTTTAGTTTTATCAAATACATTTAATCTAAATAATATAGATATAGTAAATATAATAAACATTAATATTAAAGTTATAGATAATATTATTTTTGTCTTAATCTTCATTATAACACCCTTTACTTTCTTACCACCATTATAACATTTTGTAGAACAAAAGTAAAAGACATTATATTTTTTTAATGTCTAACACATCACTTATTAATATAGTTTCATTATCTATTGTAAGTAATTTATTTTTATCTCTTCCAATTAATGTATATTCTTTATCATTATCTTTAGTTGTTATAATAACTCTTGCTTTATAAATAAAACTACTACTATTAAAAATATCATCTATCTTTTTTCTAATTAATATATCTTTCATATTATTATCAATTATTTTAGTCTCATTATTTATATTATCTTTTCCATAATAAAATTCTTCATTATTTTTAACTATTCCAGTATTTTTATTAACGAATATATTAGGTAACTTTTTATTCATATTTTCCCCCTAGTAAAGTGTATGCTTATATAGTTATTTAATTCCATATATTGGTTATTGACCATACAAACAAAAATATGTTATACTTAATACAAACAAAAGGTGGTGTTAAAATGAATGAAAGAAATATTTTATGTATTGATTTAAAAAGTTTTTTTGCTTCAGTTGAATGTGTTGAGAGAAATTTAGACCCGTTTACTACCCCACTAATCGTGGCCGACCCATCTAGAAAAGGTGGAGCGATTACTCTTGCAGTTACTCCGTATATGAAAACTCTTGGCGTACCTTCTCGTGGAAGAGTTTTTGAAATACCTAAGAATATCAAATATATTACTGCACCACCTAGAATGAGTTTGTATGTTAAGAAAAGTAAAGAAGTTATTAATTGTTTTTTAGATTTTATAAGTAAAGAAGATATGCACGTATACTCTATAGATGAAGCATTTTTAGATGTTACAGATTACTTAAAATTATATAAGATGGATGACGTTACTTTAGCCAAAACTATAATGGCTAGAATTAAAGAGAAGACAGGACTTACTAGTACATGTGGAATAGGACCCAACTTACTTCTTGCTAAAGTAGCACTTGATATTGAAAGTAAACATAGTCCTGACTTTATTGCTAAATGGACTTATGAAGATGTTAAAACTAAATTATGGAATATAACACCACTAGATGAAATGTGGGGAATTGGTTCTAAAACTATGAAAAAATTAAATGATTTAGGAATATATAAAGTTGGAGATATTAATAAATATAGTAAAGACTTTTATAAAAAGAGATTTGGTGTACTTGGTGAAGAACTATACTTACATGCAAATGGAATAGATAACTCTAATATAAAAGATGATAAATATGAAATAAAGAATAAAAGTTATGGACTTAGTCAAATACTATATAAAGATTATACACCTGAAGAAGCCATACTAATTATTAAAGAAATGTGTGAAACTATTTGTAAAAGACTTAGAAATAATAAAAAAGTTTGTGGTGTAGTTGGTTTTGGTATAGGATACTCTAGAAGTGTTGGTGGAGGATTTTATCATTCTAAAAAACTAAGTGAAAGTACAGATAATGAAAATGTTATTTTTAGTGTATGTAAAAGCATATATGATTCTTACATAGAAGAAGAACCTATTAGAAAAGTTAGTATATCTCTAGGTAAGATAACTGATAATAACTATGTACAATTAAATTTATTTGAAGAAGTTAATGAAACAATTAATGAAATTCCAATAGTAGTTGATGAAATAAATAAAAAATTTGGAGATAATGCTATTTTAAAAGCATCTAGTTTACTTAATTATAGTACAATAAAAATGCGTAATAAAAAGATGGGTGGACATAATAAGTAATGGGAGAATTTTATGCAAAGAAAAATGATTAAATGGAAACCTTTTAATACATTACTTAAATATAAAGATATATTAGGTATAGAAAAAAATAGAAGTTTAATAGATAAACCAGTTATTATAGAAGATAGAATTATTAAAATAGATAATATTTTAAAAGATGTTAATGAAAATACTTTAGTTAAAGTTAAATACTTTAATAAAGGAGTGCTTTTCTATATAACAGGTAATATAAAAAAAGTTAATGAAATAGAAAAATATATTCTAATAAATAATACTAGAATATATTATAAAAATCTTATTGATATAGAAGTTATTTAATTAAAGAATCAATTACCATATTTTCTTGATAATCTACTAAATCAGGATACATTTTAAATAATGAATCTATGTCTTTTCTTTCTCTTACATCATGTCCTAAAGAAGTAAAAGCACTTTTAGAACCCATTACTTGAAGTGATGTATCAACACATACAATACCATTAGAAGTATGTATTTCAACATACCAGTGTCCTCCAAAAGAGCTACCTATCGTACCTACAAAATGCTTATTAACCGCATACACAGCTTCACTATAAATTCCTAATTTATCTAAAAGTAAAACCATTTCATAAGTACACGTTCTACATTTACCTCCAGTTAAATCAAGTCTAAATAAATCACTAAATGCTAAAGGACCATACCCTTCTATTCTAATTGGAGTTTTATCTTTTCTTATAATATTAACAAGTTCAGGTGAAAACTCCCTTATACTACTCCTATTATATAACTCATTAAAAATACTTTTAAACTCACTATCACTATTTAACAAATCATTTCTAAATTTATACATTATTTCCTCTACTACTTTCTAAGATTTTACCCTTAACTATTATACTATTATTACTAGTATACTCTATATTAAATTCTTCAAAATCTAGTTTATCTAAAATAACATTAGGTATTCTAATAAGACCATTATTATTAATTACTTTAAATGTATTTGAAAGAATTATTCTTATAGTATTTCTTATATCTTTATCTTTAGAAAAAGATAACTTATTTATTTTAGAACAAATTATTAAAGTATTATTATCCACAAAAGTTAAATAAACTTCTTTTGGTAAATCAATAGTTTTAGGTAAAACTAAATTATATTTATTATCTATATACATATAATCACTCTTTCTAAATAAAATTATAACATAACATTATTTTATAGTCAAAATTCTCTTTTATTTTTAATAAAACATTGTTATAATTAAATTAAGGTAGGTGTGATATGAACATAGAAGAATTAAAAACAAAACTTGAAAAAGGAGAAACAGTAACAAATTTAGTAAAGTATTTTGACGTGTCAGAATTTGAATTATTTGGTTATATTAAAAAATTAAAAGATGATGGGCTTGATGTTATTAGTACCGGTAAAGGTGATAACATTAGGCTCATTATTAATTATCACCCAGATTATACTAAAGAAAATGTTTACAATATAACTGAAGATGTTGATGATATAACTAAATTTGCTGTTATAAGTGATACTAGATTTGGTTCTACTAATGAACAAATTTCCATATTAAATGACTTATATAAGAAATTCAAAAATGAAAATATTAAATACGTTATCATTGCTGGAAACCTTTTAGAAGGTGAATACAAAAATAAGGACATCTATGAGTATGGGAAGAGTTTAATAAGTAATACAGCTCTCGGTCAAGCAAATCATTTTATTGAGTATTTTCCTAAAGTTGAAGGTATTACTACTCTATTTATTACTGGAAAATGTGATCATACTTGGAGTAAAGAATTAAATATTGGAGAATATATTGAAAATAATAGAAGTGATTTAATATATTTAGGACCAAAATCCGCTAATGTTAATTTTAATAAAGTTAATTTTAGAATTGAAGCATTAAAGAAACAAGGAGAAAGTTATACAATTGCATATCCTCCTCAAAAATATGCAAGAAGTCTTGCCAGTTATGAAGACTATGATGCAATATTTTTAGGTGGAACACTAACTGCACAAGAGTTTCCTACTATTAGAGATACTAGAATGTTTACTATTCCTTCTTTAGTTGCAAGAACTCCTAAAATGAGAAACTTAAGTCAACAAAATACAATTGGTGCTTATACTTTTCATTTAAGTTATAATAAAAATGGTAAAATGAAAAGTCTTACATCAACTTTAATACCATATTATATACCTAGTAAAGAAACGTATATTACTTTAAAACCACTTATTATAACTAGTGATAAAAAAGTTAAAGAAATTAAACCTAAAAAAGATAATTTAACACTTAAGTTAGATAATATTTATAAATATATTAAGAAAGAAGAAAGTTTTAATGATTTAATGAATAAACTTAGTGTTAATGATAAAGAATTAATGGGTATTATTGATTTATTAAATCAAAGAGGAAAGAATATTGAAATTATAGATATTGATGATGAATTAATTGTTAAAAAGAATTTTAAAAAATCAAAAAGTATATATATTAAGCCGCCAAAAGAAGAACTTCATAAAAAAGAATTTTTAGTTGTAAGCGATACACATTATGGTAGTATTTATAGTGAACCTTCTATGGTAAACACTTCAGTTTTCGAAGCATATAACCGTGGTATAACTGATATTTTTCATGTTGGAGATATAACTGATGGAGACTATAGTAGAATTAGACCAATACATAATTATGAAGTATTTTTGTATGGGGCAACTGGACAACTTGAGTACACTTTAGACACCTTACCAAAATATCCTGGAATGAAATGGCATGTTATTACAGGAAGTCATGATCAGACACACTTATTTAATTATGGAGTTGATATTGGTAAAGAATTAGAAAAAAGAAGAGATGATATTGAATTTTTAGGACAAGATAGAGGATTCTATTATTTTGATAATTGTAAAATGGAGTTATTTCATCCAGGTGGAGGAACTAGTAGAATATTATCAACTAAACCACAAAATGGAATTGATGGAATACCTTCTAAAACAAAACCTAAAATTAGTTTAAGGGGACATTATCATAAATCATATTATATGTTATATAGAAATGTTCATACATTCTTATGTCCATGTAATGTTGATACTAGTTCATTTATGATGAAAAATGAAATACCTAATTTAATGGGAAATTATTTTATCACTATTTGGTATAATGATAATGGAGACATTGAATATTTAGAACATGAACCAATGATATTTACTAGTAATGATGTTATTAAAGATGATTATAAAAATCCTAAAAAATATATTAAAAGAAAAATTAAATAAAAATATTAAAAAAAGGGTTGACATAGGTACTTGTTTTATGGTACACTTTTAATGCTTGATTTAATCAAGTGCCTACCGTTGGGGAATTGGCTCAGTTGGCTAGAGCACCTGCCTTGCACGCAGGGGGTCGCGGGTTCGAGTCCCGCATTCTCCACCAATTAAAAAAATCAAGTCCTTTTGGACTTTTTTTGATATAAGGAGAGTTATTTATGGAAAAAGAAAAATTTTTATCATCAGTTTATTTAATTATTAGAAACAATGAAGGAAAAATACTTTTACAAAGAAGACAAGGTACTAAATTATGGTGTGGTTTTCTTGCTCTACCTGCAGGACACATTGATGAAAACGAAAACCCTTATGAAGCAGTTATTAGAGAGGCTAAAGAAGAACTAGATATTAAAATAAATATTAATGATATAATAGATACATTTGTAGTAGCAAGAAAAAACAAATCACTCATGCCCTACTATGATGTTTATTTTGAAATAAGTAAATATGAAGGAACTATTAAAATTAATGAACCAAATAAATGTGAAGAAATAGTTTGGTGTGATATAAATAATTTACCTGAAGACATGATAGATTTTGAAGTAACTGCAATAAATAATAATCTAAATGGAATTAAGTTTAGTGTAGTATATGCTGATAATGAGAAAAAATTAACTTTATAAAAAAAAGCCAGTTTTAATAAACTGGTTATTTTAATACTTAAATACTTCTATAAATATATTGAATGCTACTTTTAAAGCATCATGTCTTACCATATTATTCTCTATAATAAAGTAGTCATCTTCTATAAGATTAACATTAGTTAAATTTTCTCTATCTAAAACTACTTGTTCTTTTTGTTCACTAGTTTGATACTTCTTTAATATATTTTCATCTATTTTCTTATTATTAGCAATTACTACATCTATCTTTTTCTTACCTAAATAAGAATTTAATAAATTTACATGATCACTTACTGTAAAATTATCAGTTTCTCCTGGCTGTGTAACCATATTAGATACATATATCACTTTTGTATTAGAATTATCTATAGCATCAATAATTTCTTTATTTATTAAGTTAGGTAAAATACTTGTAAAAATACTACCCATACTAAGTATTACAGCATCACTCTCTCTTATTACTTTAATAGCTTCAGGAGTTATAATAGGTTCTTCTTTATAGAAAACCTTTTTTATTTTTTTAGGACTAGAAGTTATTTCTTTTTCTCCTTCTATAATACTTCCATCTTCCATTAAAGACATTAACGTAACATTATCTTCTGTAAGTGGTACTACTTTACCTTTTAAATTAAACACTTTAGAAAGTGCTTCTATTCCATCACTTAAATTACCAGTAATTTCTTTAGTTGCAGTTAATATTAAGTTACCAACAGTATGTCCATTTAAATCACTATAAGTATTAAATCTATAATTAAATAATTTTTCTACTAATGGTTCTGTTTCACTAAGTGAAATTAAAACTCTTCTTATATCACCTACCGCAGGTGTATTAAATTCTTCTCTAAGTTTTCCAGTAGAACTACCATTATCACAAACACTAACAATTGCAGTTATATCTAAAGGAAACTTTTTTAATCCTTGTAAGAGTACTGAAAGACCAGTTCCTCCTCCTAAGACTACTACTTTCTTATTCATAAATCCCCCATGTTATTTTATATAATATGCATAATACTCATCAAATGTTATATTCTCATTATGTATTATTCTAGATATATTAGTTCCAACATATCTTAGTCTCCATGCATCATAACTAAATCCAGTAATACCCTCTTTATCTTTAGGATACCTTAAAATAAATCCATATTTATAAGCATTTTCTATAAGCCAAGTATGTTCAGGACTACTCTCCATATCTTGTCCTTCAGTATAAAGTGGTTTAACCACTACACTAAGTCCTGTTTGATACTCAGAGTGTCCAGCCCTTGCTGCTACTTCATCAGCATAATCTTGTCCACTACTACCTTCTATTTCATCATATGCTTCTAATTGGTCTTTATAACTTCTATAACCTTGAGTCACTATTAAACTATAACCATTTTCTTTAGCAGCATCAATTAAATTAGTTAACTCATCATATATAACAGAACTAACTTGTTTACCTTGATATCCATAAGTTGCACTTACATCTATCAAATCATCTGGTATATAATCTTCACTCAATTTATAAAATTTATTTACAAGCATACTAGTTTTTTTAGAAGTATCAGTATCAATTATAGTTTTATACCAACCCATACTAGCATTAGTATTAACTTTAGCAACAACAGTTGTTAAATTACTTTCACTACTTTCAGTTATATAATCTAAATATTTATCTAAGTTTTTAAATATAAAATACTTTTCTTTCATTAACTTAGTTATATTAACATTATATTTATGTTTTAAAATAGTATCTATTTCTTCTTTTTTTAATTCTTTTATTAAACTAATTTCATTTGCTGTATAACCTATTTCACTTAGTTTATAATCTGTAGTCTTTCTTAAATTATTTTCATCTATTAAAGACTTAATACCAAATATAACTACTAGCAAAATAACTAATATAACACCAATAAATACCCCTAGTTTTTTAACATTTAATTTTCTTTTAACCACTTTTTATCTCACCCTATGTATATTATAACCAATATTTAACAATTTAACAAGTAAAAAAATGTACTTTTAATTAGTACATCTTAATATTGTATTCCCCATATAACTAGTTCTTTAGCAGGTTTACCACATATAGCACATTTTCCTGTTATTAACTTTTCATTTTCTAATATACATCTAGATTTAATTGAAGTTTTATCTTTTAGTTTTACTTCACATTCACTTCTTCCACACCAGTCTGCTTTTATAAATCCTGGATGTTCTTTTATAATACTTTCCATCTCACTCATTGTACTTGCTTCAAATGTAAGAGCATTCATTCTTTCTAAGGCCTTATTGTATAGATTATCTTGTATATCAGTTAATAAAAACTTAACTTTATCTATTACTTCATTAATATCAACACTTATTTTTTCTCTAGTATCTCTTCTAACTAGTGTTACCTTTTTATTTTCTAAGTCTCTTTTACCTATTTCTATTCTAATAGGTGTTCCATTTACTTCACTTTCAGCAAATTTAAATCCTGGAGTTTTATCACTATCGTCTACTTTAAAAGTTATATTATTTTCACTTAATTTACTCTTTATTATTTCTATTTCACTACTTGTTAATATATCATTTCCAATTGGTATAATATCTACTTTTATTGGTGCAATTTTTGGTGGAAGAACTAATCCATAATCATCTCCATGTACCATTATAACAGCACCTATCATTCTATTTGATGTACCCCATGATGTTTGATAAGCATATTCTTGTTTATTATCTTTATTTAAGAATTTTATGTCATATGCCTCACTAAATTTTTGACCAAAGTAATGACTTGTTCCACTTTGAAGACATACTCCATTATGCATTAAAGCCTCAATTGTTAAAGTATACTCTGCTCCTGCAAATTTTTCTTTTTCTGTCTTTTTACCAGATACAACTGGTACTGCTAAATACTCAGTAAAGAATTTTATATATATATTTAACATATCACGTGTTTCTTTTTCTGCTTCTTCAGAAGTTGCATGTACAGTATGTCCTTCTTGCCAAAAGAATTCTCTACTTCTTAAAAATGGCCTAGTTTCTTTTTCCCATCTAACTACACTACACCACTGATTTAACTTTAATGGCAAATCTCTATAAGACTTAACTACTTCATGAAAGTAATCACTAAACAAAGTCTCACTAGTTGGACGAACAGCTAACTTCTCTTCAAGTGGTTTACTTCCTCCAATTGTAACCCAAGCTACTTCAGGTGCAAACCCATTAACTAATTCTCCTTCTTTTCTAAGTAAATTTTCTGGTATAAACATAGGCATCATTATATTTTTGTGTCCAGTTTCCTTAAATAGTTTATCCATATTTTCTTTAATACTTTCCCAAAGAGCACATCCATTTGGTTCAAAAATAATACATCCTTTTACATTTGAATATCTTGCAAGTCTTGCACTTTCTACTACATCATTATACCATTTTGCAAAGTCAACATCTCTACTAGTTATTTTATTATTTTTCATATTACCTCCAAACAAAAAGGTAGTACTAAAAGGACGAAAATCCGTGGTACCACCTTAATTTATTCTCTAACTTTTAACGGCAGTTAACCGAAAATATTTTTATATTTTTCTTCAGAAAGTAGGAAAATTTACTATTATTATTAGTTTTCACCAAACACTAATTCTCTACAAATAAGTTTGTAAATTTATTCTTTCATCACAAGATTTATAATTAAATTTTATCATTTTTTTCTTAAAGTTGCAACATAATTATTAGATAAATTTCCTTGTACTCCGTAAACTTCATTAATTTCATAATTATTTTCAAAAAATCCTTCAAAAAAATCACTATTTTTATTCCATACATAGTTTGCTTGTATTACACCTTTATCATTCATGTGTTTAAAGCATTCAATCATAATTTTATTGTACTCTTTTATATTAATTCCTAGAAAACTATACACATTTGATAATAGCATCAAATCATAGTCATATTCTAAATCTTTTATAAGTTCTGGAAATGTATTTATTATTGTAACAGGTATATTTGTATAATTTAACATTTTCTTTAATAGGTTATAATTTCCTTCATCTAAATAAGGTATTACTCTTCCAGTATGAGTGTTTTCATTTCTTTCAAATCCTATTACTAAATATGTTAGTTTATTAAGACCTAGTTTAAAATTTATATCAAAGAATCTTCTAATATCTTTATTTAGATAACTTCTAATCTTCATATAAATATTCTCATTTTTCATATTTGAATTAATAAAGAATTCTATAAACTCATTATATGAAAGACATTTAATAGCAGTATATTTAAACATTAAATATAATTCGCTAGTTGGATTCATATCAAAACACACTACTTCTTTAGCACCATATAAAATGCTTGAAAAATATTGATCCCCACTTCCTATAACTGAAAGAACCTTTTTATCAGTAAAGTCATATAATTCTTGATAACTAGTTAAATTTTCATTACTAAATTTATATACTTTATTCATTCCAATTACCTTTTTTTAAACATTTAATAGCATTTTTTTCAAAGTTATTATATTTATCATATTCTTCTTTTAATATTTCTTTACTATATATTTCTTTTTCTGTTAAATCAGTAGTTAATCTAAATATTCTAGAAAGTCCAAAATTAGTTAGTACTTCTTCCTTATGTATTATTTCAGTGTTTTTTCCATATTTAGTTATTTCTAAATTAAAATATGCAAACCCATTTTTAATATTTAGTGTTCCAGTAAATGTTCTATTTTGAGTAACATTTTCATCTGTTACAAAGTATATACCACTTAAATAATAATTACTATATGTACTTTGTTTAATTTTTAAATCAATTAAAGTTGCAGTTAAATTATCGTTTCTATCAAATTCACTTGTATTAAGTATCATGTTTAAAATATTTTTAATTGTTTGTTTTTTAATATTATTATGTTTTGTTTCTAAAGTAAAACTATTTTCAAATAAAATTTTTTCTTCATTATTCATAAAACCCCTCCATATGTACGACAATTGTACCACATTTAGCACTTTTTGTCAAATTTTTCAATAAAAAAATCTCTGAATCATATGGTATTCAGAGCTAATCTACACATTAATTATATATTAATTAAAAATAAAACCTCGCATTTACGAGGTTAATAATCTATATGGTCGGGAAGACAGGATTTGAACCTGCAACCACTCGGTCCCAAACCGAGTGCTCTACCAAGTTGAGCCACTTCCCGATATTATGGCGTCCCCAAGAGGAGTCGAACCCCCAACCTTTTGATCCGTAGTCAAACGCTCTATCCAGTTGAGCTATGAGGACAATATCGTCCTGAAAAATATATTTTAAAGCTCAGTTAGCTTTTTAAAGATGGTGGCTTCAGTTGGAATCGAACCAACGACACCAAGATTTTCAGTCTTGTGCTCTGCCAACTGAGCTATGAAGCCACAATGGCGGTTCCGACGGGAATTGAACCCGCGATCCCTCGCGTGACAGGCGAGTGTGATAACCGCTACACCACGGAACCATTGGTTGCGGGAGAAGGATTTGAACCTCCGACCTTTGGGTTATGAGCCCAACGAGCTACCAGGCTGCTCTATCCCGCGATATTAACAATAAATGGCGGAGGAAAAGGGATTCGAACCCCTGCGCCGCTTTCACGACCTCCTGGTTTTCAAGACCAGTCCCTTCAGCCAGACTTGGGTATTCCTCCATCAAGATGGTGCCTCGGGCCGGACTTGAACCGGCACGGTATTTAACTACCGAGGGATTTTAAGTCCCTTGCGTCTACCAATTTCGCCACCGAGGCAAATTAATATTTTAATAAAAATGGTGACCCGCTGGAGATTCGAACTCCAGACCCCTTGATTAAAAGTCAAGTGCTCTACCGGCTGAGCTAGCGGGTCATTTCATATAATTAGATGGTTGCCTCGGCGGGATTCGAACCAGCGAAATGCACGAGTCAAAGTCGTGTGCCTTACCACTTGGCTACGAGGCAATCTAAGTGGTGGAGAGACATGGATTCGAACCATGGAACCCGAAGGAACAGATTTACAGTCTGCCGCGTTTAGCCTCTTCGCTATCTCTCCAAAAAAATGGTGCCGAAAACAGGAATCGAACCCGTAACCTACTGATTACAAGTCAGTTGCTCTACCAATTGAGCTATTTCGGCAAATATGGTGGGCGACGAGAGACTCGAACTCCCGACCTCCTGCTTGTAAGGCAGATGCTCTAACCAACTGAGCTAGTCGCCCATATCTTGCTGACATGATTAAGTTTACCATTATTTTTTAATTATGTCAACACATTTAACTATTTTTTTCATCATTTTTTTTGTTTTTTGTAATTTCTTTTAATTTACTGGCAGTCCATTTTCCTAAATTCTTCTCTAATAAACCAAACCCACTTCCAGTTTCAGGTATTCTAGATAAAGACTCTTCTACTTTATAATCAATTTTTTTAATAGATAACTTTACTTCCCTTTTATCTTCATCAATCTCTAAAATTTTAACATTAATTATATCACCTATATTAAATAACGTTGGTAAATCCTTAACAAACTTATCAGACACTTCTGAAATATGTACAAGGCCACTATAATCATCTTCTAAACTAACAAATACCCCATAAGGTGTAACTCCAGTTATTTGTCCTTTAACTATATTTCCCACATTAATACTATTCATACACATCACAATATAATTTTAACAAATTAATAAATAAATGTCTAGTTTTTATTTTCTAACCAACTTATTGGAGGAATATTATATTTCTTATTAATTATCTCATAAATATCAAAAAGCAAATTTTCAAAATCATCTACTTTATCAATATAAAATTTCAAATTTTTCTCATTATAATCTTCTTCCATTATCTTTTTAACTTCATCAAAATAATAAGAAGGATACATTAATCTACAAAATAATAATATTGAATTATCTCTATTCAACTCATTTAAAACACCTTCTATTTCATCAAAATCTATATATGAAGTAAAAAATTTAGTTTTTATATATTCTGCAATATCTCTTACTTCATAATCAAACATAAAATTAATAGGATTATTAATTAAACCACTATATAAATATTTATTTAATCTTTTATGACATAAACTCAATTTTACATTTTTTAAATCTACTAAGTTAAAATAACTTATTGCATTTTCAGTTAAACCTATATAATAATCTATACTTTCTTGTACTAACAAATAATCATTATTTAAATTATTCATTTCACTTTCAAAAATATCTACTTTTTTAGACCACAAACTAGCCCACGATTCAGTTTTTGTACTATCATCTATAATTAGTAAATTATTAAAATAAATTAAATCTTTTAAAGTATTTGTATCACTTTCTATAGAGTTCACTCTTAATAATATCATTATCTTATCATTAAGTTCTACAAAATAATTATTATCTTTTGTCAATATAAAAGTATTAACTAAAACATGTTTATTATATAAATCATTACTAATTTTTACAAGTAAATTTATTTCTTCTTTTGTTCTAGTAAATTCAATAAAATAATATTTGAAATCATTAAAATAAAAATAAACACCACTATTTATTTCATATATTTTATCAGGATATACTTTATAATAATAATTAATTGTTTCTTTCATATTATCACTTATTAAATTATATAAAAAAACTGCATTTTTATGCAGCTTGTTTATAAGTTAATGTTTGTCCTGGAGTTTCATATACATTTACATTTTGTAAATTTTTTAACTCACTTTCTAAATTAGCAATTTTAGTTTCTTGTTCTTTTATGATTTGATCTTTTTTCATTAGTTCAGCTTTTATTCTAGCAAAACATGCATCCACTACATCATCTTTAGAAATTTCTGTTTCTACCTTATTTTCTACTTCAGCTATAGTAGGTTCTACTGTATTTTCTATTGTTGGCATATCAAATGCAAGCTCTGAATTTTCTACTACTGGTGTAACTTCTTCTTTTGAAGTTTCAGGAGTAACTGGTGTTTCTTTTGCAGGTGCATTATCGAATATATTTGATTCTTCTGTTTGTACAGGTGATCCTTCACTAACAGTTTCTGTGTTTTCTTTTTCAACTGGTTCATTTACAGGCACACTTGGTATAACTACAGGTGTTACTTTACTAACTTCTGGAGTAACTACAGCATCAGGTACCGGTTCAACTACACTAGCAGCTTTTATTTGATCAAATATATTATTTTCCTCTTGTACAGGTTCACTAGCAGGAACATCTTTTATTTCAGATGAAACACTTACTTCATCTTTTGGAGTTTCAGTAACATTAGGAGTATCTTCTATAGTAGACTCTTCAACTTTAGGAGTACTTTCTTCTACAGTAAATGAACTTTCTGGAACATTATTTGCCAAAATATTCTTTTGTTCATCTTTTATTCCTATCAATTTATAGCCTTTCATTTTAACATTATCATTAACTACTTTGGAACTAGATACTTTTCCACCACGAACTATTTCTTTCATAGTCTGAATTACTTGATCCCATTCACTTTCATTAGCTATTTCTGTTAATTCATTAACACCATTTTCATTAGTTGCTATTTCACAAATATAAACTTTACTCATTCCTGGACTTAAAACTTCATTCTTCGAAATAACAGCAAAAGTTTTATTTATACTTTTAACATCAAAAGATGTAACCAAAACTGCTGATTCAATACCATTTGGACTTTCTACAGATATATTCTTCATATACTCACTCTCCTACTATGAATATAATACCATAAAAAAAGAGTTTTATCAAACCCTTTTTAACATTTTTAATTAATTTTTTCTAAAATAAAGTATTTACAACCATAAGCACAATTTTCTTTAATATATTTGTCTACATTTTCAAAATCATTTATATCTCTATTTAATTTATTAAACTTTTTAGTAAAACCTTTAAGCCTCAATTTACTATAGGCATAATCTCCCACAATATAATCATAATCTTTAAAATAATCAGTTATTTTTTCCTCAACTTCTTCTAAGTTAAAACATTCTTTGTTATTTTTAATTAATTTATATTCTTGTTCAAGTAATTTCATAAGTCCTCCTACATAAATTATACTACAAAATCATTTTATTTGCTACTAGTAATTGGACTAGTAACCGCATAACTTCCTCCATACACATCTGGCACTACACCATTTATTACTTTTATTAAAACAGGCACATCATCAGTTACTTTAATAGTTTCTGAAATTAAAGGTAAAACAAGACGAATACTCACCTCTACTTTAATATATATTTTTAATAAGGAATTATTTATTCCATATGGAGTTACTAAAGTTTCTATATTACTAATTACATTACCAATAATACTAGCCTTCATAGGTATTTTAGGTCCAATATTAGATAAAATATAATTATTTGTTATTAAACTAAAAGGTATTTTGTAAATATAATTTTTATTTTCTATTAGTGAATTATCTATATTATACACACCTTTCTCAAACTTTTTTAAATCATTATAAATTCTTTTATTTAATTTTACTAATAAACTATTTATATTTTTAGTATCAAAGTCTACACTCACTATCTCTTCATTTTTATTCATTATAGTTTTAATATATTCGTTTTTAAAATCTAAATTATCTATTCCATCATTAATTATAATAGTAGCCACATTAGTAGTTTCATTTTTTGCAATAGTTTCTAATACATTAACTATATTTCTATTTATATAATTAAATATTAGTTTAGAACATATAAATATTAAAAAAAGAACAATTATTACTTTATCTTTCATATTTATTTTAATTAGAGATTTTCTTAATTTCATATGTCTACTCATATTAAAAGTATATTATATAAAAAAAGAACTATCACTAAAATAGTCCTAAATTAAATACATAATTAGCCATTATTACTAAAGATGCTAGTATAGATAGTACTAATATAATTATTAATATTACTTTAAAGAAACTACCTTTTTTAACACTTTTTTCTAATTCTTCAAATCCTTCAAAATCATCTTTATTAAATTTCATAGAACTTGTATAAAAACTATTATCTATATCAGTCATCTTTTCTTTTAAATTAACTAGTTCTTTAGTTTTTTCAAACTCTTTAGTATTTTCATTCATCACTTTTTCACTTATTAATGATTCACTAGTTGTTTCTTTATCTATTACATCTTTAAACGACAAATTCTTTTGTTCTTCACTAATAGGTTTAGTAGTTTCACCTTCCCCCATTAATTCTTCAAGTAAATTTAAATCTCCCTTATGAACAGTAACTGTATTTATTAAATCTACTATAGTTTTTTCTTCAGTATTAAGTTCAGGAGTCTCATCTATATCTTCTTTAACATCTTCATACATCTTAATTTTACTAAGAATATCATATTCATCACTTCTAACTTTTTTATATCTTTCACTAGAATATTCTACTTCTCTACCACTTCTAGCCTTTTCAAGTACTGAATTAATGTCATACACTTTTTCTGGAGTTGGTTTACTTTCAATAGTCTTCTCTTCTTTAGGAATAGATAAAACACTTCTTTTACTTCTAGGTTCATTATTTACCTCATTAATATATTTTCTAATTTTTTCTAAATCAATAGTTTTACCATTTTGTTCAATAATTCTAACATTAGTATTATTTTTTACACGTGAAAGTTCACTTCTTTTGACATCCTCATACAAAGAAGTATTTTTGTTAACCCTACTATAGTTATTACTATTTAAATCCGGAGTTATATTGTCATATCTTTCCATCCTAGAACTCATATTACTTCACCATACTAATTGTACCATAAAAATTCAAATAATAGAAGTAATTTAATTGATTTTCTTTTAAAAAAATTATATAATCTAACTAGGAGGAATTTTATATGGAGAAAATTGAAATTAATAAAGATGCTTGTATAGGATGTGGTCAATGTGTACATAGACATCCAGAATATATAGTATTTGATGAAAATGGTCAAGCAGAACCAGTTGGAAAAGAAATTAAACCTGAAGATAAGAAAGAATTCTTAGAAACTATTGAAATATGTCCTACTGAAGCAATAACTATTATAGAAGAATAAAAGCCTTACAAATATTTGTAAGGCTTTTTATTTTAAACCATATAACCTTTTTACTTCTTTCAAACTAAGAGGTCTATATTCTCCACTTTTAAGTCCAGTTAAATCTAAAAATGCATATTTTTCTCTTTTTAATTTAATCACATCATAATTAAATAATTTAAACATATCTTTTACTTGATGATTTCTTCCTTCAGTAATTACTACTTTAACATAAGATACATCATTCTTTTTATCATATCTATCTAACTTAAAAACTGCTTTTTTAGTTTTTTTACCATTTAATAAAACACCACTACTTAACTTAACAGCATCTTCTTTTTTAAAAAAGCCCTTTACTTTAGCATAATACTCTTTAGTAACTTCCCTACTTGGATGCATTAATATATTAGATAGTTCTCCATCATTAGTAAGTAAAATTATACCTGTTGTATCATAATCTAATCTTCCTACTGGAAATATTCTAGTTTTAGTTTTTATTAAATCACATACTGTTTTTCTATTCTTATCATCTTTTACTGAACTTATTACTTCTCTAGGTTTATAAAGTAAATAATATTCTTTTAAATCTTCTTTAATTAATTTATTATTAACCATAACTACATCTGTTTCATTTATCTTTGTTCCTAAAGTAGTAACTACTTCACCATTTACACTAACTTTACCACTAGTAATTAGTTCTTCTGCTTTTCTTCTACTAGCAATACCACATTCACTTATATATTTTTGTAATCTCTTCATAATTCATCACACATACATTATAATTTATTTTTTCCAAAAAAACAACTTACTTTTTATACTTTTTTCCTTATTTTCTTTACTAATTATATATATATTTGTTTTACCAACATACTCTTTACCAATATATACTTTTAATACACCTACTTTTTCATTATCTTTAACATTTTTCTTTTTAACTAATTTTATATCATACTTTACTTTATTAAGTTCACTTGTTTTTAACATTACTTTAATATCTTCTTTAACATACAAGTGATACTTTTTATAATACTTACTATTTACATTAAAAGTATTCTTATTTACTACTTTATAACTATCATAATTTTTAAAATAATCTTCATATAACTTTTTATGAGTATTAAATCTATCTTTTTCTTTCAAAGTTACAATAACTAAATTTTCTTCTCCTTTAGATGCACTGCTAACAAAAATATATCCAGAGTTATCAGTATATCCTGTTTTACCTCCAGTGGTAAACTTATATCTATTTAATAATTCATTTTTATTATACCATATATGAGTTTCTTTTGAAGAAGTTAAAGTATACTTTTTAGTACCAGTTATATTCATAAAAGTTTTATTCTTTGTAAGATAACTCATTAACAAGCCAAGATCATAAGCAGTAGATGTATTTTTAGTTTTATTATCTAGTCCATGAGGATTACTAAAGTGTGTATTATTTAGACCTAACTTACTACTCATATTATTCATTTCATTAATAAAATTATCATAACCTATTGTATGAGTTGCTATAACCATAGCTGCATCATTTCCACTTCTTAAATTAAGTCCCATTAATAAGTCATATAAAGTCATGCATTCATTCTGATCAATATATATCATTGAACCATAAACACTTAATATTTCTTCTCCTGCACATAATACATCTGTAGTTTCAGAATTTTCTAAAGCAACTAAAGAAGTCATTAATTTAGTAGTACTTGCAATTAATAATTCTTCATTAATATTTTTTCCACCAAGTACTCTTAAAGAGTCAGCATCCATTACAATAAAACTTTCACTAGCCTTAATACTTATTGGTAAAAGTAATATAACAAATAATATAATCTTTTTCATAGCATATATTATGTTTTAAAACAGAAAAAAAGAACTTAATCATTTTGATAATTATAAGTTCCATGTATTTTTTCTAATGTAGTTTTATCAAGAGAATTTACTTTCCATTCATTATCTTCTTTGGTTAAATTAATATTTATTGTATATTCTATTCTATCAGTAGCATTCATCATATTTTTTAATTTATATTCTATAAATTTAAAGTTATCATAAACATCATTAGTTAAAAATTCACTCTCATGAGTACTCTTATATTCATCTGCATCTTTTTGTACTTTATAAAAGTCATAAACATTTATTTTAACCTTAACAACTGCTTCATCCCCACTTATAGACTCATCTAATACTTCATACTTTAAGTCAGAATATTGCATCTTTATAGCATTCATATAACTTTCTTTATCTTTTTCTCTTGTTAAAGTAGTCCCTTCTGTTACAAATTCTAAATCATCCATTACTTCCTTATCCAATCCCTGATACTTCTTTAAGAACTCTATTGTTTTTTCTTTAGGAGTGTTCTTATTTAAACTACATCCTACTACTAAGAATATACTAAATACAATAACTAAAAACTTTTTCATATTTCACCTCAGTAATATTTTAACCAATAAATAAAAACATATACTATTTTTTAATTTTAAGTAAATTTAATAATTCCAATATATATTCATGTTTAGAAGTATAACTACTTTTAATACTACTTACTAATTTTTTATACTTATTTTTTCCCTTATTAGTATTAAACCATTCATAATATAAATAATCTATCTTATCAGTTGAATCCATAATTAATTCTAATTCATTTAATATTAAATTAGTTACTTTTTCTTCATTTCTAGTCATATTACTATAGTGTGTTTTAGAACTTAAGAGATTATATTCTACATTATAAATTTTACTTGTTTTTAAACATTTATTTATTTCTAACTCTTCACTTACTAAAAACTTACTTCTTTTATAAACTACCCCATCTTCATCTAATATAACACCAAGAGAATTCACTGAGTCACTAACAATAAAACCATATTCTATTACATCAACTCCTTCTTTGGTAAACACCTGAGTCTTATCTTTTATAAGTTTTAATAAGTTACCTTTAATTTTTACTTTTTTAAACATTAAATCTACTAAAACTTCTTTACTTACTCTAAATGAAGGAACCTTTCTTAAATGTGTAAAGTTATCATTTTTATCCCAGTCATAAAAATCATATAATTCTTGATTAAAATTTGATAATATATCATATACATAATTCATAAAATCATCCTTTCTTTAAATTAAATATTATTAACAAGAGTCCTGGTATTATAAGAATACACTCCCATCTTTTAATTATGAAAAACAAATACTCTTTAAAACTATAACCTATTGTAAATAAGTTTACATAAGTTATTATAAATACTAATCCTACACTAGTTAGGAATATTCCTAGTAATAACATAATTAATTTCTTTAACATATTTACACTTCCTTATAAATTTTATTTATTTATAAATTATTTTAGTATATAATTATTATGGGTGATATTATGAAAAAGATTTTAATTTATATATTTTTAGGAATAGTACAAGGACTTACTGAACCACTTCCAATTAGTTCTAGTGGACACGTATTTATATTAAAAAAACTATTTGGTATTACTAGTACCGATTTAAATTTTGAAATTATTGTTAATTTTGGTAGTTTACTTGCAATTTTACTTATCTATAAAGATGATTTAATTAGACTTATTAAAAACTTCTTCTTATATTTTAAAGTTAAAAATGAAGAAACTAAAACAGACTTTAAATATGCTTGGTATATAGTTCTTGGAAGTATTCCAGTTGGTATAGTTGGTTTATTATTTAAAGATACTATTGAAAGTAAATTAAATAATATTAAGATTATTGGTGTTGCATTTTTAATAACTAGTTTATTTCTTCTATTAGTTAGTAATATTAGAGGTAAAAGAAAAGAAGAAAAAATGAATATAATAGATGCTTTGGTAATTGGACTCACTCAAGTAATAGCCTTGATACCAGGTATTAGTAGAAGTGGTTCTACACTTATTGGAGGACTTTTTAGAAAGTTAGATAGAGAAACTGCTTTAAAGTATTCATTTATGTTATATATTCCAGTTAGTTTAGGTACTACTTTACTTGGTATAAAAGATTTATTAGAAACTAAAGGGGTACACGAACTTGTTCTTCCATATGGTTTAGGATTTATTAGTTCATTTATAGTTTCATATTATACCTTAAGATGGTTTATCTCAATAGTTAAAAAAGGTAACTTAAAATACTTTAGTATATATACTCTTCTACTTGGTTTATTAATACTTATATTTATGTAACTTATTTAGTTACATTTTTTATTTTATTAATTTTTTAACATTTTTAATAGCATTCTTTTCTAAACGACTTACCTGAGCCTGACTAATATTTAATTCATTTGCTATCTCCATTTGTGTCTTACCTACAATAAACCTATCTACTAAAATATCTTTTTCTCTTTCTTTAATCTTAGTTAGTGCTTTTCTTAAACTTATAAGTCCATCAATATCTTTATTTTCTTTCTTATCTTCTATTTGATCCATTAAATAAATTGTATCTCCTCCATCATTATATATTGGTTCAAATAAACTATCTGGTTCTTTTAATGAGAGAAGTGCTTCAACTACTTCATAATTACTAACACCAAGAGATTTTGAAATAAACTCAGTTGAAGGTTCAACACCATATTCATTAATATAACTTTCTTTTAACTTTAGTATTTTATAAGATAAATCTTTTATACTTCTACTTATTCTTAAACTATTATTATCTCTTATATATCTTTTAATTTCCCCTTCTATCATTAAAACAGCATATGTACTAAATCTAACTTCATGAGATAAATCAAAATTATCAACAGCCTTAATAAGTCCAACTACACCTATTTGAAACAAGTCATCAATATATTCACTTCTATTATTATATTTTTTTAATATAGATAGTACTAATTTTAAGTTACCACTAACTAACTCATCTTTAGCACTTATATCCCCTTCTTTATACTTCTTAAACAAACTAATCATTTCTTCATGAGTTAAAACTTTCAAGTTATTAGTATTAACACCATTAATATTAACTACTTTCTTATACATAAAAACTCCTTTCTAACTTATATTGTTTAAAAAGGAATTATTTTATTCATTAAACTTTCATTAAACTTTTTAATCTCTTAATAGCCTTTTTTTCTATCCTTGAAATATAACTTTGACTAATACCTAACATATCAGCCACTTCTTTTTGAGTATATTCTTTTTTATTATTTAATCCATATCTAAGTATTAATATTTCTTTATCTCTTTTACTCAAGTTTTCTATTTCATTAATTAAACACTCTTTATCAACTATACTTTCATACTCTTTTTCTACAATATTATCTTCTGTACCAAACACATCTTCTAAATGTAGTTCATTACCTTCACTATCTAAATTAATTGAGTCTTCAAATGATATTTCTGTCTTTCTTTTCTTATTTTTTCTTAAAAACATAAGTATTTCATTATCAATACATCTACTTGCATATGTTGCGAGTTTTATATTCTTATCTAGTTTATATGTCTTTACACCCTTTATTAATCCAATAGTACCAATACTCACTAAATCTTCTAAATCATACATCGTATTATCATATTTTTTAGCCAGAAACACAGCCAACCTTAAGTTGTGTTCAATTAACTTATTTCTTGCAGACATATCTCCCTTATTAGATAACATAACAAGACTTTCTTCTTCTTCCTTAGTTAAAGGTGGTGGCAAAATATCTGTACTTCCTAAATATAAAACTTTCTCATTATCAGAAAAATACTTCTTAATAAAATTCAATATTTTCATTAGTCCTCCATTAATAAATTATTTAATAACAAATTTACTCCATTAACTTTAAGTTTTTCATTTATTACTCCAATAACTACATTACTTTTAATACCTTTGTTTTCAATATAAATTTTTTTAATCAGATAACACTTTATTAGTCCAGCATTATTTATACTTTCATAAGGTATATAGAAAAAAGGTTTATCTTTTACTTCTTTAATAAAGTTTTTAGAATTAGTAATTATTACAGGTCTTTTTTTATATGGATCAGTAAGAGTATTTCCAGTATCTAAGTATGCATTCATTTTAATAATATTATTATTTATATAAATATCTACCTTATAATGTAACTTATTTATTTCTTTAATATGTTTCATTTGTTTATTATAAATATAAAGTATTATAGGAGAAGTAAAAAAAATGAATATGTAGTTAATACTAAGACCTTTATTAAAGAAAACCATACCTATATTTTTATAACTAAAACTAGTATTTAAATAATACATAAACCCACCTAATGTTATGCTAATTAAATAAAAATATACTAAATTATTTACAGTATACTTTATATCTTTAAAACCAAAAGTTGCTAATATAATTATTATAGATAATATTATTTTAAAGATAAATAAAGTTAAAACATTAAGTGGCACAAATAACACCAGTATAGTTATACTTCCAATTATAGAACCTAATGTAATTCTTTTTAAAGAAGCTCTTCTTTTTAATGTAATACTAGTTGTTAAAAGTAATAAAAAATCAAACATAAAGTTTAAAAATAATACTAAGTCAATATATATTTTCATAGTATCACCACATATAGTATATATTATAAATTAAGTATTTTATGTCGAAAAAAAGACTTATTTTATTTTAAGTCTCTTTTAGGTACAATTCCATCCATTAAATCAATTTTCATTTGTTCATAATTACTTCTTAATTCTTCTAATAAAATATCATCTAGTAAAGTTTGTCCATAAACTTCTTTTCTATCAGTAATAATTTCAGGTTCTTTTAAATATGACTTCATAAAACTAGCAATTAATCTAAAGTTAAAGTAATTAAACTTATTTTTTTCATTTATAAATTTATCATAAAAAGCTATAAGAGGAGTTACACTAACCATTTCTTTATCATTATATTTTAAACTATCTCTTAAACTTTTAAGTAAATCAAACTCATCTATACTATCTCTTGAAGAAGATTCTATTTCTTTATTATTTATTAAACTCTTTATAAACTCTATATCACGAGCATAGCTTTTAAGCATATTAGGTAATTCTTTAGCACTCAAAAACTTTTTATCTTTATTATAAAATATAGGTAAAGTTTTAACATCCCTATTAGAGCGATATAAAACCACTAATTTATGATTATTCTTATAACTAACATTATAAAAGTTTCTTAACTCTCTTTCATTAATAAAACCTAAAGTAGTATGGTCAATTTCTTCTAAAGTACTAGGCATACTTACTTTTAAATATTTATTAAACGTTACTATATATTCTTTATAATTAAAATTTATATCTCCTAAAAAATATTTATTTTTAATATCACTATTATATTTAGAAATTAAATCAATTATTTCTTCTTTACTATATTTTTTTAAACTTCTTGTCTCTACTCCAGTTTTAATTACTATACTATATCTTTTATTTTTTCTCATATTATACCCCTTACTAACTCAAATTATACCATATTTTGTACACTATGTCAAAATTTATTCTTTTTTTAAGTATTTATCATATTATTAAATGGGTGAAGAAATGAAAAAAGTTTTAAAATTTATATTATTTTTACTTCCATGGCTTATTAGTGGATTACTTTTTAAAGTAGATTTTAAGTATTACGATATGTTAAATTTACCAAGTTTTGTTTTACCTAGTAAGTTAATTGGAATTATATGGATTATTATTTATTTGTTAATTACTATAAGTTTATATAAAATAAGTAAAACAGAAAAAATAGTTGGTAATAATGATTTATTCTATGTACTTATTACTAATTACTTAGCAAATCAATTATTTCTTTATGGTTTCTTTAATTTAAAAAGTCCATTTTTAGGTTTTATACTTACTACAATTACTATGGTTAGTAGTATATTCTTATTTTTAGAAATTAAAAAACTTAATAAAAATGCTAGTTACTATTTAATACCTTATATAGTATATAGTATTTATGCATTAATATTAAGTTTAAGTATTTATATTATGAATTTTTAAAAGTATTTAGAATTTTATGAAATTCTTCAGGTGCTTCTACTGTAAATTCCAAAAACTCATGTGTTATTGGATGATTAAATCCTAAGTAATAAGCATGTAACATTTGACCAAAATCATTTATTATATGCTTATTATACACTGGGTCATTTATTAATGGATGTCCTATATAAGCCATATGGACTCTTATTTGATGAGTTCTACCTGTTTCTAATATACATCTAATAAGTGTTGCATTCTTATATCTTTCTATAACTTCAAAATTAGTTATAGCATTTTTTGCATTAACATCAGTTACAGCCATTTTCTTTCTATCTTTTAAGTCTCTTCCAATAGGTGCATTTATTTTACCTTTATCTTCATTTATCACACCACTCACTAAAGCAATATATTTTCTTTTAATTCTTTTATTTTTAAAGTCCTCACTTAGTATTTGATGTACTTGATTATTTTTAGAAATAAGAAGTAGTCCAGAAGTATCTTTATCAATTCTATGTACAATACCTGGTCTATCTTCCCCATTTATATCACTCAACTCATCTGTATAATACATAAGACCATTTACTAAAGTATGACTTTTATTTCCGTTACCTGGATGTACTACCAAACCACTTGGTTTATTTACAACTAGTAAATATTCATCTTCATAGCAAATATCAAGAGGCATCTCTTCTTTAGTTATATAATTTGTATCATTTTCTTTTATAGTTACTTTATCCCCTAGTTTTAAAGAATAGCCATTTTTAACTTTAACATCATTTACAAGAATATTACCACTTTTAATATCTTTATCAATACTACTTCTACTTTTACCTAAAATTTCAGTTAAATAAACATCTAACCTTTTATTAACATTTTCACTATTTACTTCTAACATGTTTTACCTCCAAAAGTGCACCTACAAAAAATAATATACATCCAACTACAATAAATGAATCTCCTACATTAAATATTGCAAACCCTTTATTAAATAAAGTAAAATCAAAAAAGTCACGAACACAATGTAATATTATTCTGTCATACAAGTTACCAATAAGTCCACCAATTATAAATGATAATGATATATTAGTAAGAGTATCATTCTTTTTATTCTTAAATAATTCATATAGTAAATAAAATAATATAACTACACTAATTATAGTAATAATACTAGTATAACCTTCAAACATTCCAAAAGCAGCACCTTTATTTTTTACATAAGTTAAATTTAAGAAGTTTTTAATAACTACTCTACTTTCATTTAAATTAATATTATTTGCAACCACTATTTTAGATATTTGATCTATTATAAATACTAAAATTATTACTAAACTATATTTTATTCTTTTCATATTATTTTCCTCACAAATAATATACCAAATTATAAGGATTTTATCAAGTATACTTTACTAAAGTTCTACAAGTATTACATCACTTCCAAGTTTCTTTATTTGACTAAATTTAATAGTAATATCTCCTTCAGTACTAAATAAACTTCTTATATATTTACTTTTCTCTATAACAAATCCTTCAAAACTACCATCTTCTTCATTTATAATAGCATCTATTATTCTTCCAATAACTTTACCATCATTCACATTAACAATATCTTTTCTTTGAAGTTCACTAATTTTCATACATTTCACCAATTAATAATATGAAACAAAAAACCAACTTATGTTGGCTTTTATTAAAAGTAATCAATGTCTTCTATAAAATCATCATCTAATGGTTCAGTAATATCTTCTTTTATAGTTTCTAGTTCTTTAATATTAGATTCTTCTAGATTATCACTTTCTAGCTTTTCAGTGTCATTATTTTCATTTGACTCTTCTGTTTTTTCTTCTATAGAAGGTTCGTTATTTTCATTAACACTTTCTGTTTTTTCTTCATCTAATAAATAATTATTTTCATTAGATTCATCCTCATTTAAAGAAATATCATCATACATAGAACTATTAACTACTTCTTGATTACTAATTTCTTTTGGTGTTTTCTCGTTTTTATCATCTCCACGAGCCCATATACTTTCTATTTCTTCTTTTATAACATCAACATTAACATATAAGTATTGTTGTTCATTATATAAGCTGTTAACTCGATTAGTATATCCTAGTAACTTAATTTTATCTTCAAATTTACTAACTAAATCAGAACTCTTTTCATCAATTCTATCATTAATTATTTCTAGACTTCTTTCTTCACTTATGATTTCATTATGCATGTTGTTAAAATTAATATCTAAGTTTCTCATTTCTTCGTTAAAGTTTTCAATATCTAGTTTATATTTATTCTCTAAATACTTATCACCATTTATTTCTTCTGTTAAAGAAGTTATTATTGAAGAAAATTCTTTATCTAAATTAGAAAGATTAGATTCATTAAATAAAAGTACTTCTAAATTCTTTAGTTTTTCTTCTTTTTTAAGTCTTTCTATTCTAGTTTTTTCAAATAGGTTATTAGATTCCTCAATTAAAACAGATAACTCTTCTTTTCTTTTTTCAATTCCAGAAATAGTACTTTTAAATGTTTCAATTCTCTTATTATGATATTTAGTTTTTTCAAATAACTCTTCTTTTCCTTTTTCACTCACATAATCAGAATTATTTATTTTATCAGTTATATCATTCTTTTTATTACTATATAAATCAATTAATTCAAATATGTTACTACCTTTTATTTCTTCAAGAGTTTTATTATAGTTTTCTTTAGCACTTATAGTTAATACATCCAAATCTTCTTTAACATTATTTAAAGGTTCTCCATTTTTAAATGCATCAAGTAATTTTGTCCCAATAAGAATTGGATTTTTTTCTTTATTATCAAGAGATGTATTAATTTCTTTTAATTCACTTTCTAAAACACTTAGATAATTTTCATCTTTAGAAATACTATCATTATCTATGTAATCAAAATTATCTAGTTTGTAACTTATTAATTTGATAGCATCTTTTACTTTATCTATCTCCTCATAAGATATTTCAAGTTCCCCACTTGTTTTAGCTTTTTGATGGCATTTAAGAGTTTTATCATTAAGTTTTAACTCAAGATTATTTTTATCATTTGTTAAATTACTTAATGTTCTTTCTAAATATTTCTTCTCTTCTTCATCTTTAACTTTACTATCTTTATCAATGTATTTACTATTGTCTAACTTATTCTTTATATTATCTATTTCTTCTAATAAATAATTTTTTCTAGAAGTCAAGTAATCAGTATCTTCTAATACTCTTAAATCAGTTATTTTATATCCAGACTTCTTAATTAATATTCCTATTAAATCTTCAAGTGCACGATAGTTCATATTATCACCAATCCAATTCTATTCTATTATTATTTTTCTTTTCTTCAGATGTTATTTCTTTTTCTTCTTCTATTTCTTTATATTCTGGTTTTTCTTCCAAAATTAATTCTTCATTTCGTAATATTTCATTTTCTTCTATAACAGGTTTATTGTTAACAACTTCTACTTTATCAACATTTTTTTCTTCTTGTTCTTTTATTATTTCTTCTTTATAGTTATTAGTTCTTTCAACAAAGTTTTCTTTTTTAGTACTCCATTCTCTAATTAGTTCATCTTTAACTTTAATAGCATCTACGTAAATAACATCTTTTTTATTATTTAAATAATCTAACTCTACTCTTATTTTTTCTTTTTCATTAATATCAATTATTCTTTCAGTAGTATTTATGTAGTTATCTTCTTTTAATTTAGTACTAATATTATTCTTTTTAATAGTACATTTATCAAATTCTTCTTCTAGAATTTCTTTTTTAGAGTTACTATTAGTTCTATTAATTCTAACATTTTCTAACATCTTTTCTGCTTTTTCTAAAGTATCTTTATTTCTAATTTGTTTACTTTCAAGTTCCTCTTTAGCACTCTCTAGTCTTTCATATACTTCAAAAGAAATATCCATGTTAGCACTTTCATTAAGTATTCTATCTATTCTAGCAAGATCATTATCAAGTTTATCAATATATTCCTTAATTTTATTAACTATTGTAACATCTTTTAGTTCTATATCTCTTAATTCATCAAGTTCCTTATTTACTATTTTAATCTCATCATTAAGTGAAGATATCTTATTATCTAAATAACTCTTATACTTTTCATCCATTTCTCTTTCTTCAGTATTTTTATATTCATAAGTATCTATTTTATTATTTAGTTCATTATATTTACTTTCTAATTCACTTAGTTTAGAATATAAGTTACCAGCACTTAAGTTCTCAGTACCTTTATATGCTAAATTACCAAGAAGTTCAATTCTTGCTTTTACTTGACTATAATCTTTACCTTCTTTATAAGCATTTAATAAACTTTTACCAACTATCTCAGCATTGTTTTCCCAATTGGCTTGTCTTAGTTTTAAAGTATCTATTATCTTACCAAGAGTTTTTTGATTATTACTACTTTCTTTCTCACTTTGTAATTTTTGTATATTTTCTTTAGTTTTAGCTAGTTCTTCTTCACTATAGTTCTTGTCAATATCAAATCCTGACTTCTTTACAAGTAAACTCACTAAACTTTTTATTGCTTCAAAATTATTGTTCATCACTAACCACCTTATTTTCCTATTAATATTTTAACACAAGAAATTGTCAATTACAATTTTCATTCTTTAGACAAAGAGTTTACAAAAAAACTAGACAAATTGCCTAGTTATAATGTCATAATATTGTAAATTAAATTATAATATTTTTGTTTCATTATTAAGTTCTTTCTTATAAGAAGTTATAGCATCTTTTAATTCACCTACTACATCATATATTCCCAGTGCCTCAGAAAAACTTCCCAAATCATCTCTATATGGTATAGAATAAGCCTTATAAATATTATCTATATACGAATGATTATTTTTAATTTTATTATACATATAATATGCATGAACACAACCAAAAATATAGTATAAACCTCTTTGTGAATCTAATTTATCTATAGATATATTAAAATATTCTTTCACTTTTAATATTTCATTCTTATAAATCTCTTCGTTCATTTTACTATACATTCTTTTATAACTATCATATTCAAGGTCTCCAAAATTTAAATAAACATTTATACTTGCCAAAATACGTATTAAATAACAATTATTTAAAGTATTCTTAAATCTTAATTTTCTAACATACTTCATTTCTTCATCATACCCCATATTAGACAATTCATCTTCCATCAAAAATTCAGTAAATATTGCTAATGATTCACTTATCATGTGGTCAGTTGCATTTTCTGATATTCCAACAATATAATGAGCAACTTCATGTGCAAGTATTACTGCATCAGTTATGTAACCAGTGTTTGGTGTGGAAACAAATCTATAATCATCTTTTATTCCAGCACTTCCATCAACTATACCAGACTGTATATTAGGAAGATAATCTTTATCATATAAGTACTCTCTAAAATCAATTGTACCATCAGATAGTATTTTTTCAAACATTTCATCACTTATAGGATAATTATATTTTTTAAAAAGTTTTTTAACTAAATCTATTTTAGTAAATAAATCAAGTCTTGGATAATTTTCAAAATCAACATTATTAAACCTAACATCAACCAGTTCTTCTTGTAATTCTGAATATAACTCACTCATATTAATAAATGTAGTTAAATTATTAAGAACTACATTCCCAAGTTTATTTTTTGATAAAAATTCATCTATTTTAACTTTTAACTCCTCATTAGTCATGTTTTTTACCAAAACCTTCTACTGCCTTTAATACTTCAATAGGAAGTGCAAAAATTACTGTGTTACTTTGATCACTACTTAAATCATTTAATGTTTCAAGAGTTCTTAAATGTAATGCACCTGGTGCCATGCTTAAATTTTCCGCAGCCTTTTTAAGGTTTTCACTAGCTTCTACTTCTCCATGAGCTTTAGTAATAACAGCAAGTTTTTCTCTTTCTGCTTCTGCAACACGTGCAATTACTCTTTTCATTTCTTCAGGTAAACTAATATCTTTTAATTCAACATTTTCTACTTTAATTCCCCATGGATCAGTTGCTTCATCTACTATTTTACAAATCTCACTACTTATCTTATCTCTTTCACTTAATAACTCATCTAAACTTACACTCCCTACTGCATTTCTCATAGTTGTCTGAGCAAGTTGACTTACTGCATAATTAAAGTTTTCAACAGCAAGTATTGCTTTAGATGCATCAAATATTTTATAGTATAATACCGCATTGATTTTAATTGATACATTATCTTTTGTAATTGCTTCTTGTTCTGGAACATCTACTGCTCTTGTTCTAATATCAACTTTTTTAAAAGAATCTATTACTGGAAAAATTAAATTCCAACCTGGATTCATTATCTTTTTAAACTTACCAAATCTAAACTTTATACCCCTTTCATATTCATTAATTTGTCTAATTGAAGACAACACTACTACTAGAATTACTCCTATTATTAATATTTCCATATTAATTTCCTCCTTCATTTTAAATATTTAATATCTGTTTCATTTAAGATACTCATTTGATATATTGCAACTCTGTTAAGCTTTATCAACCGTTCTGACTGTTTCATTCCTTCATTTATAAATACAGAATTAAGATTTTCTAAATTAGACAAACATATTAGCTCATTAATAGTTGCATAATCTCTTATATTACCCTTTAAATTTTTATTATTTTTTCTCCATTCTTTAGCGGTTATACCAAATAAAGCAACATTTAGAACATCGGCCTCCTCCGCATATACAAAGTTAATTTGCTCTTTAGTAAGTGCAACAGGCAATAAATTTTGCTTTACTGCGTTAGTATGTATTTTATAATTAATTTTAGATAGCTCTCTTTTTACATTCCATCCTAACTCTTTTTGTTCATTTTCTTTTAATCTTTCAAATTCTTTAATCAATAATAATTTAAATTTTGGACTAATCCACATTCCAAATTCAAAGGCAATATCTTTATGCGCATAAGTTCCACCATACCTACCAGACTTAGAAACTAAACCAATAGCACCAGTTTTATCAGTCCATTCTTTCACACTTAGCTTGTAATTATTTAGCCCCGCTTGGCTTTTAATTATGGCAAATTCGCCATAATTAAAATCAGGATTATGTATTTCTTCCCAAATTCCTAAAAATTCAATTGTATTTCTATTTCTCAACCAATCAGATACGAAAAAATTCCCATCTTTTGATTTTAACATATCGGTAATAGAAATATAATCTTCATCTTTAATTTTAACACATGTTATTTTTTTATCCAAAACCGTTAATTCTTTCATGATTAAATCACAGTACTAATTATAATACTAATTTCCTCCTTCTATTTTATTATTCTCTATATTAACATTACTAATTTCATCAAACCTTTTACTAATTTTATCAGTAGTAATGTGAATATCCTTAACATCCTTGCTAACTGTATCTATATGAGTACTAAGTTTATCCCATCTTTCTTTATATCTCATAAAATCTTCACCAAGTTTATTTAATTCAGTATGAATAATACTTGTATATTTATCTCTTTCCATACCCATAAGTATAGCTTGAATTATTGTTAGTAAACTCATAAGTGTTGTAGGACTTGCAATATAAACATGCTTTGAATAAGCATAATTAATTAGGTTTGTATGATATGCATTAATTTCAGCAAATATTGCTTCAGCAGGTAAAAACATTATTGCCTGATCACTTGTTTCACCACTTATAACATACTTGCTTCCTATCGCATCAATATGTTTTTTAACATCACTTTCAAATAACTTTTCTCTTCTTATTCTTTCTTCAGGTGTTATACCTTTTTCTAACATATATCTATAGTTTTCAAGTGGAAACTTAGAATCTATACAAATATGTCCAAGAGGTTCTGGTGCAAAAACAATTGCATCAGCAATTACTCCTGTACTTAAAGTATATTGTAAACTATAAAGTTTATCATTCTTTTCACCAAATACACTTGATAATATCTGATGTAAATTAACTTCTCCAAATATACCACGACTCTTCTTATCAGTTAACACAGTTTGTAAACTAACTATATCACTAGATAAATTATCTATCTTCTTTTGTGCTTCATCAATTTTAGCAAGACGTTCTAAAACTGAAGCAAAAGTTTTATTAGTTTTTTCAAAATTAACATCTAGTCTTTCATTAACCTTATCATTTATCATATTTAATTTATGTTCTATTCTATCATTCAACTTATTAAAGTCTTCCATCAAATCTCTAGAAAAATTAAGTTTAAAGTCTCCAATTTCTCTAATAATATCTCCTTCTACTTTACTTAAAGATATATCATTTTCTTTATTCTTTTTAATATTAAATAACACTATAATTAACAAAATTACTACTAATACAACTAAACCTATTATTACATACTCCATACTATCACTCCTCATAATTCAATATTAACATAAGTAAATTACATTGTCAACCTTTTGTTCGCTAATTTTATAATAAAAAACACTTTAGTTATTTAAGCTAAAGTATTTCATTTTTTTGTTGACTTTTTTACCAATGTATCATGTTATATAAACTATCATTTAACCCTTAGATTACTTATAGTAATTAAATTAGTAAATTAATCGTTAGACACAGTTAAATTAATGGGATCGTTTAGCATCCACTTGGAGTTTCAACTATTTCGTATGGTGTCTCTGATGTCCCATCTCCTGTACTATATAGAGTGCAAGATTTGAGAGAAATGGCCGGACGCACACCAATGATGGAGTTGATGGAGCTTTCTTCAAAGAAGCCGTAGCTAGGGAAGTTGGACACACTGAACACGTAAGCGTTTTTGCTGCTGCTACTCCTCCAAGAGACCGGAGACAACAACCACCAACTGGTACGGCCTGTTATACTACCATTTGCACTATTTAAAGAATACCATGCATATGGGCTTGTTAAACTTGTTAAATATTTTCCACCTGCACGCATTATTTCATCAGAGGTCATTAACGCTATTGGATATGTTAGTTTTGCACTTGTGTTATCTATGCTGAATGCATCACTTGCTTCTGTACAGTCATATGTTGGTTTATAATTTGTATACGCTCTTGCATATGGTGCATAGTCGAAACTTGTACCACCTGTGTTATATGTTCCTGATGTTTGTTCTGTTCTATCATTACAATATACTGCTGTTGTACTTAGGTATTTTGTATATGATGTCATGTTACTTGCATACCATTTATCTATTGCTGTTTTTATTGTGCTATTATTTGTATTTGTTCTTGCATTTACTAATGTATCATCATTTTCTCCATACATGTATCCTACATATTTTGGACTATCGAATGGATAGTTGAAAACACTAGTGCCTGTACTTAAATATACGTCAGTTGTATCATGGCTTGTTCCAGAATATAATAGTCTTACACTTCCATCCGCGTTGGTTCTTATTATTCTCCAGTACATTGGATCTCTTTTTTTCCAAGCGTAAGAGCAGTTTATATTATAAGAACTTGCTGAATTACATTCTTCTAAAGTAGTGTATTCTTTATATAAAGTAGATGTTGCTGAAGAATAACCTCTTATTGGTCCGTCACTTGCAAATGTTCCAAACTTTACCCAATTATTTGTTGTATTTCCTGCATAATAGTATACTGTTGTATCTGTAGTATTATGGACATTCTTTTCTGTTGCTGTAAATAGTGTTCCTGTTGTATTATTAGTAAATACTGCATCATATGTATCTCTCGTACTTCTTGTTGGATTGTCTCTCATTATTTGATAACCTAAAGTACCTTCTTCATATCCTGCATATATGTCTTTTGTTCCCTCTGTTATAAATAGTGTTCCACTTAGTTTTTTTCCCATATCAATACTTTGGTCTACACTTTCATCGTTTACATACTTAAATTCAATTGTGTAACTTTGTGTTACTCCATTAGGTATTACTACACTATAAGCTAGTACTTTATCTTTAGGTGCACTAGATTTTGGAATATCTTTAAACTCAGTCATATTATATCCATCGTTTGTACTAGTTATCTTGTACTTTAAGTATCCATTAGTTACAAAAGTATTTAACAAATCTTTTATTACTATATTATATTTATATTCTGTCTTAGTATCATTTTTAATAGTAAATGTTTTACTATTACTCCATCCTGGTGTTATATTACTTCC
>FR902231.1 GCA_000438415.1 Clostridium sp. CAG:628
GAATTAACAGATGGTAGTAATGTAGTAAGTGGTAACTTAAGTAAATTAGGTTATAACTCTGATGGTAAGGGTTACATATTACTTGCTAAAAATAAGTATTTAAGTAAGTCTGATACTACAGGTAATACATATAAATTAAAAATATGGTTAAGTTATGATAAAAGTGCTAACCAAAATGACTTATTAAATTCAAATATAACAACACATATATATGCAAGTGGTAATAATGGTAATACTTGTCCTGGTAGTGTAGATACAGTAATACCTACATTATATGAACAAATCTTAGCTGATAATTCTGCAATAAAAACTAGAACAGACTTTAATACAACATTTACTGAAACAAATACAGGAACTTTAATTTTGCAGGAGACGCAAAAAACAACTGGGTTAAGTTTGGAAAATATGCTGATGATGAAATAAGGGGCTATATTAATCAATATAGTACGAAATTTAAAAAATACACTACTCTAGAAGAATGCAATTCAGCATCTTCTTATAACACTAATTGTTCTTATGCTTGGAGAAAAGGTGACCCAATGTATTGGAGAATAATAAGAACTAACTATGATGGAAGTATAAGACTCTTGTATTCAGGAACTAGCCCAGATACAACAAGTGGATATATAGGAAAAAGTGCATTCAATAGTACATATAATGATCCAATGTATGTAGGATATAAATATGGAACTACAGGTTCACTAGAAAATAATAGACTAAATACAAATGATAGTATAATAAAAACATATGTAGATAATTGGTATAAAAACTATTTAACTGCTTATACAAAGTATTTAAGTAATGATGCTGTATATTGTAATGATAGAAACCTTGCAAGTGGACAAACCGTATATTGTAATGATAGAGAGTTAGCATCGGGGTCAACTTATAGTACAGGTTCAAGTTTTAACTATGCACCATATGGAAGACAAAATGCAAATAAGACACCAACGTATAACTGTGCAAACATTAAAGATGCATTTTCAGGAAGTAATAGTGAAGCAAAACTAACATACCCAATAGGATTAATGACATCAGATGAAATATCATATGCTGGAGGAGAATCTTATACAGATTTAACTGCACCATATGCATGGTATTATCTAAATAGTGCCGGAGGAAGTATAACAGGAAGTAATGCGTGGTGGTCCCTTTCCCCTAACTTCTGGAGTGGCTCTTACTCGTTCTTTTGGTTCGTCTATGGTTCTGTTAACCCTGGCAACTTGAACCACTCCCGCGTGGTCGTCTCGCTCGCTGTGCGCCCCTCAGTATCTCTTAAATCTTGTAATCTGATATCTGGAGGAGATGGAAGTGCGAATAATCCATACATAGTAAAAACTGATGGTAGTTCGTGCACACCAACGTATAACTGTACAAATAACAAAGATGCATTTTCAGGAAATAATAGTGAAGCAAAACTAACATACCCAATAGGATTAATGACAGCTGATGAAGTAGTTTTTGCAGGTGGAGTATATGGGTCAAATGCAAAAACATGGTATTATTATAACAGCGCAAATGGTAACTCTGCAGGATCAACTTGGAAATTGATGTCTCCTTACTTTTGGGAAGACAGCCTCGCTTGCATGTTCGGCGTGATGGGTTCAACGTTCCCTGGCTTATTGAGCAACGGCAGGGTTGGCTTACCGAGCAACGTGCGTCCAGCCCTATCACTAAAAGCTTGTATCAAATATAGTACAGGAAATGGGACACCTGAGACACCTTACGAAATAGTGGAAACTGATACAGGTTGTTAGGATCCCGTTAACTTAACTGTGTCTAAGATACAATTTTGGAAAGTACACAGGTTACTAAGGTTAAGACAACTTTGTCTTAATCTTTTTTATATGTAAATAAGTACTAATAATTAAAGTAATTATAATAGATAATATTAAAGAATATAAACCAATTTTAAATAAAGATAAAATAACTAATAAAACTAATTTTAATATACTTGTAATAAGTGTAATATTCATTTCTTCTCTAGACATATCAAGTGCTTGAAGAGCATTAGCAAGTGGAGTATTTATAAAATAAAGTAAGAAGAATGGGGCAAGTACTTTAATATAATTAACCCCTAAATTAGTTTTATAAATAATATTAAGTAAATACTCAGGTATAACAAATATAATTCCAGTAGAAAAAGCACCTATTGCCAAAGATAATCCAGTAATTTGTAATATTCTACTTTTACATTTACATATATTATTTTCTGAATAATTTTTAGAAAGTTCTGGTATCAAAGACGTAGAAATACTCATAGTAAAAAATTGTGGTATTAATAAAAGCGCTAATGAGTATCCATTAATAATTCCGTATTCCCTAATAATAAAGTCACTAGGATACCCAACAAGACTAAGAACGTTTATTAAAACAATAGGTTCTAAAAAATGTGCAATACTACCAACTATCTTACTACTAGTTGAAGGAATACATATATTCATAACATCTTTAACATACTCTTTATCTGGTCTAATATCTTCTTTTTTAATACTTATTCCTTTAGGTAGTCCGAGGATCATAACAATAATACTTGAAGTTTCACTAACTATATTAACTAAAATAATAACTGAAATAGTAAGTATTAAAGATTTTTCTATTAAAATAGGTATTAAAAACACAAGAATTGTAATTCTAACTATTTGTTCAACTATATTAGAAAGAATATAAACTCCCATTCTTTGCTTTCCCCAATAATACCCCTTAATTATACTAGAAAGACCAATAAAAGGAAGAGTAAATCCAATAGATAAAAGTGGAACATATAGTTTAGGTTCTTTCAAAAATACATTTGCAAGTGGTTTAGAAATAATTAGTATTACCAAAATAGTAAATAAATTCAACAATAAACTAATTGGTATACTATTAAAAATTGCTTTTTTAGAACTTTTTCCCCTTACATTAATCACTTTACTAATCGCAACCGGATAACTAAAAGTTGCAATAGTAATAAAAAGTCCAAAAGTTGGTGTAATTAAAGAATATAGACTAACTCCATAAGTACCAATTTGTCTAGTAATAATAATTCTTAAAACAAAACCAAGTAACTTAGAAAAAAATCCACCAGTTAAAAGAATAAGAGTACCTATAAAAAACTTGTTCTTTAATAATTTCTTTATCATGTTTAAATATATTCAAAATAACTAATAAAATGATAATTTAAAACATGATTTAACAAAATATAGACAAAAAAACTTGTTTGTAGTAAAATAAATATATATTAAATATTTAAGGAGGAAAAATTATGGAAAAAGTAGAACCAAAAACATTACCAGGTTTTATGGAATTAATGCCACAAGACCAAATATTATTTGAAAAAATGAAAAAAACTATTGAAGAAGTGTATGCTAGTTATGGTTTTTATCCACTTGATACACCTATTATAGAATTATCTAGTGTTCTTTTAGCTAAAGCAGGAGGAGAAACTGAAAAACAAATTTATAGATTTAATAAGGGAGATAATGATTTATCTTTAAGGTTTGATCTTACTGTACCACTTGCTAAATATGTTGCAAGCAGGAGTAATGAATTAATATTTCCATTTAAAAGATATCAAATTGGTAAAGTATACCGTGGAGAAAGACCTCAAAAAGGAAGATTCAGAGAATTTTATCAATGTGATATTGATGTAATTGGTAATGAAACTCTTTCAATACTATATGATGCAGAAATTCCTAGTATCATATATGATTTATTTAAAAAATTAAATATTGGAGACTTTACAATAAGAATAAACAATAGAAAAGTACTTACTGGTTTCTTTAATTCATTAGAACTTAGTGATATAGTAACAGATATATTAAGAATAATAGATAAAATAGAAAAAATAGGTGAAGATGCTACAAGAAGTGAATTATCTTATTTAGGAATAGATGATGAAAAAGTAAGTAAGATAATGAATTTCATTAGAATTAGTGGTAACCCATTTGAAAAAATTAATAAATTAAAAGAGTTATCTATAACTGACCCAGTATTTAATGAAGGAGTAAGTGAGTTAGAAACTGTTATAACTAACATTAAAGATAGAGAAATAGAAGAGTGTTATTATGATGTTGACTTAACAATTGCAAGAGGACTTGACTATTATACTGGAACAGTTTATGAAACAATATTAAAAGATTATCCTAGTATTGGTAGTGTTTGTTCTGGAGGAAGATATGATAACCTAGCAACTTATTACACAGATAAAAAATTACCTGGAGTAGGTATATCTATTGGTTTAACTAGATTATTCTATCAATTAAAAGAAGCAAATGTTATCAAAACAGAAGAAAGTAGTGTAGCAGACATAACTATTTTACCAATGACTACTAACTATGCATATATTTATAAATATGTAAATACACTTAAAAAGAATAATATAACAGTTGACATGGCATTTTTAAGTAAATTTAAACAATTAATAAAATATGCTGATAGACAAAAATCTCCATTCGCCCTTATAATTGGTGATGACGAGGTAGAAAAAGGTATTGCACTTCTTAAAAACATGGTAACTGGTGAACAAAAAGAAGTAACACTTGATAATATTGTTAGTGAATATAATAAGTAATAGAAAAAATGTAGATGTGTTCTACATTTTTATTATACATAAAAAAATAAAGGCTATAAATAGTCTTTACCTCCAATGTTGTCAAGTTGAAATATATAAAAAAAGTATCAAATAAAATACTTGTTAATTAAATATTATTTCATTTAATTTTATGAGAACAAATTGTGTTCTTTTTTTCTTGATTTATTACTTCTTAATATGTATAATAATAACTATTAAAGGAAGTGATACATATGACTAATAGTATTTCTAATATAGAAAGTACTATTCTAACAGATTCTAAAATTTATGAATACATAACAAATTACACTTCTTCTTTTATGTCTTTATATAATTGTGATTTTATTAAGTTATTTAATAAAGAAGAAGATATATCAAACATTCAAAAATTTAATTCCAATAATGTTAAAAAGTTCTACTTTATTAAAGATACTTTATTAAATATTGAATATTTTACTACAATAGATACACCAGTAATTAATGAGTTAATAAGCATGTCTTATAGATTTCTAACAGGCTTGGGATTAACTGACTTATCAGTAAACTTAAATAGTATGTTAAACTTAGATGTAATAAAAAGCACTTTAGAATATTTAGATATTCCATATAAAATAAGCACTTTAAAAAATAATGAAAACTATTTTGAAATAGCATATAAAGAGAATCTACTAACTTATGGCATCAAATCAACTGGTGAAAATTATATAGAGTTTTCTTCTCTTATAAACTTAAACACTTTAATAGATGTTATGAAAGAACAAGAGTGTTTTGTACCGATGAATGAACTTGATGTATTCGTTATACAAAATGATGACTATGTATTTACTAGTCAAATAATAGATGAATTAAGACTATCTGAGTTCTCAGTAGAAACTAATTACTTAAGTACTTTAGAAGAAACAGAAGAGTTAATTAATAATTTAAATCCAAAATTTATTCTTACAATAGAAAATAATGATTATCTAATTATAGAAGACTTTATTACTAAAGAAAAAACAAAAGTAAAAACAAGTGATTTAATAGATTACTTAAATACAAATATTTAATAGTTATATGTGGGGGAATTATGAAAGAAAAGAAAGAATTACAAGTAGCAGTATTATTTGGATGCTACATGAGGGAAGAATTAGACTTTCCATACTATTTGGCTGAAGAAATAGTACTAGGTTTTTATAACAAAGAAAGAAGTTCTTTTATAGAATTATTTACTGGTAAAGAATATGTTAACACTTCAAAATGTGCAGAATATGGTCTAACTACTGGTTTTAACCTAGTGAGTGACTTTAAAAACTTTAATGAAGAAAGAACCAAGAAGGACAAAGATGGTAATGAAGTAAAAACTTTCACTAAAAAGTTAGATGTTTCTAAATGTACAGAATACTATGACTTCTTAGAAAAACTAGTATTCTTATATAGTGAAGATAAAACATTCATAGGAGTAGAAAAAGAAGAATTTGAAAAAGAATTTGATGTACATATGAATGTTGTATTTGTAAAAGATGAAAATGCTATCATTGATAGAATACTAAATGGTACAGTTGAACCAGAAGAATTAGATGATTTAATAGATTCGTATAATGAAGAAAATTCTGCTAGTCGTATAGAAGATATTGAAAAGAAGATGGTTGAAAGTCTAAACAAACCAATAAATGAAGTAATATCTAAAATTAAAGAAAGTATAATTAATCAAGATGAGGCAATAAAGAAAATAGTAATTGCTATATATAAATATGTATTATTTGGTAATGATATGAAAAGTAATATCTTAATATATGGACCAAGTGGATGTGGTAAAACTGCTCTTATTAATGAAATTAGTAAGTTAATAGATGTACCAGTAAACGTTGAAAATATGACTAGTTATACAGCAAGTGGCTTCCAAGGTGCCAGTGTAGAAGATATATTACTTCACATATATAGAAATGCTGATGAGGATTTAGCACGTGCTGAAAGAAGTATACTTTTCCTAGATGAAATAGATAAAAAAGCAAGTAAAGATGCACAAAGTGATATTGCAAATGGAGATGTATTAAAAGCCCTTCTAAAAATAATTGAAGGTGGAGAGTTTGAAATACAAACTAATCCAATGTTTGGTGACACAATAAAATTTGATACTAGTAAACTTCTTGTAATCGCAGGTGGAGCATTCACCGACTTATATAATCAAAAAGCAAGTGAAAAGAAAAACTCAGTAGGTTTTGGAAACAACGTTACAAGTATAAGTAATGAAGTTAAATATGGTACAGAACTTACTATAAAAGATTTTGAAAAGTTTGGTATGCCACTAGAATTTATGGGAAGATTTAAGACTATTATTAGAATGAATACCCTTTCATTAGAAAACTTAGTTGATATAATTAAAAATAGTAACTTGAGTGAAATGAAAAAGTATTTAAGTAAACTAGAAAACATAGGAATCAAGGTTAGTATTCCTGATAGTGTTTACGAAAGAATTGCTAAACTTGCTCATTCTTATGGAACGGGTGCAAGAGGCTTAAATATAGTTGTAGATAATGTATTTGAAAATGTTTTATATGAAATATTTAATGGAATAAAAGATGTAGAAGAAGTCTCTTTAGGAGAAAATATTGTACAAAATAAAGAAGACTTCACTTTAAAAAAGAGGTTAATGTGAGTTTAATAGATATAGAAAGAAGTTTAATAAAAAGATTTAGAAAAGAGATTTATAGTCCGTTTGTACATGCAGTACAAGAGTTTAACTTAATAGAAGAAAACGATAAAATCGCAGTATGTATAAGTGGAGGAAAAGATTCATTTTTGCTTGCAAAATGTATGGAAGAATTATGTCGTCATGGCAATAAAAGATTTAGTTTAGAGTTCATTTTAATGAATCCAGGTTATAGTAAAGAAAACCTTGATTTAATACATAAAAATGCAGAAACCTTAGGAATAAATTTGAAAGAATTTGACTATAACATATTTGAACTAATTAATGGACAAAAAAATCCATGCTACTTATGTGCAAGAAAAAGAAGAGGTGCACTATATAACAAAGCACAAAGTCTTGGCTGTAACAAAATTGCTTTAGGACACCACTTTGATGATGTAGTAGAAACTATTTTAATGAGTTTAATATATAATGGCGAATTTAAAACAATGATGCCTAAAATAAAAAGTACAAATTTTGAAAATATGTATCTAATTAGACCACTTTATTTTGTAAGGGAAAAGGATATTATTAGTTTCTGTAAATACAATAATTTAAAATTCATTGATTGTGCATGTAGTGTAACTAAAAAGAAAATTGGTGCAAGAAAAGAAATGAAAGAATTAGTTTCAATTTTAAATAACTACTATAGGGGTGCTGACTTAAATATAATGAATGCTACTTATAATGTAAACTTAAATACAATTATAAGTTACATAAATAGAAAGGAAGAGGAAAATGTTTAAGAAAAATGACTTAACAAACGAATTAGATTTACAAATAACAAGTGAGTCTTTATTATCAACTGAAGACAAAATATTTGTAACTCTTATGAAAGAGAAAGGAGCTACTAAAGGAGAACTTACTAAATTAACTGGTGTTTTATATACTGAAATAAGAAAAAACATAATTAATATGGAAAACAAGGGTTATGTAGTAGGTAGAAGAATAGACGATTTAGTATATTTCTATTTAACTATGGCTGGTGCTTATGAAGCACAAGATAGACTAAATAGTGAAACAGTAAACGCATACTTTAACTACTTAACAGATAAAGGTTATGACTATCAAAATGTACAAAAATTCCTAAAGAATAGATTCTATAAATTCTATATTGCTGGTGAATGGAATCCAACTAACTTAGATGAACAATATATGGAATGGTGTGATAGTAATAACTTAACATATACAAAAAGTCATACAAAAAAATTGCAATATACTAAATAGTATGCTATAATTAAATTACCAAGATGATTTGTCATAATAAACCGACAAATAAGTAATTTGGAGACCTAATTAATGATTGGTGTTGAATGCTTTTGATTTAAGAATCCTAAAAATCATTATGTGGACTACCACCTCGCAGAAGAGCGAGTTTTATTACTGCAGTCACTCTTGGTTTTCTTTTGGAGGAAATAAATGAATTTAGAAAGATTAGAAAGTTTAGTAGGAAGTACTAACTTAGAGAAAATAAAATCCTTAAACATATTAATTGTAGGTATAGGTGGAGTAGGAGGCTATACTCTTGAAAGTTTAGTAAGATGTGGAGTAGAAAATATTACTATAGTAGACTTTGATAAAGTAGAAAGTAGTAACCTAAATAGACAAATAATAAGTTCTTTAACTAATATTGGTAAGTTAAAAGTAGAAGTTGCAAAAGAAAGATACTCTAATATAAATAATAAACTAAATTTAAAGTGTTTACCTATTTTCTTAAATAAAGACAATATAAACAAAATTAACATTGAAGAATATGACTATGTGGTGGATGCTTGTGACTCAGTTAATACTAAAGTACTTTTAATGCAAGAGTGTATACTAAAAAATATAAAAATAATAAGTAGTATGGGTACTGCTAAAAAAATGGATGCAACTAAACTTAGCATTACTTCACTTGATAAAACAAACTATGATAAGCTTGCTAAAAAATTAAGAACTTTAGTTGATAAAAAAATACAAAGAAAAATAAAAGTTGTATCTAGTAGTGAACAAGTAAAAGATATAAAAGTATTAGGTAGCAATAGCTTTGTTCCTGCTACAAGTGGTTTATTAATAACTAACTATATAATAAATGATGTAATAAATAAGTAGTTCTTACATATATTAAACTATACCGGGAATCGGTTTATATAGATTAAAGAAGACTAAAAAATATCAAGTCTTCTTTTCAAATTGATAAAAATGTAGTATACTTAAATAGGTGAAGAAAAATGAACACTGAATTTAAGAATTTAGATGACTTATATAACAGAATTAAACCTGCTTTATATAGTAAAGTTATGGAATTAAAAAGAAACCATATATCTTATGTAAAAGAAAGTGATATATGGAATTATTTAAGTAAGAATGTATGGTCTAAAAAAGAAAACTTGTCACTTAATGATATGGTAAGTGATATTATGTCACTAAGTATAGATGATATAAAAAGTTATGTTTTTGATATACTTAAAAAAAGAGATGAAGAAATAATTAAGGAAGAAGGTAATTTATTATGAAAAAGAAGAAAAGTTATAGTATTGTTAAATGTTTAATACTTACAATATGTATATTTTTAGTAAGTTTGTTATTAATACTAACATACTCTAAAAAATTAAATTATGGATTAGATTTAAAAGGAGGGTTTGAAGTACTATATCAAGTAAGCAGTTTAGATGGATCTAAAGTAAGTGATAGTGATATTAAGGCTACTTACAAATCTATTGGGAAAAGAATAGATACTCTTGGAGTAAGTGAACCTGAAATAGTAATTGAAGGAGACAAAATAAGAGTAAAACTTCCAGGTGTACAAGATGAAAGTACTGCAAGAGAAAGGCTTACTACTCCAGCAGTTTTAACTTTTAGAAATACAAGTAATGAAGAATTAATGACTGCAAGTGTATTAAGTACTCCAGGAGCAAGCTTAGACTATGACAAAAAAACAGGTAAACCAGTTGTAGCATTATCTATTAAAGATAAAGATACCTTTTATAGAGTTACTAAAAGCATTTCAGAGAGCACTGATAAATTAATTACAATATGGTTAGACTATACTGAAGAAGACTCATATGAAACAGCTAAATGTGGTGAAAGTGGTAGTAAGTGTATCAGTAGTGCCACTGTAAAAGAAGGATTTTCATCTAATGTTGTAATTGAAGGAAACTTTTCAGAAGAAGAAGCAAGTACTCTAGTAGACTTAATTAATTCAGGAAGCCTTCCAACTAAATTAACTGAAATAAGTACAAAAACAGTTGATGCTTCATATGGCTCTAACACACTTTTATTAATTGCTAAGGCTGGAATAATTACATTTATAATAATATCTTTAATAATGATATACTTCTATAGAATATCAGGTTTAATTAGTGTAGTAAGTCTTGCTTTATACATATCTCTTGTATTCTTGTTCTATACTCTAATAGATGGAGTACTTACTCTAACAGGAATTGCAGCACTAATACTAGGTATAGGTATGGCAGTAGATTCAAGCATCATAACTCTAGAAAAAATAAAAGAAGAAATATCAAATGGAAAAAATTTACATCAAGCATACATTGAAGGTAATAAACGCAGTTTAGTTTCTCTAATAGATGCTAACTTAACAACCTTTATTGCAGCATTAGTACTATTTATACTAGGCGAATCTAGTGTAAAAGGTTTTGCTACAATGCTAATGTTAACAATTATAGTTACTATAATAAGTATGGTTATAATTAATAGATTTGTAATGTCTTACTACATAAATACTGGTAAATTTGATAATAAAATAAATATGTTTATAGGAAAATGTAAAAAGATTAAAACGAGAAATATACTTAACTATGCTAAATATAATATTGCATTAGTAGTTATAATAATAGTAATTGGTTTAATAGTTACTATAACAAGTGGACTAAACTTAGGAGTAGACTTTAAGGGAGGAAGTGCAATTACTCTAAAAAGTGAAGAAAAAATCAATATAAAAAAAGTAAAGAGTGAACTAAATAACTACACTATAACTGAAGAAACAAAAGTTAATGATAACGAATATTTACTTAGAATAAATGAATCACTTGATAGTGAGGAAATAAAAACAGTTAAATCAACTTTTGAAAACCTAAAAATAGATTCAGACATATCTTCAATAAGCAATATAGTAAAAAAAGACTTAACTAAAAATGCAATAAAAAGTTTAATCTACGCATCATTAGCAATACTAGTATACATAGCATTTAGGTTTGCCTATACTTATGGAATATCTAGTATAATAGCAATACTAAGTGATGTATTTGTAACAATTTCATTATTTGCAATATTTAAAATAGAAATAAATTTCATATTTATTGCAGGTATTCTAACAATAATAGGCTACTCAATAAATAACACAATTGTAGTATTTGATATGATAAGAGATAGACTTAGTACTGTTAAAAAACTTAATGAAGAATCACTTATCAAAACAGTAAATGAAAGTGCAAGTATAACTTTAAGAAGAAATATGCTTACTAGTATAACAACGTTATCTGCTATAATAGTACTACTTTTAATGAATACAACTGGTGTAAAAGAATTTAATCTAACTATATTATTTGGTTTAACATTTGGTACATTTAGTAGTTTATTTATCGCACCTTACATATGGACTAAATTAGAAATAAATAGACTTAAACATCCTAAAAAAATAGATGAGGATGATGAAATTACAGAAAGAATTATAAAAGGAATTAATGGATAATGGAAAACAAAGAAACGGAATACAAAAAATTAATGGATATAATTGGTAGTTATATGTCTAGTGAAAACATAGACTTAATTAATAACTATTATAATTATGCACTTAAAATATATGATGGAATGACAAGAATGACAGGTGAAGAATATATCTGTCATTCTATAAGAGTAGCCAAAATACTTGCAGACTTACATATGGACACTTTAACAATAGGATGTGCATTAATACATGAAGCGATAACTCTAGAACTAGCTACTCCTGAAGAAATAGATAACAAGTTTGGAGTAGACACTTTAACAATACTTACAAGTCTTAGCAAACTAAGTCACTTAAAAAGAACATTCACTAAAAATAATAATGATGCAGATAAATATAGAAGAATAGTAGTAGGACTTAGCGAAAACCCAATTAGTTTATTTATCAAACTTGCTGATAGACTAGATAATTTAAGAACAATGTATCCTCATTCTACTGATCATATAAAAGAAGTAGTTATGGAAACAGAAAAGGTTTATATTCCTATTGCTCATCGTCTAGGAATTAAATCAATGAAAAGCGAATTAGAGGACTTATGTTTACAATACTCTAATACTGAATTGTATAATGAAGTTTTAGAAAAAATAAATGCAAGTAGAAGCGAACTTGAAACATCTTTATACAAAATGAGAGATGAAATAATTTCTCTTCTAAACGAACATGAAATAAAGTATGAAATAACATATCGTGTAAAATCTGTAAGAGGAATTGCTAATAAACTTTTATTAGGTAAAAAATGGGAAGAAATATATGACTTGTTAGGTCTTAGAATACTTCTTGATAAAACAGAAGACTGCTACTTAGTAGTAGGACTTATTCATTCTAAGTTTAGACCTATTCCAAAAAGATTTAAAGATTTTATTGCAAATCCAAAAAACAACATGTATCAAAGTTTACACACTACTGTATTTGGAGTAGACAATAGAATATATGAAGTGCAAATACGTACTTATGAAATGAATGAAATTGCAGAACATGGTGTAGCATCTCACTGGAGTTATAAAGAAAAAACAGATGGCTCTAAAACAAGTGAATTAGAAACCAAATTAGCACAATTTAGAACACTTATAGAAGTAAATGATATGGAAAATAATAGTGACTTCTTTAAAGATTTAAGTAACTCTATAACAAAAGAATTTATATATATCTTTACTCCAAAAGGAGACATAATAGAACTACCTGATGAATCAACACCAATTGATTTTGCATATAAAATACATTCTGAAGTAGGTAACACAACTATTGGTGCTTTAGTAAATGGAAAACTAGTCTCACTTGATTATAAACTTCAAGATGGAGACATAGTTGACTTAAAAACTCAAAAAGGTAAAAGTCCTTCAAAAGCTTGGTTAAAGTTTGTAAAAACAGAAAATGCTAAATCTAGAATAAGAAGTTATTTCTATAAAAAGGAAAAAGATAAATCAATTGAAACAGGAGACGAATTATTAAAAGAAGAAATTAAAAAAAGAAGATATAATAATAGTGATTTATTAAATGAAAATGTTTTAAATAAATTATTTAGTGAAATTAAAGTAGATACTTATGATGAACTATGTTTAGGAATTACTTCTTTAAAATACACTCCAACACAAATAGTAAATAGATTAATTGATATATTTGAACCTAAGAAAGATGATACAATAGAAAAATTATTAGAAAATAAGAATATAGTAAAAGATACTCCAAATGGTAAAATACTAATTGCAGGTTATGGTGATATCTTAACTTCACTAGCAAATTGCTGTAACCCAGTTCTAGGTGATGAAATAGTAGGATACATTACTAAAGGTAATGGTGTATCAATACATAGAAAAGACTGTAAAATGATAGATATTAACGGTGAAAGAATAATATCAGCAGAATGGAATGATGTAGTAAGTGATAAATATATTACAAATGTAAGAATATATATTGATTCATCTAATGATCATTTAGTAGATATAATAAGTGTTGCTACTAAAAGTGATGTTATAGTCTCTTCAATAAATAATAAAGGAAGCAATAAAGATAGTGACATATATGACTTAGTTTGTAAAGTTAAAAATAAAGAAAATCTTGATAAATTTATGAATGATTTAAATGGCTTAAATTTTATAAGTAAGGTGGAAAGATTATGAGAGTAGTAGTGCAAAGAAGTAAAAATAGTAAAGTTACTATTGATGGTAAAGTACATGGTAGTATTGATAATGGGTTTGTTTTACTTAGTAGTTTTACCGAAGGAGATAACACTCTTATTGTAGACAAAATGGTTGATAAAATAATAAATTTAAGAATATTCGAAGATGAAAATGAAAAGATGAATCTAAGTTTATTAGATACTTCTGGAAGTATACTAAATATTAGTCAGTTTACATTATATGCTGACTGTACTAAAGGAAGAAGACCATCATTTGTAAACGCAATGGATCCAACTAGTGCAAGTAAATTATATGACTACATGAATGAACATTTAAGAAGATTAAATATTCATACAGAAACTGGTATATTTGGATCTGATATGAAAGTAGAAATATATAACGATGGACCAGTTACAATAATACTTGATTCATGTGATATAGTAAAATAAAGTATTTAATAAAGTACTTGAATTAATTAACAAAATTTGTTATAATTATATTGTCATTAAGACATATAATATAAATGGACAGAAACGTAAAGTATGTATATTTTTTTTTGTTTATAGTGTAAAATTATATATGAGGAGGGATAATATGCTTGAACTTAAGAATGTAAGTAAGTTTTATTATAAAAAGGGAATTGTATCAAGTGGTATAAGTAAAGTAAGTCTTAAATTTGATATGGGTGAATTTATTGCTATTACTGGAGAAAGTGGGAGTGGTAAGTCTACACTTTTAAATGTTATAAGTGGACTTGATACTTATGAAGAAGGAGAAATGTATGTAAATGGTGAAGAGACTAGCCATTATAATGAAGAAGATTATGAAGAATATAGAAAGAAATATATTGGTAATATTTTTCAAAGTTTTAATTTAGTTAATAGTTATACAGTATATCAAAATGTAGAATTGGTACTTTTAATAAATGGAGAGACTAGAAGAAGTGTTAAACATAAAGTAATTGATATATTAAAGAAGGTAGATCTTTATAAATATAGACATACTAAGGTAAGTAAGTTAAGTGGTGGAATGAAACAAAGAGTAGCAATTGCAAGATGCTTAGCTAAAGATACACCTATTATTATAGCTGACGAGCCTACTGGAAACTTGGATAGTAAAAATGCTAAAAGTGTGCTTAAACTTCTTTATGAAATTAGTAAATATAAATTAGTAATAGTTGTTACTCATAACTTTGAACAAATAAGTGAGTATGCTACTAGAAGGATTACTATGCATGATGGTAGTGTTATTGAAGACATGAAATTAAAGGATAAAAATGAGGTAAAAGAAGTAAATACAAGTAAATTTAAGAAAACTAAAGTAATAAGTAATTTAAGATTAGGAATTAGAAATACATTTAATATAGTACCTAAGTTTTTACTACTTACTTTTGTTTATGCTTTTGTATTAATTAGTATAGTTGGAGTTTACTCTGCATTTTTAGAATTAGAGAGTGCTAATAATACATATAATAGTTTCTTTAATGAGACTGATGCAAATAAAAGAGTTATAGTTAAAAAGAAGGATAATTCTAGTTTTACTAATGAAGAAATCAATAAGTTAAAAAGTATTAGTAATGTAGAAAAAGTTATAACTAATGATTATGTATATGATTATAGTATGAGTTTAATGGATTATGAAAATATATTTTTAGATAGTAATTTTATGAAATTAGAAGAGTTTAAGGGTAAACTTAAGTATGGAAGAATGCCTCTAAATGATAATGAAATAATAGTAAGTGGGTCAAAAGAAAACTATTATATAGAAGACATGGGTAGTGAACTTATTAATAAAGAAGTTTCTATTAATAGTGGAAGTGATGAAATAAAAGTTAAGATAGTTGGAGTAAGTGTTTTTGAAAAGTATAACTGGATGGTTACAAGTTATGTAAGTGATAAAATATATAATTATGTAGAAAATCATGTTGAACAAGTTTATGGTACAACTAAAGTATTTATAAGTGATAACTCTCAAAATGTAAATCCTAATATAAAAACTAGTGATGTATTAAGTGAAGGTCAAGTATATATAAGTGAAAATTATTCATATAATTGTAAAAGTTACAATTGTATGAAAGATAGTTTAAATATTAAGTTTAGTAATATGTATACTAATAAAGAAATAAGTTTAAGTAATGTAAAAGTTTATAATAAGAATAATTTTAAAAAGATATTTGGTAGTGAATATGATGACATGGATACTATTTATTTAAGTAATAATGATTATGATAAATTATATAAAAATAATAATATTTATCAAGTAAGTTTATTTGTTAAAGATGTAAGAAATATTGATAAAACAATGAATGAACTAAATGATTATGTTAGTTTTAGTTTAAATAGTGTTAAACAAGATGGTGCATTGGTACAAGTAATAAAAATAGTTAAAACTATAGTAATTACTGTTTTAGTGATAGTATTATTCTTCGTAAGTTATTTTGTTATTAAATTAATTATGAAATCTAGAAATAAGTATTTTACAACTATTAGAATATTAGGAGGTAGTTACATAGAAGTAAAACGTCTTTTACAAATAGAACTTCTCAATGTGACTAATATAGTTTATTTAGTTTTCTTAGTAATTAGTTTATTTATTAAGAATGATATTATAGTTAGTGAGAGTATAAAGAATATGTTATTTTATATTAATTTAAAAGAGTATGTTATAGTTTATTTAATACTTAGTTTAATGAGTTATTTAACAAGTAGTAGATATTCTAGAAAGATATTTAAAAGAAGTGTGATAACTACTTATAATGAGGAGGTGTAATAATGATTAAACTAGTTAATGTATATAAGTATTTTAATAGGGGTAAAAAGAATGAAGTTAAAGCAATAGATAATACTAGTATAGATTTACCAGATAAAGGAATTGTTACACTTCTAGGCCCTAGTGGATGCGGGAAAACTACACTTTTAAATAGTATTGGTGGTTTGTCTAGAATTAATAAGGGAAGTATTTATATAGATGGAGAAAGAATTACTAAGAGAAGTGTTAATAAGATAGATAAGATAAGAAGTTTAAAAATAGGTTATATATTTCAAAACTTTAATTTACTTGATGATGAGACAGTTTTTGATAATGTTAGTTTAGTTCTTAAAATTAATGGACTTAAAGATAAAGAAGAGATTAAAAAAAGAGTTAACTTTTGTTTAGAAAGTCTTGGTATTTATAGATATAGAAATAGATATGCTAGTATGCTTAGTGGTGGTGAAAGACAAAGAGTAGCGATTGCAAGAGCTATTGTTAAAGATCCTGAAGTTATTATAGCAGATGAACCTACTGGAAACTTAGATAGTAAAAATAGTATAGAAGTAATGAATATTATTAAAAGTATAAGTAGAGATAGATTAGTAATTCTTGTAACACATGAAAGAGAACTTGCTAAATTTTATAGTGATAGAATTATAGAAATAAGTGATGGAAAGATAGTTAAAGATTATGAAAATGTTGATAATCATGAACTAGATTATAGATTAGATAATAAGATATATTTAAAAGATATGGAAAATTATTCTAATAAAGAAGTAGGAAGTGCTAAAGTAGAATATTATAGTGATAATACTGATAAAGTTAGTTTTAAGATAGTAGTAAAAAATGATAATATTTATATAGAAAGTGATAGTTTAAAGAAAATAGAAGTTATTAATAATAGTAATATAGAATTAGTTGATGCACATTATGAAAAGATTAATAAAAAAGTTTATGAAGAGTTTAGTTTTGACTTTAATAAAGTAAAAGATAATAAGTTTAAAGAAAAGTATTCTAGTATTTATAATGTAGTTACTAGTACTAAGAAAGGGTTTAGAAAAGTACTTAATTATAGTTTTGTTAAGAAATTACTTTTAATTGGATTTTTTACATCTAGTTTATTTATAATGTACTCAGTAAGTAGTATTATGTCTACTTTTAAAGTTGATGAAAAAAACTTTGTTTCTTATAATAAAGATTATGTTTTATTAAATAAGAAGAATATGAGTGTTAATGAATTTAATAATTTAAATAATGTAAGTAATGTTGAATATGTTTTACCTAGTAATGGTAATGTACAAGTTAATTTTAAGTTTAATAAGTTTTTACAAACTAATGGAATACTTGAAAGTATGAGTGGTAGTTTAGCAAGTTATAGTAAAGTAGATAAAGTTATAAATGGAGTTAAAACTAATGGTAAGAAAGAGATTATTATTGATAAGATGGTAATTGATAGGTTTTTAAGTATGGGTGATGCTAAAAATGCTGGATTTAATACTTATGATAATTTTATTAATGAATATGTTTATTTACAGAATGATGATATGTATAAAATAGTAGGAATAAGTGATACTAATAGTCCTTCTATATATGTAAATGATAGTGAGTTTGTTAATTTTATAGAAAATAGTTTAAATGATAATTCAGAAGATGGTAGTGATAAACTTAAGAGTTATGAAAGATCAAGTATTACTTTAACTAAAGGTAGTTTACCAGTTAATGATTATGAAGTTATAGTTAATGAGAACATGAAAGACATGTATCCACTTGATAAGAGTATAGATAAAAAAGTAGGAGATAATAAGTTAAAGGTAGTAGGTTACTATAAAAGTGGAAGTGAAAATGGTTTATTAGTTAGTGAAAACACTATTAAGAATAGATTAATACTTACAAGTGATAAGTTTGTTATTAGTAGTAGTGATAAAGATAGTACTATTAGTGAACTAAAAAGTAGTAAATATAATGTAGTTGATACTTATAAAGATAGTTTAAGTAATTATAAAAGAAGTATAGAAGAGTCTAATAGAAATAAGATAATTTATTCTAGTGTTATAGTTATTATTAGTTTAATAGAAATATATTTGATAGTTAGAAGTAGTTTTTTAAGTAGAGTTAAAGAAGTTGGTATTTTAAGAAGTATTGGTGTTAAGAGAAAAGATATTTATAAGATGTTTATGGGAGAAATACTTAGTATTACTTTAATAAGTAGTGTTCCTGGACTTATAGTTATGGGTTATATTTTGTATACATTATCTAAGATAAGTGTTTTAAATATAGTAATAAACTGGTATGTAGTTTTAATTAGTTTAGTTATTATATTAGTCTTTAATACTTTATTTGGTTTGTTACCAGTATATAAAACTATAAGGAAAACACCACATGAAATTTTATCAAGAAATGATGTTGATTAATAATTAAAGTTATGGTATTATTTTAGTAGGAGAGATGAGTATGTTTAATGAAAGTGATGTAAAAACAAGAATGGAAAAAGTTATAGAGAATATGGAAACGAGATTTACTACTGTAAGAGCAGGAAGAGCAAATCCTAATATTTTAAATGGAGTAATGGTAGAATATTATGGGGCACCAACACCACTTAATGCAGTTAGTACAATAAGCGTTCCTGAAGCTAGACAATTAATGATTAAACCATTTGATAAAAGTTTACTTAAGGAAATAGAAAAGGCTATATATGCTGCAGAGCTTGGACTTACTCCAAATAATAATGGTGAAGTTGTATTCTTAACTATTCCAGAACTTACTGAAGAAACTAGAAAAAATTATGTTAAACAAGTTAAGGAAATGGCTGAAGAAGCAAAAATTGCTTTAAGAAATGTTAGACAAGACTTCAATAATATGATTAAGAAAAGTGAAGTAAGTGAGGATGAAGAAAAAAGAAACATGGATCAAGTTCAAAAATTAATTGATAAGTATAATCAAGTTGTTGAAGAAAAGTTTAAAGAAAAAGAAAACGAATTACTTAGTATTTAATTAAGTACTTGAAATAATTAGTAAAATTTGTTATAATTATATTGTCATTAAGACATATAATATAAATGGACATAAAAAAATGAGTAGTACTTAGCTTTGCTCGTTAGGTATTCGCTCAGTCCATATTGTTTTGGGTGAATACCGTATCAAGTTGATTCGGTATTCTTTTTTGATTAAAAGTATAAACTACAATTAATCTCTGTTGTTTGTATAATGATCTAGCACTGCTAAAATTATTACAAGTATAACTAAATACTCCATAAGTTAGTTTAAAACCTTTCTTATGACTCATACAGACCACCTCACTTTCCTAAATTTGTATAAATTTTCGGACTGAGGTAAGAACACCTAACCACTAGGTACTACTCATGTACTAATTGTACCACCTAAGTAATTTTAAAACAAGCGAACACTGTTGTATTTCTTATAAATTTTGTAGTATGTTTTAATAGAAAAATATGTGATTTTACATTTATTTTTGAAATAATGATTTTTTACTTGAAAAAGTATATTAAATGTTATAAAATATAATTATCTTTTGGAAGAAAGTGTAGTATATAATTTAATTTATAGAGAGTTAGTGGTAGGTGTAAACTAATATGTTATATATGAAGTTTCATTCTTCTATTAAAAAAGAACGTATAATAGGCGTTAACTATGAAAGATGCATAATACTTTATGAATTAAGGTGGTACCGCTGTTAACTTGCAGTCCTTAAGTCGTAAAGTTTTTATTTTTAGGAGGAGAAAATGAAAGAAAAATTAAATGAAATTCTTGAAAGTGGTTTAAAAAAGTTAGATGATGTTAAAGATTTAACAGAACTTGAAGTAGTTACTAAGGAGTTAACTGGAAAGAATAGTGAACTTACTTCTATACTTAAAAATATGGGTAGTTTATCTAGTGAAGAAAGAAAAGACATAGGAGTAGTAACTAATGAAATTAGAAAGTCTTTCGGTGAAAAGATTAATAGTGTAAGAAATAGTATTATTGATAATACTAGTGTAGTTAGTGATGAGTTTGATACTAGTTTACCAGGTACTTTTGTTAATAAAGGAGTGATACATCCAATTACACAGATGTGTTATGATTTAAATGATGCCTTTTTAAGTTTAGGATTTGAAGTTTTTAGTGAAAATGATATAAGTAGTGAAAAGTATGCTTTTGATAATTTGAATTTTGCTAAGGATCATCCTGCAAGAGAGAGTATGGATACTTACTGGCTTAAAGGAACTGAAGATAAAAGTGGAAGTGAAAGATTATGTTTAAGACCTCATTTAACTGGAGGAAGTGTCAGATACTTACTTAAACATGGAGCGCCTGCTAGATTTGTTTATCCAGGACGTGTTTATAGAAATGAAAATACTGATGCAAGACATGAAAGGGCTTTCTATCAATATGAGGCTTTAATAGTAGATAAAAATATTTCTTTTTCAAGTGGTATTGTTTTAATACAAACTATTTTAGAAAAAGTTTTTGGTAAAAAAGTAAATGTTAGAATGCGTGAAGGCTTTTTCCCATTTACTGAACCAGGTTATGAAATAGATATGGAATGTTTAGTATGTGGTGGTAAAGGGTGCCCTGTATGTCATCAAAGTGGTTGGATAGAAGTTATGCCTGGTGGAGTAATACATCCAAATGTATTAAAAAGTGCTAATTTAGATCCAAATGAATGGACAGGATTCTATATCAATATTGGAGTTGATAGACTTGTTATGATGAGATATGGAATAGATGATGTAAGACTTTTAAGAAGTGGTGACTTAAGGTTTATTAGTGAATTTAAATAGGAGGAATTATGAGAGTATCTTTAAATTTAATAAAAAAATATGTTGATTTGAGTGATATTAGTGATGAGAAAATAGCAACAGATTTAACTTTAAAAACTGTTGAGGTTGAAAGAATAGAAAATACTAGTTTAAAGTATGAAAATATAGTAGTTGGTAAAATATTAGAGGTTAATAGTCATCCTAATGCTGATACACTTAGAGTGTGTATGGTTGATATAGGAGAAGAGAGTCCTAGACAAATAGTATGTGGTGGAAGTAATTTATATGTTGGAGAGTATGTAGTTATTTCTAAACCAGGTAGTATGGTTCATTGGCATGGAGAAGAAGACTTAGTTAAAATAAAAGAGACTAAGATGCGTGGAGTAGATTCTTATGGAATGATATGTGGTGCTGAAGAAGTGTTTTTAGATAGTTTGTTTCCACCTAAGGCTGAAGATGAGATAGTTGATTTAAAAGGATTAGAATGTTATCCAGGACAAAATATTAGTGAAGTAATAGGTTCAAACGATATAATTTTAGAAATAGATAATAAAAGTTTAAGTAACAGACCTGACTTGTGGGGGCATTATGGAATTGCTAGAGAGTTGTCTGTTATATATGATAGAGAATTAAAGTGTGTTACTGAAGAAGTAAGTATACCTCTTGTACCTAAATACGATATTACTATAGAAGACACTAGTAAGTGTAATAGATATATTGGAATAGTTATAGATAATGTTAATACAAAAGAAAGCCCAATATGGCTTAAAACACTTTTGTATAATGTTGGATTAAGACCAATTAATGCTATAGTTGATATAACTAATTATGCTATGATAGTAACAGGAAATCCTACACATGCATTTGATAAAACACATGTAAGTGGTAATAAAATAATAGTAAGAAATGCTAAAAAGGGAGAAAAACTATTATTACTTGATGATAATATGGTTGATTTAACTAGTGATGATTTAGTAATAAGTGATGAAGAAGGTGTGCTTGCACTTGCAGGTATTCGTGGAGGAAAAAAAGACTCTGTACTAAATAGTACTACTGGAGTACTTATAGAAATAGCTAATTTTGAACCTAGTACTATTAGAAAAACTGATAAAAGATTTGCAGAAAAGACTGAGTCTGCAATTAGGTATGAAAAGGGACTTGATACTGAAAGAGTTGATAGTACTAAGGATTTAATTATTAATATGTTTAAGGAGTTATTTCCTGAAGCTTTAATAACTAGTTATAATGATATATATCCTGTTAAAACAGAAAGTAATTATATAGAAATAAGTAAAGAATTCTTAGATACTAGAATGGGTAAAGTTGTTAGTAAAGAAGTTATTACTAAGATACTTACAGGTCTTGGTTATGAAGTAACAATAGATGGTGATATATATAAAGTTTTAGTACCAACTTATAGAAGTACTGGAGACGTTACTATTAAAGATGATGTAATGGGGGATATTGTTAGAATATTAGGTTTTGATAGTTTTGAGGCTAAAGGAATTAATTATACTGTAAATCATGCAGTTCTTCAAAGAGAAGTATTGTTAGAAAGAAGAATTAAAGAATATTTAAGTAATAGATGTGGTTTATATGAAGTAATTAGTTATCCATGGGTAAATGTTAAATATATAGATGCATGTATGTTAGATAAACAAGAAATGGTAGAATTAGCAAATCCTCCAAGTCCAGAACAATCTTATTTAAGATCTAGTTTAGTTCCAGGAATGTTAGAAGTAATTGTTAAGAACTTAAGATACTTTGATAAATTTAAAGTCTATGAAATGGGAGAAGTATTTACTAAGGGTGAATATCATGAAAGTAGTATAGATGAAACTCTTCCAATACATAATAATTATTTATGTGGGTGTGTAGTTGATAAGAATGCTAAAAGTGCATTTTTGGAACTTAAAGGAGTTCTTGAAAATATTAGTAGTTATACTCATATGGAAAATATTAAGTTAGCTCTTTCTATAAATAAAGTAAACTATTTAGATAAATATGCATGTATGGATATAGTTCTTAATGAAGAAGTAATAGGTTCGTTTGGTTTACTTAAAATTAGAGTAATGAATGAATGCAAGATTAAACATGTAAATGTTTCTATATTTGAACTTAATGTAAGTAAACTTATTCCACTTGATGCTAGAACTAATAAATATACTAGTTTACCTGAAATACCTTATGTAGAAAAAGATTTATCTATAGTTGTAGATGAAAGTGTTAGATGGGAAACTATTTATAAAATGATTAAATCTAAAGTAAAGGAAGTAATATTTGTAGAAGATTATAGAGGAGAAAATATAGGTGAATCTAAAAAAAGTATTACTCTTAAACTTAAGATAGGTGATGGAAAAAGTACTCTTACTAGTGATGAGATAAATTCAAAAATTAATCAAGTACTAAAAACATTAGAAAAAACTGTAAATGCTAAGTTAAGAGATTAAAATATTTATAGATTATTTATATAATATATAGTATAATTAATTAAGAAAGGTGGTAATAATATGAGTCTTGGAGTTTGGATTACTATTGGAGTTATTGTTCTTATAGCTTTATATGTAGTTAATACTTACAATACATTTGTTAAGTTAAGAAATAGGGTTAAAGATCAATGGGCTCAAATTGAGGTTCAATTAAAAAGGAGATTTGACTTAATACCTAATATAGTAGAAACTGTTAAAGGTTATGCTAAACATGAAAGTGATACTTTGAAAGGGGTAATTGAAGCAAGAAATAAATTTACTGTTGCTAGTACTCCAGAAGATGAGATGAAGGCTAATAATGAGTTAACTGGTGCAATTAGGCATTTATTTGCGCTTAGTGAAAGTTATCCTGAATTAAAGGCTGATACAAGTTTTTTAAAACTTCAAAGTAATTTAGAAGAAACAGAAGATAAAATATCTAGTGCTAGACAATTTTATAATGATACAGTTTTATCTTTAAATAATAAAGTTGAATTATTTCCTTCAAATTTAGTTGCTAAAATATTTGGATTTAAAAAAGAAGCATTCTTTGAAGCAGAAACTGAAGCTAAAGTTGCTCCAAAAGTACAGTTTTAAGCTTACTAAATGTAAGCTTTTTTCTTTTAATAGGTGGATTTATGAAAAAAATATTGGTTTTAATAATAAGTTTGTTTTCATTTATTAGTGTTAACTATGCAGTAAGTAATGTTAATTATAAAATAGATGATTATATAGTTGATTCTAGAATAGATATATCTGGTAATATGGTTGTTAGAGAAGTTATTAAAGTTAAAGGAAGTTTTAATGGATATATTAGGGATTTAAAATATAAAAATAGTAATAATAAAGTATTTGATAAATCAATTGATAGTTTTTATGGAAGTAGTATATATGATGCTAGTAATATAGAAGTTAGAAAAGTTGGTACTATCAATTATGATAAAGAGTTAGATTTTAATGTTTTTGATCAAAGTATTAACGAGTTTACTATGATGTTTGTATAGTGATCTAGCAAAGCTAAAATTACTACAAGTATAACTAAATACTCCATAAGTAAGTTTAAAACCTTTCTTATGACTCATACAGACCACCTCCTTCTAGTAGATTAAAAATTATTAATAATTAATAAAATACAGACTGAGGTAAGAAAACCTAACCACTAGGTACTACTCATGTACTAATCGTACCACTTGAATATTTCTAAACCAAGTGAGCAGCCTTAGATTCTCTATAAATTTTTTAGCACGATTAATTAAAATAAAAAATAAATTAATTGAAAAAAGTAACACGTTCGCTTGTCATGTTACTTTTTTTGTTATAAAATAATATCTAGGGTGAAGAATATGTTAGAATTTATAGAAGGTAAAATAAGTGATATAACTCCAAGTTACATAGTTATATCTACTAATGGTATTGGTTTTCAAGTATATACGCCAAACCCTTATTCATTTAAAGAGAGTGAGTTAACTAAAGTATATTTATATAATCATATAAGAGAAGAAGAATACACTTTATATGGTTTTAAAAGTAAAGAAGAAAGAGAATTATTTTTAAAATTAATTAATGTAAAAGGTCTAGGCCCTAAAACTGGAATAGGTATACTAGCTGGAAGTACTCCAAATGGGATAATTGATGCTATAGAAAGAGAAAATATATTATATATTAAAAAGTTTCCTAAAGTAGGAGAAAAACTTGCTAGACAAATTATTTTAGATTTAAAAGGAAAACTAGTAAGTACAAATAACAAGAGTGATGTTAATGAAGAACTTATAGAAGCACTTTTAGCACTTGGTTATAAAAGACAGGATGTAAGTAAAATTTCTAAAGAAATAGATAGTACATTACCTATAGAAACACAACTAAAAGAAGCATTAAAACTTTTATTTAGATAATTAGTAGTAAAGGAGTGAATTTATGGAAGATATAATAAAAAGTGAATATCAAGAAGGAGATAGTTTTGAAAAAACAATAAGGCCTCAAAATTTTGATGAGTATATAGGACAGAGTGATGTTAAAGAAAACATAAAAGTTTTTGTAAGTGCTGCTAAAATGAGAAACACTAGTCTAGACCATGTTTTATTATATGGTCCTCCAGGACTTGGCAAAACAACACTTTCTCACATAATTGCAAATGAACTTGGTGTAAACATTAAAACAGCATCAGGCCCAACAATTGAAAAAAGTGGTGACTTAGCTGCAATTCTAAGCACACTTGAACCTTATGATGTTTTATTTATAGATGAAATACATAGAATTCCAAGATATATTGAAGAAATATTATATTCTGCAATGGAAGACTTTAAACTAGATATAGTAATAGGAAGTGAAGGACAAAGTAGAAGTATTAATATTGATTTACCACCATTCACTTTAGTGGGTGCAACAACTCGTGCTGGAGACTTATCTAGTCCATTAAGAGATAGATTTGGTATAACATGTAAACTAAATTATTACACAACTGAAGAATTGGCAACCATTGTTAAAAGAAGTGCTAAAGTACTTGACTTAAACATAGATGATGATGCAGCAATAACTATTGCAAGACGTAGTAGAAAAACTCCAAGAATTGCCAATAGACTATTAAAAAGAGTAAGTGATTTTGCTTTAGTGAGTGGTAAAAGTGTAATAGATAAAGAAATAACTAACGAAAGTTTAGATAGACTACACGTTGACGAATATGGTCTTGATAGTGTAGATATAGAATATCTAGAAAGTTTAATAAATAAATTTAATGGTGGACCTGTAGGAATTGAAAGCATTGCTGCTTCCATCGGTGAAGAACAAACAACAATTGAAGATGTAATCGAACCTTTTCTTTTACAAGAAGGTTTTATAAAAAGAACTATAAGAGGTAGACAAGTAACTGATAAAACCTATGACTACCTAGGAATAGAACACTAAATAATTTTTAGTGTTTTTTAATTAATAAAAACTGAGTTACCTAAATAACTCAGTTTTAAATTTGTTTATATTTTCAGTCATAATACTTAAATAATTATTACCATTATTTTTATCTTCATCAGTAATTGTATACATTGAATCAATTTCTATCTTTTCTAAATTATAATTTTTAATAAATGTTTCTATTTCTTCACTAAGAGTATTTCCTCTAAGAACATAAACATATTTAATTTCTCCAGAATTAATTAATTTTTTAGCATCATTAATTGATTTAGTATCTCCTTCTTTTATAGAAATAACATTAATATTATATTTACTCAAAAAATTAAAACTATCATTTGTTACTAAAATATTCTTTTTACTAGCATTTTTTCCCATCATAGTTAAATCTACATCTATTTCACTAATCTTTATCTTTAACTCATCATATAATTTATCAATTTTTTCTTCATCATACACATTATTTGCATAATCAATAAGAGTAGATTTAATATTTCTAGCTATCATTAAATAGTTAGATGGATCAAGCCATAACTCACAAACCTCACTTGAATAACTTAGACCTTTAGTACCATCAATAATACTTATGTTTTGATTAGTATTTAAAAATTCTGCAGCAAGTTTAACTTCATCAGTAACTCCAGCATACACAAACATATCTGAAGAAGCATAAATACTTTTTTGTTTATCAGTAAGAGTATATTTTGATGTATCTATTCCATTCGGATAAATACTTTTAACTGTAGCAAAATCTTTATACATATAATTAGTAGCAAACTCAAGTGGATAATAAGTAGTATATGCAATTTTATCTAACTTTTCCTCCTCTAAACACCCTGTTAACAAAAACAAACTCATTAATAAAACTATTACTTTTTTCATAAATCCTCCTTTGTAGGCACCATATCAATAGTAATTTCTTTTCTATTATGACACCTCATTATTCTTTTAATTCCAAGAGACACGCCTTTAACAACACCAAATCTCTCTATGCTAACTTTCATATATTCACTACAAGTAGGAATAAATAAACAACTAGCATGAGTGTTAAGTGGCATTCTTTGATATACATTAATTAACAAAATTAATACTTTTTTCATATCTCATCACTTCAATTATACTAAAAAAATAAACAAAAATAAATAAAAGATAGCAAATTTAATGTAAAATTGATATAATAAGATTATGGTTATTAGTTAGGAGAAGGTAAAATATGGAAACATTAAAAAAATTTGGTATAAATTTAGATAATAGTCACTTACTAGGAATAGCACTTACTCATACTAGTTATGCAAATGAACATAATTGTATTTCATATGAAAGACTAGAATTTTTAGGAGATGCTGTTTTAGAATTAGTTTCAAGTGATTACATATATAAAAGTAAAAGATTATCTGAAGGAGAAATGAGTAAAAAAAGAAGCTTATATGTATGTGAAAATGCTTTATATGAATATGCTAAAGAATTAAATCTTGCTGACTATATTAAAGTAGGTAACAGTGTTAAATATCCAAACAAAACAGTAGTAGCAGATGTATTTGAAGCAGTAATTGGTGTTATCTATCTAGAACTAGGTCTAGATGTAGTAACTAAGTTTTTTGATGATTTAATAGTACCATACATAGAAAGCAATGTGGACTTTTTAAATGACTATAAAAGTACACTTCAAGAACTAGTACAAACTAACAAAAAAAGTGTAAGTTATGTTCTTGTACATGAAGGAGGACCTTCTCACAAAAAATACTTTGTAGTAAATGCTGTAATTGACGGAATAGTATATGGTACTGGAAAAGGTGGAAGTAAAAAAGATGCAGAACAACATGCAGCAAAAGAAGCAATTGATAAATGTGTAGGTGATTAATAGTGTATATAAAAGAAATAAAAATTAATGGATTTAAAAGTTTTGCAAGTGGAGTAAACTTAGAACTAAATAGAAACTTTACAGGAATAGTTGGGCCTAATGGAAGTGGAAAAAGTAATATAGTAGATGCTTTAAAATGGGTTATGGGTGAACAGTCAGTAAAAACACTACGTGGTTCTAATGGGATGACTGATGTAATATTTAATGGTTCTGCTTCACGTGAACCAGCAAGAAGTGCTAAAGTAGAAATAGTATTAGATAATTCTGACAAATCATTGCCTTTAGACTATACAGAAATAGAAATAAAAAGAATAGTTTATAGAACTGGAGAAAATGAGTACTACATAAATAAAGAAAAAGTTCGTTTAAAAGATATAACTGATTTATTTATGGATTCATTTAGTTCTAAAGAAAGTCTAAGTATTATTCCTCAAGGTAAAATAAGTGAAATACTAGGAGGAAATGCTCTTGAAAAAAGACTTATCATAGAAGAAGCAGCAGGTGTAGTAAAATACAAAAAAAGAAAAGAAGAAACTCTAAGAAAACTAGCAAAAACTAACGAAAACATTGAAAGAGTTAATATGATACTAAGTGAGTTGTCAGTACAAGTTGAACCTTTAAAACACCAGAGTGAAAAAGCACTTATTTATAAAAACAATAAAGAAAGACTAAGTAATATTGAAGTATCAGTTTTAGCAAGTGACATTGCTAAATATAATGAAGAATACTTAACTGCTAAAGAAGAAAAAGAAAATTTAGAACTAAAGTTATCAAAAAACCTAAATGAAGAGTCAGCATTCAAGTTAGAAATAGAAAAATTAAAAATAAAAAGAACTACCTTAGATAACGAAATATCTTATATGCAAAAGTCTCTTCTTAACAAAAGTACATTATTAAATGATTTAAATTCTAAAAAAGAATTACTAAAAGAAAGAAATAAATATGATAAAGAAAGTAGTGAAGTAAAAAAAGAACTAACTATTCTTGAAGAACAAAAGTTAAGTATAACTTCTTCATTATCTAAAACTAATTTAGAATTAGAAGAAATAAAAAGAGTATTAACCAATAATACAAATAAACTTAATGACTTAAATAAAGACTATAAAATAACAGAAAATAACATAAATAAATTAAATACTGAACTAAATATGCTTATTAAAAGGAAGTTTGAATTAAATAACAAAAAAGACATATTAAAATATAACATAGAAAATATGTCTAAAGTACCATTTGGTGTAAAAAGTGTGCTTAATAATCCTAGCCTAAAAGGTATAGAAGGTACAATTGGTTCATTAATTAATACAGAACTATCTTATTCTGAAGCAATAAATACAGCTCTTGCAGCAAGTGCAAATAACATTGTTACAACTAATGATACATTTGCAAAAGAGGCAATTGACTACCTAAAAAGAACTAATAAAGGAAGAGTAACATTCTTTCCAATGAACTTAATAAAACCAAAAAGTATTGACTCTGAAACAATGAACACTATTACTCACTTAGAAGGTTATATAGGTGTAGCAGTTAACTTAGTTAACTATGATGAAATTTATAAAAACATTATAACTAATCAACTAGGTAACGTAATAGTAGCAAAAGACATCAATTCTGCACTTAACATAAGTAAAAAAATAAATTCAAGATATAGAATAGTATCACTAGATGGAGAAGTAGTACATGTAGGTGGTTCTTTAACAGGTGGTTCAAAACAAAATAATAACAACCCATTTGATAAAACAGAACTAGATACTATTACAAAACAAATTAACTCTTTAACTAGTGAAATAGAACTTAAAGAGAATGAACTAAGTAGCCTAACTAATGAGTTAGAAGAATTAAAAAGTATGACATACAAAACTAATATGGATGTACTATCTAGTTCTGAAAAAGAAACAAGAACTATTTCTACTTTAGAAGAATTAAAAACAAACCTAAATAACATTAATCTAGAAATAAATAGTTTAAATAGTAATGGAGAAAACATTAATACTGAATTAGATAACATATTAAAAGAATATTATAAAATTGAAGAAGAAAAATCATCTTTAGAACAAACTATATCTAATAAAGAAAATATTAGAAAAGAACTAATTGATGACTTAGAACTTAAAGAAAGTACTTCTAGAAAATATGAAACTCTTAATAAAGAAAATAATGATAAATTAAATAGTTTAAGTGTTTTAGAAGCAAAATTATCAGTTAACTTAGATAACTTACTCAATAGATTAAATGAAGAATATAGTATGACTTATGAAAAAGCAAGAAATGATTTTGAACTTGATATTGATATAGAAGATGCTAGAAATGAAATAAATGAAATCAAAAGAGTATTAAAGTCTCTTGGTGAAGTTAACTTATCTAGTATAGAAGAATACGAGCGTATTAGTAAAAGATATAATTTCTTACTAACTCAAAAAGAAGATTTAGTTACTAGTGAACATAACTTATTAGAAATAATAAATAATATGGATGATATAATGATAGATAAATTTGCAACTACATTTAAGAAAGTTAATAATGAATTTAAAAAAGTATTTAAAGATTTATTTAATGGGGGAAGTGCTGAACTTATCCTAACTGACCCAACTAATATGTTAGAAACTGGTATAGAAATTAATGCTAATCCACCAGGGAAAAAACCAGGTTCTCTAAGTTTACTAAGTGGTGGAGAAAAAACTCTTACTGCAATAAGTTTATTATTTGCTGTAATGAACCTTAAAAACGTTCCATTTGTAATATTAGACGAAGTAGAAAGTGCATTAGATGAAGTAAATGTTGAAAAGTTTGGTGAATACATTAAATGTTATAAAGGTAAAACTCAGTTACTAGTAATAACCCATAAAAAGAAAACAATGGAGTTCTTGGACTTACTTTATGGTATAACAATGCAAGAAAGTGGAGTAAGTAAACTAGTTAGTGTTAAATTAGAAGATATTAAAGAATAACTTAGGAAGTGTATTATGCTAGAATATGAAGAAAATTTATATAAAGATGGAATTACTTTAATTGCTGGAGTAGATGAAGTAGGTCGTGGTCCTTTAATTGGCCCAGTAGTCGCATGTGCTTGCATTCTTCCTATCAATTTTTATCATAAAGATATTAAAGATAGTAAAAAATTATCTGAAAAGAAAAGAGAAGAAATGTATAAGTTAATAAAAGAAAATGCCCTTAGTATAGGAATAGGTATAGTTAACGAAAAAGTAATAGATGAAGTAAATATTTATGAAGCAACTAAAATTGCTATGAAAGATGCAATAAATAATTTGAGTATTAAGCCTGAACATGTACTCATTGATGCGATGAAATTAGATATATCTATTCCTTCTACTTCTATAATTAAGGGAGATGCACTTAGTGAATCAATTGCTGCAGCAAGTATAGTTGCAAAAGTAACAAGAGACCACATGTTAGAAGAGATGGATAAAGAGTTTCCAATGTATGATTTATCACATAATAAAGGTTATGGAACTAAAAAACACTTAGAAGCCCTAAAAAAGTATGGACCATGTAAGTATCACAGAAAAACATATGGACCTGTTAAAAACATAGTAAATGAAATATCTGTGAAATAATTGTAAAATATTATAAAATATAGTAAAATGTTAATGGAGGAATAAATATGAAAGATTTTTTTAATAATTACAAAAAAGAATTAAAAGGTACAGTAGTAGGTATTTTAATAGGAATACTTGTAATGTTAATATTTTGGCCAGAAAGAATAGCTGAATTAAAAGACAAAGAACAAGTTGCTATTACAGTTGATGGTAAAAATATTACTGCAGATAGTATTTATAAAGGAATGAAAAACAAATATAGTGCTAATGAAATAGTTGAACAAGTAGACAGAATTATACTTGATAAAAAGTATACTATTACAGATGATGATTTAAAAGAAATTAAGAAAAATGCAGAGAATTATTATTCAACATTTCAAAGTTATTATAATATAACTAAAGAAGAATTTTTAAAACAAAATAACTTTGATAGTGAAGATGATTTCTTAAAGTATTTAGAACTAGACTATAAAAGAAATAAATTAGTTAATGAATATATGGAAACATCTGTTACTAATAAAGAAATAGAAGAGTATTATAAAGATAACTACTTTACACCATTTAAAGTAGAACACATCTTAGTAAAAACTAAAGATAATGATAATGCTAAAACAGATGCAGAAGAAATACTAAAATATCTAAAGAAAAATAGTTGGGAAGATACTAAAACTAAATATAAAGATAAAATAACTACAGAAAGTTTTGATGTGAAATTTGATTCAAGTTTAGAAGAAAACTTTGTAAAGGCTGCTAAAAAATTAAAAGATGGAAAATATACTAAAAGTTTAGTAGAAACTAGCTATGGTTACCATATTATTTACAGAGTAGAAACAAATAAAAAAGAAGAACTTAGTAGTGTTAAAGATAGAATAGTTGCTTCAATTGTTGCAAATAAAAAAGAAGATGATACTAATTACTATCAAAAAACTTTAATTATAATGAGAAAAGAAGCAGGTATGGAAATTAAAGATACTGTACTTAAAAAAGTATATAACAATTTTGTAGATAGTATTATGAAGGAACCTACTACTTCTAACAAAAAATAAAAAGGAGCATTCAGTTGCTAAATATCTACCTACTTAATAGTTTGCAGACATTTGTATCATTACTATTTCAGTAATGAACAGATGTCTATTTTAATATAAAAACATTCTTAAAATACTTGTAAAATTATTTAATATTTGATACAATTAGTTTAGTTTAAGAGTAGAAGGAGAATGTATAATATGACTAATAAATATAATAATATAATAAGTTATATATCTTCACTTTTAGTACAAAATAAAGTACTAAACATGGGGTGTTATCTTCTAACTAACTTAAATAATAAAACTAATAAAATTATATGGATAGAATAGGTATATCCATTTTTGTGTTGTGTAATGAAAGGAATGAGTGTATGAAGAAGAAAATGCCATTAATTATATTATTAGTTGTAATGTGTATAAGTTTAGGTATATACTTGTTACCAAGGAATAATACTAAAACTAAATTTTCTTTAGTAAATGAAAACATGTTAAGTTTTATAGTGGATGGAGTAGAAAGTAAAACTATGCCTACAAAAGGTAGTGGTTATATTGCAAGCAAAATAACATGTACGAATGGAAGCATTATTGTGTTTGATAATGATAACTGGACAATAGAAGTAGAAAAACTAGAAACTGACGATGCATGTTATATAGATTTTGTAACTAACGGAGAAACCAAAGAATATGATTACACCGGAAACATTGAAGTATTTACTGCACCAACTACTAGCGAATACATTTTAGAAGTATGGGGTAGTGAAGGAGGAAGTTATAATACTACATATATAGGTGGTTATGGAGGATACTCAACCGGTATAGTTTCTCTAACTAAAGGAGAAAAACTTTATATAGTAGTAGGTGGAAAAGGAACAAATAATAGTACATTAGAAACAATACCAGGAGGATATAATGGTGGTGGAATCGGGTCTGGTTCAGCAAACCTTGTATATTCTTCAAGTGGTGGAGGTGCAACTCACATTGGTAAAGTATCTGGTTTATTAAATACTCTTTCAAATAATATTTCAGATATAATTATAGTCGCTGGTGGAGGCGGAGGAACATCATTCCAAACTGGCCCTTATTCAGGTAATGGTGGTTCAGGTGGAGGATACACAGGAAATAACGGAACCAATACACAGAGTGATTATGTTTATGGAAGTGGTGGCTCACAAACCGCTGGAGGTTCTTCAGGTGGAGGATCGAAAGTTAATAATGAAGATAGAGGCCTAAAAGGAAGTTTTGGTCAAGGAGGAAACGGACAACACTATTCAGGTGGAGGCGGAGGTGGCTTCTACGGAGGTGGAGCCTCTAACCAAGCAGGTGCAGGTGGAGGAAGTGGGTACATTGGAAACTCTTTACTTAGTAATAAAGTAATGTATTGTTATAAGTGTACTGCAAGTAGTTCTGAAAACACAAAAACAATAAGTACAGATAATGTTAGTTCAACACCAATAAGCAACTATGCAAAAAAAGGAAATGGTTATGTAAAAATAAAACAAGTTGTAAACGATAGTAATTACTATACTGTAAAAATAAATACTAATGACTCAAGTAAAATTGATAGTATTTCTAAAACTACTACAAATAATGGCAAAGTTACATTTTATGTAAGTGGAGAAATAGAAAGTGTAACAGGATGTGATAATACAGTTAATGATAACAAAATAATAGTAAATAATGTTACAAGTACCACAACTTGTAATGTAACTTTAGGAGAATCTAATCCGTTTGATAAAGACACTTTGGCTTACCAGATTTATCAAGATAAATCAACAAGATTAACAAGGACAAACTTTGGTACAGTGTTAACTGTTGACAATACAAATACTTTATATACAAGTACTGAAAATGATACTCCTGTATACTATTTCGCAGGAAATGCTTTAGATAACTGGGTTAAATTTGCAGGTTTTTATTGGAGAATAATAAGAACAAACAATGATAAAAGTATAAGACTTCTATATCATGGAACAAGTCCAACAGCAACAAACGCATATATAAATTCAAGTACAATGTTTAATTCATCATATAATAATTCCATGTATTCAGGATATATGTACGGGACAAGTGGAACACTTACAAATAATAGAACGAACGAGAATAGTAGTACAATAAAGGGAGTAATAGATACATGGTATCAAAATAATTTAAAAACAAATTACGAAAAATATGTAAGTAACGATGCAATATATTGTTCCGATAGAGAAATCGGTAAAGGAACCTATTGTCCAAATTGTTCTACAACATTCTATTATGCAGCATATAATAGAATGTCTGGTGCGAATATACCGACATACGACTGTAATAATAATAGTGATAAATTTACAGTTAGTACAAGTACAGGAAATGGCAAGTTAATATATCCAATAGCACTAATGACAGCAGATGAAATAAAGTTTGCAGGCGGTCTTGTGTTAAATGATGCAACCTCATGGTATTATAATAATAGTGCAAAAACTAGTTCAACTGGAACAAATTCATGGTGGCTAATGACACCTGATGAGTGGTTAGACAGTTATTCTTATGTATACTTTGTATCTGGTTCTGGAATACCAGGACATTTACATTTCGCCAAAGTAGATAATTTTAAAAGTGTTCGACCAGTTATAAGTCTAAAATCATGTGTAAAATACTCAAGTGGAGATGGTTCCTCATCAAATCCTTATGAAATAAAAGAAACTTCAAGTGGATGCTAAATTTCACTAAAAGCCTTGTATTTCATAAAATACCATGGTATAATTAAATTACTTGAAAGGAGTGGCATTATGTAAGCCACTCTTTAATTTATGTAAAGGAGGCATTATGAAAGAAAAATTAATGGATGTTTTATCAAATCCTCTTAATGAAGTAGGTGTTAAAATATATGATATCTCATTTGAAAAAGAAGATGGAATTGATACTTTATTTATCAAAATAGATAGTGATAAAGTAGTAGACACAGATTTATGTAAACAAGTATCTGACATAGTTAACCCAATAATTGATGAGTTAGATTTGATAAAGACTGAATATGTTTTAGACATATGTAGTAAAGGAGGTAGTGATGAACAATAAAGAATTTAAAACAGCATTTGACTATTTAGTTAAAGAAAAAGGAATAAGTGAAGACGTAATAAAAGAAGCTATGACTAATGCATTTACTGCTGCATATAAAAAGAATACAGGAGAAGATGCAGATATTAGATGTGAAATAAATACTGAAAATGGAGTAATAAGAGTATTTAGAAGAATGACTGTAGTAGAAGAATTAGAAAATCCTGATGCACAGTTTACATTAGAAGAAGCGAGGGAAGATCATCCAGATGCTAAGTTAGGTGATGTATACGAAACTGAAGTTGAAACAGAAGACTTTGGACGTGTTGCAATAAGTGTTGCTAAACAAGTAGTACTTCAAAAAATAAGAGAAGCAGAAAGAAATCAAGTAATGGAAGAATTTAGAGATAAAGAAGGCGAAATTATGATAGGTTTTTTAGCACTAGAAGATGCTAGAAACTATTATGTTGACTTAGGTCCAGCACGTGGTTTACTTCCAAAAAATGAATTAATTCCAGGTGAAACACTAAAAATGGGAGATTCTGTAAAAGTATATATTACAAAAATTGAAGAAACTCCAAAAGGGCCAAGTATCAAATTAAGTAGAAAACACTATGGTTTTGTAAAAAGATTATTTGAAAGTGAAGTTCCAGAATTCTCTGATGGCACTTTGCTTATGCATGGTGTTGCCCGTGAAGCAGGTGTAAGAAGTAAAGTTGCAGTTTCAAGTACAAATCCAAATGTTGATGCTGTAGGAAGTTGTATAGGAGAAAAAGGTAGACGCATCGCAAACATCATTGAAGCACTTAATGGAGAAAAAATAGACATTGTTTTATATAGCGATAACAAAGAAGAATTTATTGCTAATGCATTAAGTCCTGCCAAAAATGTAAATGTAAGTATAGTAGATGAGAAAAACAAAGAAGCACTTGCTATAACAGATAAAGAAAACCTAAGTTTAGCAATAGGTAAAAAAGGTATTAATATAAAATTGGCTAGTAAATTAACAAAATATACTATTAAAGTTAAAACTCTAGAAGACATAAATAAACAAATAAATGAGTAATTATGAAAAATAAAAAAATACCAATGCGTTCTTGTGTAGTAACTAAAGAAAAACTACCAAAACAAGAACTACTTAGAGTTGTAAGAACTCCAGAAGGAACTATAATAGTAGATGATACATTAAAAGCCAATGGAAGAGGTTGCTATCTAAAAAAAGACTTAGAAGTTATAAAAAAGGCAGAAAATTCTAAAGTATTAGATAGACACTTAGAAACAAAAATACCTTTAGAAATATATGATATATTAAAAGAAAAAATTTAACCAAAGAAAGGGTGTGAATTTATGACAGTAGAAGAATACTCACTTGATACAAATAGAAGTATAGAAGAAATACTAAAAAAATGTAAAGAACTAGGAATAAACGCTAGTAATAAAGATGATTTTTTAGAAGATGATGATATAATTTATTTAGATAATGAACTAGTTAATAATGAAGAAAACTTATTAAGTGAAGAATTAGAAAGTAAATATGATTTTGAAGATCGTGCTGAAAGTCTATTAGAAGATAGTTTATTAAATAAAGAAGTTACTTCTAAAAAGATAAAACTTAAAAAGAAAGATAGTTCTAAAGATAATGAGAACTTTAAAAAAGAAAAGAAGAGTATTTATAAAAACAAAACTAAATTACAAGGAAACACTAATGAAACAAATAATGTTGTTTTATATAAAGATAAAATGACTGTAAAAGATTTAGCACTTGCATTAAATGTAAGTGATACTGATTTAATAAAGAAAATGTTCAATATGGGACTTATGATCAATATTAATTCAAGTATTAGTTTTGAAGATGCAGAAGTAATATGTATGGAATACAAAAAAGAACTTAAAAAAGAGTCTAGCGTTGACATAAGTAATTTTGAAGAATATGAAATTATTGATAAAGAAAGTGATTTAGTACCACGTGCACCTGTTGTAACAATAATGGGTCATGTAGATCATGGTAAAACCACACTACTAGACTATATCAGAAACGCTCATGTAGCAAGTGGTGAAGCTGGTGGAATTACTCAAGCAATTGGTGCATATCAAGTTGAAATAAACGGAAATAAAATAACATTTATAGATACTCCGGGACATGCTGCATTCACTGAAATGCGTGCAAGAGGTGCTAAAATAACTGATATAGTTGTAATAATAGTTGCTGCAGATGATGGAGTTATGCCTCAAACTAAAGAAGCAATTGACCATGCTAAAAGTGCGAATGTTCCAATTATTGTTGCAATAAATAAAATAGATAAAACAACTGCTAATGTAGATAAAATAATGAGTGAAATGAGTGAATATGGTTTAACTCCAGAAGAATGGGGAGGAGACACAATATTCGTTAAATTAAGTGCTCATACTGGAGAAAATGTTGATTTACTTTTAGAAAGTATCTTAGCGCTTGCTGAAATGGAAGACTTAAAGGCTAATCCTAAAAGATATGCATCAGGCACAGTAATTGAAAGTAAGTTAGATAAAAATAAAGGTGTAATAGCATCTCTATTAATAAATAATGGTACACTTCGTTTAGGAGACCCTGTAGTAGTAGGAAGTTCTTTTGGTAAAGTAAGAACATTAAAAGACTCTAATGGGAACGATTTAATAAGTGCTCTACCTAGTACTCCAGTTGAAATAACAGGTTTAAATGTGGTACCAGTTGCTGGAGATAAGTTTATGGCTTTTGAAACAGAAAAAGAAGCAAGAAGTATTGCTGAAAAAAGAGCAAATGCTGAAAAAGAAAAGAAATATACTAAAAAAGCAGTTAGTTTAGAAGACTTATTTGAAAGAATAGAAAGTGGTCATAAAGAAATAAATATAGTACTTAAAACTGATGTTAAAGGTAGTGAAGAGGCTGTTAAAAATGCTCTAGAAAAAATAAATGTTGAAGGAGTAAAAGTAACAGTAATAAGAAGTGGTGTAGGAACAATTACTGAAAGTGATGTAGTCCTTGCAAGTGCGTCTAATGCTATAATAATTGGTTTTAATGTAGTACCAAGTGCTAAAACTAAAGAAGCGGCTAAAAACTATGAAGTAGATATAAGACTATATAACATAATATATAAATTAGTTGAAGAAATAGAAAGTGCTATGAAAGGTATGTTAGATCCTACTTATGAAGAAGTAACTACTGGAGAAGCAGAAATAAGACAAATATTTAAATTCTCTAAAGTAGGTAATATTGCAGGAGTTCATGTAACTAGTGGAGTTATTAAAAATAATAGTGAATGTAAACTAATTCGTGATGGTGTAATAATTACTACTTCTAAAATAGGTAGTTTACAAAGAGAAAAAGACCAAGTAAAAGAAGTTAAGTCAGGTTATGACTGTGGTTTAACTATAGAAAACTATTCTGATATAAAAGTAGGAGATACAATAATTGCTTTTGAAATGAAGGAGATTAAGAAATAATGAGATTAAAAGGAGAAAGAGTAGCCTCAGATATGGTAAAAGAAATAAGTAAGATTCTTTTAACAGAAGTAAAAGATGAAGACTTAAAGAATGTTACAATAACTTATGCTACTGTTACTAATGACTTATCAAGTGCTAAAGTATACTTTACAACTCTTGATGATGAAAAACGTGCTAAAGTAATAAAAGATATGAAAAATGCTAGTTCTTACTTTAGAACAGAATTAGCAAGTAGATTAAACTTAAGACATATGCCTGAAATAAATTTCATTTATGATACATCTATAGAATATGGAAGAAAAATAGAAAAAATAATAGAAGAGATTAATAGTGAAAATTAATCTCTTTTTTATATATAATAGGGACTAACAAAGCCTGTTAAAATATTTTTTTAGTGGTATTATATATTCAGACAGAGGTAATATAATGATAAATTTCATAGTAGTAGAGGATAATCCATTACATTTAGAAAAAACTAAAGAAATTATAATAAGTTATATGATGAAAAATGATTACCCTTTTGATATAAAAACGTTTAGTAAATTCTCTAAAGAATTAATAAATACTATTAAAGTAGGAGAACATAATACATTTATATATATTTTAGATTTTGAACTACCTAATACTAATGCTATAGACATATCTAGAACTATAAGAAATTATGACTGGAAAAGTCCTATAATAGTTTTTAGTGTAAATGGTGGTATGGCTTTAGAGACATTTAAACAAAGACTTCAAATATTAGACTTTGTAAATAAACAATATGAAGCAGAAAAGAATTTACATGAATTATTTGATATTTGTTTCAAACAATTAAAACTAAGAAGTCATTTTAAATTAAATATTAATAATAAAACATATATAGTAGATTTAGAAAATATATTATACTTATATAGAGATAACTATAAAAGAAAAACAGTACTAGTAACAGATTTTGGTGAACATATGATAAATGATACATTAGAAAATATCAAAAGCAAATTAAATGATAAATTTATTTATAGTCATAAGTCATATATATTAAATACTAAAAGAGTTTCAGTACTAGACTGGAAAAATAATGATGTAATATTTGATAATGGTGTAAAAGCTAATATATTGTCTAAATCTAGAAGAAAAGAATTAGATTGTATATGTTTACAAAGTGATTAAAAGTACTTGAAAAGAGTACTTTTTTTGGTATACTTGTATTAGTTTAAGAGTAGAAGGAGAATGTATAATATGATTAATAAAATTAATAATATAATAAGTTATATGTCTTCACCTTTAGTACAAAATAAAGTACTAAGCATAGGGTGTTATCTTCTAACTAACTTAAATAATAAAACTAATAAAATTATATGGATA
>FR902232.1 GCA_000438415.1 Clostridium sp. CAG:628
TTGATAAAATTAAAAAAATATTTTATAATTAATATTGTAATAGAATAGGTGATAACATGGGACTAGAAAAGTTAATAAATAGAGAGATTAAAATAACTATAGGAGTAGTATTATTTGTTAGTATACTTTTTATTGCTTTAAGTTATGCAATATTTAAAGTAGATAAAAGTGGTGCAAGTGATGTTATAAAGTTTGGAGATATTAGTTTATCATTTTGTAAAGATTCAACATGTGCAAGTAATGTTAATAATATAGGCAATATTATTGGAACAGAAACTGATAGTAATGGTAATACTGTTTATAGTAAGATATATCCAGTAGCTGATCCAGTTACTAATGATGACTGGAATAATTTAAAACCATATATATTTACATTAACTAATACTGGTAGTTTACCTTTATATGTAAGTATATTTTTAGAAAGAGATATGACTGCAGGAGTAATAAGTGATGGAACAAGTGAGTATTCTGAATTTGTAAACGATGATCAAGTTAAAATAGGGTTTGGAGTTCAAGGAGAAACACCTGCAATAGGTTTATATAGTGATTACTTAAATACTACTGATAATAATCATAAGATAGCAAGTAATATACAAATAGGAGTAGGAGAAACAAAGATATTTAATTTATATGCATGGCTTAAGAGTGATGCACAGAATGCTAGTCTTGGAAAGTATTTTGTTACACAGATAAGTGCAAGAGGAGAATATTTACCTGATGGAGAGAATACAGAAGTAGATGAGAATTTAAAAACAATAGAGATAGATTTTAAAGAAGGAACAATAGATAAGAATATTAAACAAGTACAAAAAGGAAATAGTGTAGAGTTTACTTTAACACCAAGTGATACATCAGTTACACTTGATAAGTTAAATATTACTTGTTTAAGTGGAACAGTACCTACAGTAAGTGGTAATACTCTTACTATAAGTAATGT